>JAZAIZ010000030.1:0-18552 GCA_036230545.1 Myxococcota bacterium
GGAGGAGTCTTCTGAAGGCCCCTGGGAAACAGACATTTGCACGTCTTGGACCATCTCCGAGAGGCTGATCTGCTGGAGGGTCTGTTGAATGGTGCGATTGATGAAATCACAGGGGTGGAGCTCGGAAGAGGAGTTCAGAGGAGCGGTCAGTGGGAGTGGACCCTCCAGGGCGATGACGATCTCGGCGATGGAGATGGAGACCGCCGGGCGAGCAAGGGCGTAGCCGCCGTTGATCCCACGGTGGGAGACCAGCAATCCCTCACGGGTCAGGCTCTTCAGGATTTTGGCGGTGATGGAGAGGGGCAGGCCCAGGGCCGTAGCCAAATCGCGGCTGCTCAAATGATGGTGGCTGGATTGAGCCGCCAATTGCCCCAAAAGGGCGATTCCGTAGTTGGTTAATTGAGTTACCCGTAACATCAGTGGTTTGGCTCCCAAGGGTTAATTTAGCACCTCTTTTAGTACTATTTAAATAGTACTACAACTGGTTCTGTTTAATTAGCGATTTATTTTGCCATGTTTTGACTAGCTTAGGGGCAAAACCTCGGTCGTCAAGCGGTGGGAGTAGAAAAGGGAGATGTCTTACAACTCATTGATTGTATTGAAAAACAGGTCAATTACAGGCGTTGAGGGTGTGTCTGAGGATCTCGTTATGATCCCGGGCATTTCTACCATCGAAGGAGAAGGTACCGGAGTGGACGTCCAAGGTGTTGAATTCAGGTCTTTTTATTCTGATTTGGTGGTGGATCTTGCCCATAATCCTTTTGGTCAGGGTGTGAATGCGATTGGCCATGGTCTCGGGGGCCAGCACAATGAAAAGGCCCTCTCGAAGGTAAAAGACCTCGTCGGTGTTGCGAATCGAGCTTTGAATCTGTTTGGCAATGACTCGCAGGGCTTGCTCCTCCAGGGTGTTGGCGACGTCCCTTGGAAGCTTAGCGACCCGAATGGAGATACAGGAAAACTCATGGTTGTAGCGTTTGGTGCGGTGAAACTCATGGTCGAGGCGGGCGTTGAGATCGGCGGCGTCTTTGCAGTCAAGCACGTTGGAGGAGCTGGACTCAGGGGTGGGGTCGAGGTGAAGAGAAGCCTTGGAGTTGGAGGGGGTGGTTGGGGAGCTGGGACGGGAGGCGTGGGCAAGCTGATAGGCGGCGTTAACAAAGTAGTGGGTGGTGTTGAGTTCCCCCGTTTCAACCCTTGAAAACTCAACGCCCATGCCACGTTCGGAGTGTGTGGAGGCGTGTCGCACCACTGTGCCGACGAGGTTGATGGGCAGGAACCCACGCTCGGTGGGGATGTCTGAGTGGATCGTTAAGGGGGTCCCCACAGGGTGGAGCGTGGAGCTCTCGATAAAGACTCCGCCTTCGCTGATGTTTTGCGTGTGGGCGACGAAGTCGTGCCCGCTGGTGGTGTATCTTAATTCGATGTTTAGATGTTGTCGGGGGGAGCGGCGCTGCTCCTGGTCGTTTTGGGGACGCGATTGGTGTGTGGGCTGCGGGGCGGTTTTGGCGGAGGTTTTGCCCAAGATTTCGTAGGCTGTGTAAGCGTCCTCAAAGCCCTTGAGTTCAAGGCCTTCAAGCCTTTGGGCATGGTAGGTGTCGGGCAGCTGTGCCCAGGTGGATTGAGCGACGAGGAGCCCGCCGGGGGATGCCTGTTCCTGAAGCCTGGAGGCGAGGTTTACAGCGTTTCCAAGGGCGGTGTATTTGGTGTGGCCGCTGACGCTTAAGTCTCCTTCCAGCACATCGCCGCTGGCGACGCCTATCCGCAGTTGAAGGTCTATGGCTCCCCCAAGGCTCTGCCAACTCCGGCGCATGGATGAGGCGGCGTGGTGCATCTCAAGGGCGGTCTCCACCGCCGCCTTGGCGTGCTCGGTGGAGACCGTTGAGCCCTTGAAGAAGGCGAGGATGCCGTCGCCGAGAACTTTCTCGATGACTCCGTGGTGCGCCTGGACGATCCTGTCCATTTGTTGAAGGTAAGGATCCAGGAGCTGCTGGAGTTGGGAGGCGTTAAGGGATTTGGACATCTGGGTATAATTTTTGATGTCACTGAAGAGGATGCTCATGACCGCTTTGTCCAGCGAGCCCGCTTGGTGTTGAGCGTGTTTCTCGGTCATCTTTCCCCCTTGGTCGCTTCGGTTCAGCTCCTACGTTCGCATGGAAACATGGTGGCAGGCAATAATCGAATGGGCGCGAAGGGGGGAGCTGCGGGGCTAGAATTGCCCAATGGAAAAATAATACTCGACGGGGGACTCCAGGTTGCTGGCGCGCCATTGTGGATTAAATCCAACGCTGAAACTCAGGGGTCCCACGGGGGTCGCGAGGCTGATCCCCAGGCCGGTGCCAAAGCGGAGTTTGAGGTACTCTTGTTCGGGGCGGTACATCCAGAGATTTCCCGCGTCCACAAAGAGGTCGAGGGAGAGGAGTTGGGTGATGGGTAATCGTAGTTCTGCTTTGGCGAGGGCGTAAAAGTTTCCGCCGAGGGAAGGGAAGGCCGAAAGCGCGGGGTCACCGTCTTTGTTTTGCTCGACTGCGGGGAGCTTTAATTTGCAGTCGGGGTTGGTGGCGCCTCGTTGATAGCAGGCGTCCTCCGGAATGAGAGACTCCTCCTGAAAGCCACGCAGATCGCTCCTGCCACCGAGAAAAAAGCGCTCGTCCAGAGGGGTGTCATCGAGCTCGCCCTTCATCATGGAGATGGTCCCTCCCCACAGAGCCAGGGCCAGCACTGATTTGCCAAGGGGGAGGTAAGCGGTCATGCGACTCTCCACTTTGGTAAAGACGTAGGAGGGTTCCTCAAATTGGTTCAGGACCTTTACCTGGGTTGGGTCTGCGGTGAAAGCGCCGAGGGCGTATTGCCCGCTGAGGCTGAGGATAAAGCCTTTGGTGGGATTGAAGGGGCTGTTGCGCAGATCGTAGGTGAGGGTTGAGCCCAGATTGAGTCCTACCCGTGAGCCCTGATTGACTTTGCGGGTGCTCTGGGTGTCTTGCTGCACTTGCTCACCACAGTTGGCTAAGGGAGAAGTGCACTCTACTCGGGTGAGACTGATTTGAGGCCCCATATCAATTTTCAGGTGCCTCCCGAAGAAGAACTCTACCCCAAAGGTCGCTGCGGTGGCGTCAAGGGAGTAGGACGTTTTGTTGTCCCGCAGATCGGTCACGTCGAGGCGCAGAAGCGGGGTGAGGGGGAGGCCGACGAATTGGGGAGAACGAACCCCGAGGCGAAGCTCTCGTTCGAGGGCTTTGGTGAGTTGGTCTGTGGTGGAGGTGTAGTTGTCATAACGTTGTTGGAGAGAATTGCCCTGGCTTCCGTAGAGAAACCTGAAGAGAGCAGGGAGTTGCCTGTTCAGCTTGGCGGAGCTCGTAAGGGTGGATGCTGTCCCGAATAAATTGAGGTGGGAGTAGGAGAGCCCCAGCCGGGGGCCGTCTTCAGTGGAGATGCCGCCGACGGTCTCGATGCGGTGCCGTTGCAGTTCATTGACCTGGGCGATGAGGTCTTTGCGCTCTCCGGGGGTCTCTTCGTCGATAAGGCGGAGCTTGACGCTGGAGAAGACCCCCAGGGAGGAGACTGCACGTTGAGAGTCGAGCGCTTCGTGAAGGCGATAGGGTTGTCCGGGCTTGAGTTTAAGGCGACTTCTAATGAGACCCTCGTGAGTGAAGTCATTACCGCGAATGAGGATTCGATCGAGCCGTACCTGGGGTCCTTCCTCAAAGAGGAAAACAATGTCCGCAGCGGTGCCGGCCGAAGAGAGCGCTCGGCTGGTAAAGATTCTGGCGTAGATGTAGCCCTCGTCCCGGTAGCTGCGAATGAGCGCGATTCTGGCGTCTTCGATTCTGGAGTGGGAGAGGGGAGCGCCAAGCTTGAAGTCTGCGGAGTTTTCCAGGGTGGTGAGCAGCTTTGAGGACTCTATGCCGAAATTATGTTGGAATGTTATTGATTGAATAAAGGTTTGGACTCCCTCTTCGATGGGGACGTGAATGTGGAGAACGTCGTCTTTGTAGGTCTTTTGAAGAGGCCCCACCTTGGCATTGAGAAAGCCGCGGTCTTTATAGACCGCCACGAGCTCGTAGAGGGAGTCTTCATAAATCTCGCGGACCCATCGACGATGGCTGGGGATGCGGGGGGCAGTGTTGGAGGGGACCTCGCCGAAGGAATACTCGGGGCGGGAGTCGCCGAAGCGGATCGACTGACGGTCGGTGGTGTCGATTGTTTGCAGCAGCTCATCGGATTGGAAGGACTGCTCCAGGCGGGAGTGAATGTGCTCGCGCAGGATGTGAGCGGGAATCGCTTTATTGCCTGTGAAGGTGATCTTCCCCACCTGCATGGCTTTCCCTTCCTTAAGCTGGAAAAGATATCGCATGATCCCACCCTTTTGATCATGGTAGCCGGTCAGTGACACCTCGGTGTCCGGATATCCCGCCTGTCGGTAGTAGCTTGAGATACGGTTTTGAAAGGTTCGAAGGTCTCCCTTGCGAAGTCTTCCGCTGGCATCTGGCCAGAGATCCACCAGCGTTTGACGGGAGAGGAGGCGGTTGCCGGTAAATTGGAGCGCGATTCGATTTCCGGCGTTGATGTTAAAGACGACGTCTGTTCCCTGCGGGGTGGAGGTGAGGGTGGGGGGCGGAATCTGAACGGTACGAAAATCTCGGGAGAGGTAGTGTTGAATGAGTGATTTGTGGTCCTGCCTGAGGAGCAACTCGTTAAGGATCCCGCCCTCACGAGATTGAATAAACGCGGCGAGGTGTTGAGGGGAGAGTCGCGTCGCGCCTTCAAAGGCGATGGTGTGGATTCTGGTTGGGGCGTTTTCTTCTATCTCAACGCGTATGCGAACTCGATTATAGCTGGTGCCCTGTGAGTGAAACGCCCGGAGGGTGGCGTCAGGATACCCGAGTCGATGCAGGTGCTTGAGCAGGCGCTCTTCTATCTGCGGGAGGGTTTTAGAGTTGAACTCATCGTTTGGAGAGACGGGCAGCGCTTTGATGAGCGCGTTGCTTTTGACCTGTTTCAGTCCCTCGAAGGTGATCTTCTCGATGTGCTGAAGAGGGGTGAGCTGGAAGGTGAGCTGCACGGTTCCCTGACGGCGTTTGGCGAAGACCGAGACACTTGAGAATCGGCCGAGGGAGTAGAGTCGCTTGACGGATGTTTGGATATCATCGGTGCGCAGCAAATAGCCTTTTTGAATGTCCACCAGGGAGCGCAGCTCTTTGGGGTTTTCGTCTTTTGGGGCCTGTATCTCGAGAGAGAGGACGGGGTGTCCTCTGTAGGGGGCGAGGTTATCTGCGGCTGTTGCGCCAAGCATGAAGGCCAGAAGAAGCACAGGCATAATAGTCTATTCAAATTCCCATTGTAGCCGGAGGTCTAAGCCTAAATCGCCAATGGATGCTTCACTTACGCTTACCCACGTGCTCTCAAGAGTCGCGTGGGAGTTCAGGCGATATTCGAGGCTAATAACATGTTGTTCGTCTTTATAATAGAGTGGGCCGTTGTAATTCAGCTCCCAGTCCTGGCCAAGCTCCTTGGAGAGTAACACGCGGGGCTCTACCCGAGCGCTGCTTTTGGAGTAGCCGCTGGTGAGGCGAAGCTCATCCACCACCGGAAAAAAGCGCCGCACCTGTTCATCCATACCGCTTACCTTCCAGAGTGCGTCCACCGCGCCAGGCAGGGTGTCACGAAGGCCCGAGCTGTCGTCTCGGGCATAGTTTTGCAGGCGAACCCCAAACTGAGCACAGAGGAGCGCGTCCTGGGAGTCTACGGGGCCGTTCTCATCTTTACCGGTCGCCTCTACGATGTAGCGGTCGGAGTTTCCGGTGAGGGCCACTTGGAGCTCCATCCCACAGGCTTCGGTGGCCGCGAGAACATCAAATTGGCTGAAGATTCGGTATTCGTCGGTAAAGTCGAGGATCGCTCGCTCGATGTTGTAGGAGTTGCCAGCGTAGCTGGCTTTAGCCCAGAGGGGGGTAATCGTTCCAATCGCGCCGATGTGATCGGTGGTTCCGGTGATTCGCAGGTTGCTCTTGAACTCTGCTTCAAGGACGTTGTTGGCCACCAGCAGGTTGTCGTCGGCGTCCACGTTGATGTGTAGACGCCAGCCGCGCCCGGGTTCGGCGGTGGGCACCCGTAAGGGGGTGTCGCGGGTTCTGAGGAGCTGCTGAAGGTCAAGGTTGGCGATGTAGCGCAGGGACTCCAGTTCAAGATCTCCCCGCAGCTCCAGATCATCGGATTTTCCCAGGAGGTTGAGGTTGCCGGTGACGGTCATCTCAAGATCTCGAAGGGGGGTGAGGCGAAGCTGCTTCATGGCTGCGCTGATGTTAACCTGGGCAGATTCTTTGGGGATGAGGAGGATGTTGCCTTCGAATTGGGTGACGCCGTCGCCGATGGTGGCGGAGCCGGCTGGGAGGGTGATGGTGTCTCCCTCGAAGGATATCCGGGTAGCGATGTCTGTAACCCGCACCTGGTTCACCTGCATCGCGCCATCCTGGATGGTTAGGTAGCCTTGATAGGCGGGGATGTCCCAGCTGCCTTGAATTTTGAGGTTGAGGTCAAACAACCCTCGGGTGAACTCTAGCCCGGACCACATGCCGTTGGTGCCGGAGAGGGGACCACTGGCGTAGACTCCCATCTCAAGGGAGCGGGTGAGGGAGGCCTTGCCGTTGACCATAAAGTTCATATCATCCCCAGTCAGGCGGACGTCCTGGAAGTCAAAGCCGTCATGGGTGTAGTGGATGCGGATGGGGGCCTGCTGATGAAGCACGGCGTTGGCGACGTGGAGCTCAAGGGTTTGGAGCTCGGCGTCGGCCATGATGGTTTTGGCCTGAAGTAACTTTCCCTGAGAAAAAAGCGAGCCCGTGGCCCTGGGGTCGATGCCCTGGGGGATCATCCCGGTTCTGTCGAGGGAGAGCTCTGCAAATTGTAGAGTGAGGGAATAGGGAACTCCGGATTGGAAGCGCAGCTGTCCGTCAAGGGTGGCGTCTCCATTAAGGGCTGTTCCCTTTAGCGTGACGGTGCCTTTCTCAACGGCTCCGTGGAGGTGCGTCTTCTCCAGGGCAACGCCAAAAGCTCGAAAGGGGGTCGCTTCGAGGGTGATGGCTCCATTGAGCGCGTTGCTTGGACCGATAAGCTCGGCGCTCCCCGAGAGGCTTCCCCCGAGGGGGACGTCTCCCAGCACGGGAGTGAGGATGGGGAGCGGGACGGCATCGACGCTGGACTTTAGGACCATCTGCTGGCGGGGGAGGAGGGCATAGTAGATGGAAATCGCGCCTGTCTCTGGCTTGACATTGAGGTTGATGCTCAGGGGTTTGTCCTCTTGCCCAAATTCGGTGAGGGCACGCGCGGGACCCAGGTTGGAGTTGTCAATGAGCAGGCCGGGGGATTGCAGTCGGAGAACGCCTCGGGGACTGGCGAGGGGTCCTTCGAAGATCACACGACCGCTTACGAGTCCACCGAAGCGGCGCGAGCTCGGGGTGTCGAGGACGATCGTGTCGAGCAGGGGGCCGGTGGGGACGTCTTTAAGATCAAAGGTGCCCGCGATGCTGATGGGGGCCTTGCGAAAATCAAGGGTGGCCCTGCCCTCTAGTTTGCCCTCTCCCCGCCGAATGGCGGCGCGGGGAACATCCAGGACTTTGTCGGAATAGACCAGGGTAGCCTTGGTGGTGCCGAGGTCGTAGTCTCCAATCGCGAAGCCCGCAAGCTCAGCGGTTGCGGAGAGGGTGGGGTCTCCGTAGGGGCCCTCGATGGTCGCCCCGATAGGTCCACTCCCCTTAAAGTGGACTCCGGAGATTTTGCCGATGTCGGTCAGGCGGAAGCGGTGACCGGACAACTTGAGGTTCATGCCTTGTTGGGTGTCGAAAGAAAGTGAGCCGTGCAGCTTAAGTCGGGAGTTGCCTCGTTTGAGAAGTCCGTTGGAGAGGTGGGCCTCCGTGGTTGTGATTTGGATGTCTGTGGAGAGTTGACTTTGCTTTAAGTGGAGGGACGCCTGACTGGCGGGGTCTTTGTAGCTTCCTCGCAGGCTCTCAAAGGCGTGAACGTTCAAATCAGCGTTGGCGTTTAGCAGAAATGGAGAAAAGCTGGCTTGGCCGGTGAGGCCACCGCTGAGGGGAGCCCGGACCCAGGCGTCGGAGATCCCGGCGGCGGCGAAGATATGCTCGAGGGAGGCCTCCGATAAGATCGCATTGAAGTGAGTGTCCCAGGGGGGAGTGAGCTGGATCGCTCCGGCGATGCGAACGCTGCCGTGTTCGGGGTAAGAGAGCTCCAGTTGTTTGACGATGACGCTCTTGTTGAAATATTCGCCGTCGAGGGTGAGATCAACAAGGGGGCGCCCGTTGAAGGAGAGCCCGTCGACGTCGATGTTGATCTGAAGGCTCGGGTTTTGCAGCGTGCCCTGTAAATGGAGGTTGCCGGATAATGCACCCATCCAGGGAGCCAGCTTTGGGTGAAGGGTATTGACCTGGGTCAGTCTGCCTTCAACTTCGATGTTGAGATCGGAACGGAGCCCGGCGCCCGTGTTAATGAAGCCTGAGATCCTGGTGTGCGCGCCATTAAAGGTGAGCTCGGTGTCCCTTAGTTTGAGGGCCCGTGGGGCGGGAAGAGAGCCGACGAGGGAGCCCCTGATGCGTCCATGGAGGGGGTAGCGTTGCTGGTTGTGGGTGAGCGAGCTTCGGGAGACCTCCCATTGAATTTGGGACGCTCCACGGTGGGGAGCCACTCTACCTTCGATATGCCCGAGGTGAAGTTCACCCTCGGGGTGAAGGACCCGCAGGCTGGAAGAGCGAATCTGCAGCGAGTCGAGGCGAAGCGAGCGCAGGGGCGAGTGGCCCCCTGAGGAGCCGGTGAAGAGTGGGTCTTGAGAGTCAAGGGTGCCTTGGAGGCCGGTGACCTCGAGGGAGTCGATAATCCAATGCCCCTGGAGACTGAGCCAGGGCTTTAACTGCAGCGCGGCCTTCTGTGCGATGAGCCACGCTTCGTTGTCTTCGGCTTGTCGGTGGACCCGAATATGGTCGAGCTCGATTCGCGGGGGCACAAGAGAGGTGACGATCTCCCCGATGACCACTTTGCCTTCCCAGCTACTGGACGCGGCGTGTTCTATCGCGGTGTGCAGGCGGGCCCGTGTGTCCGGATGGTTGAGCACAATTGTACCGACGACCAGGAACAACGCGATGAGCGTTCCAATGATGAGTATGTAGCGTCGGAGCAGGTGCATCGGTGTTATCGTAACTTCTGAGGACGGATTCAGCAATTTGGTCGCGGCCTTCTGGCCCCCTCTCGGGACGGATTTCCGCAGAAATGAAGCTCCTGGACAAAAGAAGATCTAAGGGGACACATCTCTACCCCACTAAAGGGGCTAACCATACGAAAAATTTCATTTATTTCTGCGGCTTCTCCTGCTGTGGCGACGATCGTGTGCTCACCTCTGTGCTCTCTGCGGTTTGGGGGCGCTCAGGAGAGGGGTGTTTTGTGTTAAATGTTACACTAATCCAGTAGCTTAGCTAAGGGCCGCAGGGGAGCCGGGGCTTCAGCGGGGCTGTGCTCGAAGTCGCTCGATCCGCTGGAGGACCGTGGGGTGACTGTAGTTCAGGAAGACCTCGAAGGGGTGCGGGGTGAGGTTTCCGAGGTTGTTGACGGAGAGGACCTTAAGCCCGGAGATGAGGGGCGCTGGATCTCCGGTGGTGTCGGCAGAGAACGCATCGGCTTCGTATTCGTGCTTTCGCGAGAGGATGTTGTGAAAGATGGAGAGGAGAAAGGAGATCGGTGCGTAGAGCAGGCTGAAGAAGGTGAGGCTCGCGTGGATGGAGAGCTGCTCCATTTTGAAGGCGGCGAAGAGATCGGCGTTGTTGATAAACTTCGAGAGGAGAAAAAAGAGCACGCCCATCTGCAGGATAGAGAGGATGATTCCTTTGAGGATGTGTCGGCGTTTGTAGTGGCCGATCTCATGGGCGAGGATGGCCACCAGCTCGTCGGTGCTGTGTTGCTGAACGAGGGTGTCAAAGAGAACGATTCGTTTCTTTTTGCCAAAGCCGGTGAAATAGGCGTTGGATTTAGCGGAGCGCTTGGAGCCGTCCATGACGAACACGCCGGTGAGGGGAAAGTCGACCTTGGTGGCATAGGAGGAGAGGGCTTCTTTCAGGTCTCCCTCCTCAAGGGGCTCAAACTTATTAAAGAGCGGCGCGATGACCGAGGTGAAGAGGGGAGGCATCGCGACGATGAACGCGGTGACGATGCTCCACGCGTAGAGCCACGCCAGAGAGCCGAGCTCCTGGAAGAAATAGAGGATGCAGCTCAGAATTCCACCGCCCAGGATGGCCATCAGGACGTAGCCTTTCAGCTTGTCGAGGAGGTAGGTTGTGGGGGTGGTTCGGTTGAAGCCGAAGCGCTCCTCGATGACGAAGGTACTGTAGAGGGAGAAGGGGGTGTTGATCAGGTCGGAGAGAACAAAGAGAGAGGCGAAAAAGAGCAGCCCCGTGCTCAGGGGGGAGAGGCCGTAGCCGCGGGCGAAAGTGTCCACGAGGTTAAATCCGCCAAAGAGAATAAATCCGATGATGAGGGCGGTGTTGAAGGTCGAAGCGAGGTTACTGAAGGTGGTTTTTACCTGGGTGTATTCCTGGGACCGGCGGTATTTCGTGGCGTCATAGAAGCCCTCAAACTCTCCGGGGAGAGCGGGGTTGAGGGCTTTCAGGTTGAGCAGCCTGGCGCTGGTCTGGAGCGCGTACTCGCCGATGATGGCTGCTAGAATGATGAGCAAATAGATGTTCATGCTGCCCTCCGCTGGGGGTGAAAAGTCATTCAGGAATGCACATATTGGGTATGGACGGGGGCCAGGGGGAGGTCAAGTGGGATTTTGGGCGAGACGTTCACTGCTTTCTTGGGTTGGTCTTCGGATATGGGCTAAAATTTGGTGGATTTGGGGTAAAAGCACGCAGGGAGGGGAATTGCTATGAATGCTGACGTATTTTTGGAGGAGCTGCTTCAGGTTATGGAGTCGAAGGTTCATTGGGCCTGGTCCTCGTTTAACGAAGGGGTCGTTTCTAAAGAGAGGCTCAACATCCATTTTGAGCAGGAGTATGAGGTCTATATCCGGGATTTTCCGGTGCTTATCGGGCGGGGCTTTATTCAGTGCCCTGTTCCGGAGGTGCGTCGAGAGTTGGCGGAGAATCTCTTCGAAGAGGAGACCGGGGGCCTGGTGGCGGGAATGCCGCACCCCGAACTTTTTCTACGCTACCCTCGAGGCCTCGGCTATGATCTCTCGCGATTTGAGAATATCAAGCTGCTTCCCAACGCCACGCGCTACCGGGAGTTTCTTGATCGGGCCACCCTCGATATGGGCTGGGCGGTCTCTGCGACGGTGAGCACGATTTTTATCGAGGGCACGCCCTATGAGCGCGGGGAGGTCGAGGCTACCGCCGAAAAGCGTCCCGAGAAGCCCCTCTCCGAGCATCCTCTGGTGAAGCATTATGGTCTTGGGGAGGAGGACCTTGCGCTGACCAAAGCTCATCGCGAGGTTGAGGGGGAGCATCGAGGGGCGGCGTGGAAGATCGTCAGAGATTACGTCCCTGCGGGGGATCGGGGAGAGGTTGTGACTGTGATGAAAGAGGTCTGTAAGTTATGGAAGGCCTATCGGGATGACGTGGCCACGGCCTGTGGGCTGAGTCGAGCAGTTTAAGGCGACTGAGTGAAATCAGGGGTGGTTTGCTATCCCCATGCCGGCGCTACGATTAATGAATTATCTCTGCGTGTGGTCTTGCCGAGTCGCGTTCTGCGCACTACGGTCAATGCTTCATTTTCAAGATGAGAGCTTGTCATGGGCCCACTCGTGATGGCTTTTGGAGAGGAGCGCAAATGAGCAGATTTTTCGTTCTTGGTGGCCTGTTGCTGGCGTCGCTTGGCTGTGGTGATGAAGGGGATTGGGCGCTGGAGCCAGGGAGCGTTGAACATGATTCGCAGTCGATTATTAACGGGTCGGTGTGTGATGCGTCCATGGCTACCACAGCGGTGGCCATTATGGCGGATATCTCCATTAATTTTGGGCAATGGGCGGGAGTGGAGCAGGTACGGGCTGTTGCGTGCACCGGGACGGTGATTGGTCCTGACACCGTCTTAACTGCCGCTCATTGTGTGGATGAAGATGTGTTGAAGATGGGGATCGGGATGGGAGATATCGAGTCGGTGGAGTATTATATCTCGTTTGCCGAGGACCTCTCTGCCTACAGCCAAAACCCAAGAACTCCCCTTCCCGCGGACGCGGTGAGGGTGAAAAAGTGGGTTGCGCATCCGGACTTCTCCATGCGGCGAATGATGAGCATCAGCGGCCCCGGGGATTTTTACGATATCGGCCTGCTCTTTCTCGAGAGGGAGCTTAGCGCGGTGGAGCCCGCGATCGTCATTACCAATTCAGAAGTCTCTCAGCTCCGGGTTGGGAGTCCGGTCTTTATCGCGGGTTGGGGGATGCAGACAGCGGAAGGAGGAGGGTGGGGAAGACCTCCGCCTCAGGGAAGCGCCGGGATCAAGAGGTGTGCCCAATCGACGATTAATGAGATTGGCGGAGCGGAGATGCAGATCGGAAGTGATGCACGCTCTTCAAGAAAGTGCCATGGGGACTCCGGCGGCCCGACCTATCTGAGGGTGGAGACGGAGTCGAGTCGAAAAGAGCGGGTGGTGGGCATCACCTCTCATGCCTATGACCAGAGCGATTGTGCCAAGGGGGGTGTTGATACGCGCGTTGATGTCTGGCGAACGTGGATCAACAACGAGATGTCCGAGCATTGTGATGACGGGACCAGGGTGTGGTGCGACGTCCCGGGGGTGATCCCTCCTTCGTATTATGACATCCCGACCTCAGCAGAGCTGGAGGAGTTCGCGGGCGAGGGGTGTGATTGTTCGCAGACCAGCCCGGTCTCTGTGTGGGTTCTTTTGATGGGGATCGTGTGGATGGGGTGGCGCCGCCGCAGGAGCTGCGCGTAAGCCCCTCTTACATGTGAATGGCGCGCCCGTCGACGTCGAGGGCGGCCTCCTTCACCACCTCAGCGAGGGTGGGATGGGCGTGGCAGGCGCGTGCGATGTCTTCGCTGGAGGCGCCATACTCCATGGCCACCGCAGCCTCCGCGATTAAGTCCCCCGCCCGTGGTCCGATGATATGAACCCCAAGGACTCGGTCGGTGGTGGCGTCCGCGAGAATCTTGACCCACCCGTCGGTGTGTCCGAGGGCTCGAGCCCTGCCGTTGGCGATAAAGGGGAACTTTCCCTTTCTGTAGGCGGTGCCGGCGTCCTTAAGCTCTTCCTCTGTTTTTCCTACCGCGGCCACCTCGGGCTCGGTGTAGACGACCCCGGGGATGGTGTTGTAGTTGATGTGACCGTATCCTGTGGAGATTCTCTCAACACAGGCGACACCCTCTTCTTCGGCCTTATGGGCGAGCATGGGGCCTGCGATCACATCACCGATGGCGAAGATTCCGGGCGTGTTGGTCTCAAAGTGGCCGTTGACGGGGATGCGTCCTCGTTTGTCTGTTTCAATCCCAACGTTCTCAAGTCCAAGGCCTTCGGTGTTGGGGACGCGCCCCACCGCGAGAAGGACTCGGTCACAGTGGATAGGTTCTGCGCCTTCGCATTCGACGACGCATTCCTTGCCGGCGACCCGGGCGCCGGTGACCCGCTGGCCAAGGCTGAATTCGATGCCCTGTTTGGTGAAGAGTTTTTGCGCTTCTTTGGCTAACTCATTGTCCATACCGGGAAGAATTCTGTCGAGGTATTCGAGAACGGTGACTTTGGCGCCGAGGCGCTTCCATACAGAGCCGAGTTCAAGGCCAATGACGCCGGCGCCGATGACCACGAGGTGCTTGGGGACGGCGTCGTAGGAGAGGGCCTCGGTGCTGGTCCCAACTTTATCACCCTCAAGCTCAACTCCTTTGAGCCCGGCGACTTTGCTCCCCGTGGCGATGATGATCTTCGCGGTCTTCAGGGAGGTCTTTTTACCCTCGGCGTCGGTGACAAGAACCTCTGTTGGGCTGACGAGGCTTCCGAGTCCCTGGTAGCGCGTTACTTTATTTTTCTTGAAGAGGCCCGCGATACCAAGGGTGAGGGCTTTAATTACCTTCTCCTTACGCTTCATCATCGTGGGGAGGTCAAGCTTGACCCCGCTCAGCTTGACGCCGTACTGGGAGAGGTTGGATTGGGCATCGTGAAATCGCTCGCTGGCCTCAAGGAGCGCCTTGCTGGGGATACAGCCGACGCGGAGGCAGGTGCCCCCAAGGACGTCGTTGCTGTCGACGCAGGCCACCTTCATGCCGAGCTGGGCGGCGCGAATGGCAGAGACGTAGCCACCGGGCCCACCTCCGATGACAATCAAATCAAAAGAAGGATCACTCATTTAGATCTCCACGAGCATACGGGCAGGATTTTCAATGCAGTCCTTGACGCGATTGACAAAGGTGACCGCCTCACGCCCATCGACGATTCTGTGGTCATAGGTGAGGGCGAGGTACATCATGGGGCGCACTTCCACGTTGCCGTTGATGGCGACGGGACGCTTCTTGATGCCGTGCAGTCCAAGAATCCCACTTTGGGGCGGGTTAATGATGGGGGTGGAGAGCAATGAGCCATAGACGCCCCCATTGCTGATGGTGAATGTCCCGCCCTGCAGTTCTTCAAGTTTGATCTTGTTGGCTTTGGCTCGTTGCCCAAAATCGGTGATGGTCTGCTCGATTTCGGAGAAGCTCAAGCTCTCGGCGTTTCGTATAATGGGCACCACCAGACCTCGGCCTCCCCCCACAGCGACTCCGATGTCATAATAGTTGCGATAGACGATGTCCGTCCCGCGGATTTCGGCGTTAATTTGGGGGATGAGTTTAAGTCCGTCGACAACCGCTTTAATAAAGAAAGACATGAAGCCGAGCTTGATGTCGTATTTTTTGATGAAGTTGTCTTTATGTTCTGCCCGGAGATCCATCACCGCGCTCATATCGACTTCATTGAAGGTTGTGAGCAGGGCTGCAGATTGTTGCGCCTGGACGAGGCGCTCGGCGACCTTCCGCCTGAGGGGCGTCATGGGGACGATCTCTTCGCTTCGATCTCCCATGGGAGCCGGGGCTTTGGTGGACCGCCCTGGAGAGGCGCTCTTTGCTTTAGCAGAGGTGACGTCTTCTTTCAGGACCCGGCCCCCTGGGCCGCTTCCCTCAAGAGTGCTGACGTCAACCCCGGCTTGGGCTGCGGCGCGTTGAGCTGCGGGCATGACCCGTTGTTCGCCAGCCCCGGAGTCTGTTACCGCCGGCTGTGCTGCGGACGCTGCGGGGGCCTCTGCAGCAGGGCCTTCCCCTTCCTCCATTTCGCCGATGATATCACCAACCGAGGCGGTGTCTCCCTGGGCTTTGATAATTTTTGTGATCTGACCGCTCACTGGCGAGGGGAGCTCGACGGTGACCTTATCGGTTTCTATCATGACGAGAATATCGTCCTGATTGACCCTGTCTCCCTCTTTTTTGACCCACTCACCGATTTCAACTTCGGTGATGGATTCACCCACTTCAGGTACAATAAGGTTCACTGCCATGTTGCATCTTCTCCTTGGGGTTTCCCTCAGTCTTCAATTCTCAGCGCGGTTTTGTTTATGATAGCTTGCTCGAGCACGTGGCTGGCTTTGGAGCCCGTCGCGGGGCTCGCCGACTCGGGTCTCGACACACCCGCAAAGGGGTATTTATCGAGGACCTTACGACCAAAGCGTGCCCGGAGATGTCTCCAGGCGCCCATATTTTCAGGCTCATCCTGTACCCACAGAATCTCGGTACCTTCCGGGTAGGGGGTGAGCGCTTCGGCGATGGTGGCGTCTGAGAGTGGGTAGAGCTGTTCAAGCCGAAGAATCGCCACATTGTCCCGATCATGTTTTTCGCGCAGCTCTTCCAATTCAAAATAAACTTTTCCCGAACACCAGATAATGCGGTCGATGTCTTTGGTGCGAGAAGTGAGAGGGTCTGGAAGAATACGCTGAAATGAACCGAAACTAAGCTCCTCGAGTGTCGATGTTGCGCGTGGATGTCGCAGGAGACTCTTAGGGGTCATGACGATGAGTGGTTTGCGCAAGGGGCGTTTGACCTGTCTTCGCAGGAGGTGAAAATGCTGGGCCGGAGTGCTGGGGTAGGCGATCTGAATGTTGTCTTCGGCGGCCATGGCCAAAAACCTCTCGAGGCGGGCGCTGGAGTGCTCGGGACCCATGCCCTCCATGGCATGAGGGAGGAGCATTACGATGCCGCTAAGGCGCTCCCACTTGTCTTCGGCGCTGCTGATAAATTGGTCGATGATGACCTGGGCACAGTTGGAGAAGTCGCCAAATTGAGCCTCCCACATGACCAGTCCCTCGGGCATGTCGAGGCTGTAGCCGTATTCAAATCCCAGGATGGCCGCCTCAGAGAGAGAGCTGTTGTGGATCTCTACCGGCGCCTGGTCTGGGGTGAGGTCTCTTAGGGCATAATATTTTTGCCCCGTTTCAAAGTCGTGATTGACGGAGTGTCGATGGCTAAATGTTCCGCGCTCGCAATCCTGCCCGCTCAGTCGAACGGGGGCTCCCTCGACGGCCAGGCTGGCGAAGGCCAGGATCTCCGCAGCGCCCCAGTCGAGCGGGCGCTTTCCTTGTCCCATTTCGAGACGTTGCTTGAGGATTTTGGCGATCTTGGGGTGAGGGGTGAAGCTCTCGGGGAGCGTCGCGCAGGAATCCATCAGGGTGCTCAAGCGCTCCGTTGGGACGCCGGTGTCAACCTCCGGGGTGTCCACGTCTTTTCCGCCTACGTAGCCGGTCCAGATGCCCATCATGGAGTTCTCGACCAACTCGGTGCGTGTGTGGCTGTCGGCTTGTTTGAACGCCTCTTCAAGACGCTCATGGCGTTGATCTTCGATCTCTTTGGCGTCTTCCCGGGTGATGTCTCCTATTTTGGACAGATGATCCACGTAGCCTTCGCGAACGGACTTGCGGGCGCGAATGGCTTTATAGAGAATCGGCTGCGTGAACGCCGGCTCGTCTCCTTCATTGTGTCCGTGGCGTCGATAGCCATACATATCGATGACCACGTCCTGTTTGTACTCTGCGCGATAATCCATTGCCAGGCGAACAACCTGGGCGACGGCCTCGGGGTCCTCTCCGTTTACATGGAAGATGGGGCATTGAAGCATGCGGGCGACGTCGGTGGCGTAGATGCATGAACGTGATTCTGAAGGAGCGGTGGTGAAGCCGATCTGATTGTTCATGATGATATGAAGGGCGCCCCCGGTGCGATACGCTTTGAGCGCGCTGATGTTCAGGGTCTCCTGAACGACCCCTTCCCCCGCGAAGGCGGCGTCGCCGTGGATAAGGATCGACATGGCGAGCTCGCGTTTGGTGTCTTGAATACGATCCTGTTTGCTTCGGACTCTCCCAAGGGCGACGGGGTTGACGTACTCAAGGTGACTGGGGTTGAAGCACAGGGAAAGGTGGATTTCTTTTCCCTTTCTGGTGGTCCAGTCGCTGCTGTAGCCCAGGTGGTACTTGACGTCTCCACGACCAACGAGGAGGTCGGCGTTTTTGTCGAAGAACTCCTGAAAAATGTGTTTGGCGCCTTTGCCCATGATGTTGGCCATCACGTTGAGTCGACCTCGGTGAGCCATGGCGATCACGAGTTCCTGGATACCGTCATCCCCGGCCCGTTCAATGGATTGATGCAGGAGGGGGATGAGGCTCTCACAACCTTCAAGGGAGAAGCTTTTGGCGCCGCGAAACTTTTTCTGAATGAACTCTTCAAAGATGACTGCGTCGGTTAGCTTGGTTAGAATGATGCGCTGGTTTTCGGGGCTCAGGGTGATGCTGTTTTCGGTTAACTCCATGCGCTCTTCAAGCCAGAACTTGGTGACCAGATCGTCGATATGCATGAACTGCACGCCGATGGACCCGCAATAGGTTCGGCGAAGGTGTCCTATGATCTCTCGCAGAGTGAGCGCTCGCCCGGCATGCACGGTCCCCATGGGGAATTCAAGGTCCATGTCGGCGTCGGTGAACCCGTAGAAGGCGGGAAAGAGCTCGGGTAAGGGTGGCCTGGGAATTTCCAGGGGGTCGATTTTGGCGATGAGGTGTCCCCGGTCACGGTAAGCCCGGACCATTTGGAAGACGCGGTCCTGGAGCTGCGCTGCGCGGCCAGTGGGGGCTGCAGCAGGCGCATTGGTAGCGCTCGTTGTCGCCGCGCCTGGGGAAGTTCCGCCGGCGAAGACGCTTCGGGCTCGAAATGAAGGCCCCAATTGCGGACTGCCGTTGCTTTT
This sequence comes from Myxococcota bacterium, assembly GCA_036230545.1. Classification (GTDB taxonomy): domain Bacteria; phylum Myxococcota; class XYA12-FULL-58-9; order XYA12-FULL-58-9; family JABJBS01; genus CAXGXL01. The sequence continues at coordinate 18,247 of JAZAIZ010000030.1, forward strand.
TTCAGTGGTGTTTAGTTGGGTAAAATACTCCTGCCAGTCTGGGGAGACGGACTGGGGGTCCTCAACAAATTGAGCGTAGAGCTGCTCGACAAATCCCAAATTGCCAAGGGTTGGCTCCCTGGTTTGACCCATAGGCATGATTCCTTGTGCTCAAGGTCGTGACGCATTGTTGTTCCCCTGAAGATGTCCGAACCATCACGTGAGCGGCGACGTCCGAAGCGATCAACTGCCCCAGTCTAGCGTGCTTTTGGGGGGAGACTCAAAATTGTAGGCCTGGAAAATTTCAAGGCTCGGGGGCCGGGGGGA
>JAZAIZ010000031.1:0-34148 GCA_036230545.1 Myxococcota bacterium
GTGGAGCGTCTCCTTGAGGGGGGCGCCGATGTTCACGCCAAAACGCTCACCTCGCAATTAACCGCCCGGGACCTCGCCGAACTCGTGGGGCATAAGGAGGTGGTGGAGAAGCTCGCGGCCTATGGGGCGGGGGCAGAAGCCAGCGCTGACCCGGCTCTTCAGTAGCGTATCCCGCAGCCTCCGATGTGTTCGGGGGTTGCGTTCTAATTGTCTGAAGTTAAAGACGAATATCGAGCGGTACGCGCGCTTTTGGGTGGGGGGATCAAGGGGCGTTGGGAGTTGCCTATGGCGGGTAGGGCGTGGTATTGGTCTCCATAGTGTCCCCGGCAATTCTGGTCGGGAGACTGTCGCGCAGGAGCGCAACAATTCAGTTGATTCAATCATGAGAGAAACATTGAGAGGGCAGGCATGAGTGGGACAACCCAGACCCCGGCGGAGATCATCGAGCAGGTAAGAGCATCGAGTCACAACAAAGTGAAGGTGGCCGTGGCAGACCTCGATGGTGTGCTGCGAGGAAAGTACATTAACAAGGCCAAGTTTCTCTCCGCGGCGGAGAGCGGCTTTGGGTTTTGCACCGTGGTATTTGGTTGGGATTGCGCCGATGTCTGCTATGATAACGTCGATTTTACCGGATGGCACACCGGTTATCCGGATGTGGAGGCGCATATTGATCTCTCCACCTTCCGAACCGTCCCCTGGGATGACAACGTGCCCTTCTTTTTGGCGGACTTTCACGACGGCAAGGGCAAGAGCCTTGAAGTGTGTCCCCGACAGCTTTTAAAGACCGTGGTGCAGCGGGCCAACGATGCGGGCTACTCCCCAAGCATGGGGTTTGAGTTTGAGTTTTTTAATTTTCGTGAGACCCCGCACTCCCTCCACGAGAAAGGGTTTAGAAACCTTGAGCCCCTGACTCCCGGGATGTTTGGGTATTCGCTCTTGCGGGCCTCCGCCAATCAGGAATATTTCGCGGCGTTGATGGACGACATGTTCGATTTTGGGGTGCCACTTGAGGGACTTCACACCGAGACCGGCCCCGGTGTTTTTGAGGCGGCGATTCTTTACTCGAAGGCGGTTGAGGCCGCAGACAGGGCCATCCTCTTTAAGGCCGCGGCCAAGGAGATAGGTGGTGGGTTTGGGATTGTTCCCACCTTCATGGCCAAGATAAGCCCCGAATTGCCGGGCTGCAGTGGTCACCTGCATCAGAGCGTCTGGACCATGGACGGCAAGCAGAACCTCTTCTTCGATGAGCAGGACCCCCTCAAGATGGGGGAGACCTTCAAGCATTATCTGGCGGGACAGATGCACTGCCTGCCGCACATTCTGCCCTTTTTCGCGCCGACGGTGAACAGCTTTAAGCGTTTGGTGGAGGGCATGTGGGCGCCCACAAAGGTGACCTGGGGGGCCGACAATCGAACGACGGCGTTTCGGGTGCTCGCGGGAGGCGCCAAGTCCACCCGCCTGGAGACCCGTGTTCCCGGTGCGGACATCAACCCCTACCTCGCGGGAGCAGCGGCGATTGCCAGCGGGATGTATGGGATTCAAAACAAGCTTGAACTCACCGAGGAGCGAATCACCGGCAACGGTTACGCGGTGAAAGACGCGGTCACCCTGCCGCGCAACTTGCTGGAAGCCACCGAGAATATGATGCGCTCGGAGGTGGCTCGGGAGATGTTTGGTAACGAGTTTATTGACCACTTCGGTAACAGCCGTTTGTGGGAATGTCGGGAGTTCCAGAAGTCTGTGAGTGACTGGGAGCTGCAACGCTATTTTGAGATTGTCTAAGAGAGAAACCATGCTTGAATTAACCCCGGGGATTGCCCGATATAATTTCCCAACGCCCATCGATTTTGGTGTGGGCGCCCGTCAAAAAATTGTGGACGAGCTCAAGGCCCGTTCCCTTTCAAGGCCCTTGATTGTCACCGATCAGTTTCTGTCGAAGCTGGTGCCGGTGACGGGTATCAACCAGATGCTGGAGGACGCCGGTCTAAGCCCTGGCATCTTTGATGGTGTGGCAGGGAATCCGGTGAAGAGTCAGGTTCTCGCTGGGGCTGAGGCGTTTCACCAGCATGGTGCTGACGCTATTGTGGCGATTGGTGGCGGCGCTCCGGTGGATGTGGCCAAAGCCATCGCGCTGATGGTCTATCACCCTGGAGATCTCTTTGATTATGAAGACGGCAAGGTAGACGCGCCTCCCGTTGATAAGGAGATCCCTTACCTGGTGGCGGTGCCCACTACGGCGGGCACCGGGAGCGAGGTGGGCAGAAGCGCGGTTGTTTCTGACGACGAGTCGCATATTAAGAAGATCATCTTCTCCCCCCGCCTCCTGCCTGAGCACGTCTTCGCCGATCCGGAGCTTCTGCTTGGCTTGCCGGCCAAGCTCACCGCTGCGACGGGCATGGATGCCCTGACTCATCTGGTGGAAGCCTACGTGGCCAAGGGATATCATCCCATGTGTGATGGTATTGCCCTGGAGGGCATTCGCCTGGTGCAGGAGAGCCTCCAGCTTTGCGTGGATTACGCAAATAGCGGGGAGGGTTCCACCGACCAGCACCTCGCGGCGCGAAGCTGGATGCTTAACGCCTCGATTATGGGGGCAGTGGCCTTTCAAAAGGGGTTGGGAGTGACGCACTCCTGCGCTCATGCTTTGTCGACGGTGTGTGACCTTCACCACGGCCTCGCCAACGGCATCATGGTGCCATTTGCCATGGCCTTCAATCAGGAGGCGGTGCCGGAGAAGTTCAAAGAGATGGCTGCGGCGGCGGGGCTCTCCGATGACGGTTTTGTTGCCTGGCTGGACGAGCTTCGGGAGGGCGTCGGGATTCCGAAGTATCTCTCGGCGGTGGGGGTCTCTGCGGAGCACCTCGACAGCTTGGTGGATCATGCCATGGCAGATCCCTGCCATCAGTTGAACCCCCGCGCGGTCTCTCGAGAGGAAATGCGGGCCATCTTTGTCCAGGCGCTGGGACAGGAAGAGTAGAGTTGGTCGCTATGGGTGATTCGATGGTGCGCATTGGTTTCTCGGCGTGTTTTTTTCATGCGGATCCCGAGCGGGCGCTTTTCAAGGGAAAGACCCTGCTCTACATGGAAGAGTCCATGGCGCAGTGGGCCATGCGGCATCAGGCGTTGCCGGTGTTGCTGCCTCAGGCGTCTGCTGGCTTTGACCCTGCCGAGTTGGTGAAGTCCATTGACGGTCTCTTGCTGCAGGGGGGCTCCGATGTGTGCCCGAGGACCTACGGTGAAGAGCCCATGCGTCCGGAGTGGAGCGGGGACGAGATTCGGGACCATTATGAAATCGCTCTCGTGGAGGCCTGCCTGGAGCAGAACAAACCCATTCTTGGAATCTGCCGGGGGTGCCAGGTGCTCAATGTCGCCCTGGGGGGGACGCTCTATCAGGACATCACCACCCAGGTGGCGGAGTCCCTGGAGCATCGCGATTGGAATGTGTACGACGGGCTTCACCATGAGGTGGCCCTGGAGCCCGGCTCCCGCCTCGCGGAGATCTACACCGGCGCCTCTCAGACCCGCATTAACAGCATTCATCATCAGGGGGTTAAAGATCTGGCGAGCTGCTTGCGGGTGGAGGCCACCAGCCCCGAAGATGGTGTCATCGAGGGCATCCGCCTGGATGACACCTTGTCTGCTGAGGAAAAGCACCAGGGGCGCTACGTCCTTGGTGTGCAATGGCACCCGGAGTTCATCTCCGACGAGGACTCCACCTTGTTGGACTCCAACCCCCTGATGGCCGATTTTCTAGCGGCAGTTCGAGCCCACAAAGGGTAGGGCTCTTTTATTCAATTGTTTTGAGGTAGGTTCATGTTGAAAGTAGTTAATCCCGCCACTGAAGAAGTCATTCAGGAGCTTGAAGAAGACAGCGCCGAGTCGGTGGTGTCCAAATTTAAGGAGGCGTCCTGCGCCCAGAAAGCGTGGGCCCGTCGGCCGGTGCAGGAGCGGATGGAGTGCCTGCGGCGATTTAACGGGTTGCTGCAGGAGCGCCGTGGAGAGTTGGCCGAAGTGCTGACTTCCGAGGTCGGAAAGCCGGTGAAGCAGGCGGCCGGCGAGATTGCGGCGGTGGGGGCGCGGGTTGAGTTTTTCATTGAGCATATCGAGTCCGTTTTGGAGCCGAGGCTGGTGTTGGAGGACGCGGCTGGGGGCATGACCGAGAAGGTCTCTTTCGCGCCCCTGGGGGTGGTGGGCAATATCTCCGCCTGGAACTTTCCCTATTTTGTCGGGGCGAACGTTTTTGTGCCGGCGCTGCTCGCGGGCAACGCCGTGCTTTATAAGCCCTCCGAATTTGCGACGCTCACCGGGTTGGCCATCGCGGAGCTGCTTTATGAAGCGGGAGTCCCCAAAGAGGTCTTCGCGGTGCTCGTTGGTGGCGGTGAGGTGGGCAAAGTGTTGCTGGAGCAACCCCTCGGCGGGATGTTCTTTACGGGATCCCACGCGACCGGCGTGAAGATTGCCGAGGCCGCTTCGCGTAAGATGATGCGCTTGCAGTTGGAACTCGGGGGGAAAGATCCTGCCTACATCGCCGATGATGTGGACGTGGCCTCGGTTGCGGCCGGGGTTGCCGATGGCGCTTTCTACAATGCGGGGCAGAGCTGCTGTTCTGTGGAGCGCATCTATGTGCACGAATCAATTTACGAGGAGTTTGTGGAGCATTTTGTGTCCACGGTGAAGGGCTTTCGCATGGGGGATCCCATGAACGAGACGACTTACCTCGGACCCTTAACTCGCGCTCCACAACTGGAGGTGCTGGAGGCGCAGGTGGCCGACGCCTGTGGCAAGGGCGCTCGTCTTTTGGCCGGGGGCAAGGCGGCAGAGGGGCCCGGGAATTATTTTGAGCCGACGGTCCTGGCGGACACGACCGACGCCATGGAGGTGATGCGCGAGGAGAGCTTTGGTCCCATTATCGGACTGCAGAAGGTGGCCGATGACGCCGAGGCGCTCGCTTGCATGAACAACTCCCGTTATGGATTGACCGCGTCGGTGTTTACCGCAAGCCGCGAGCGGGCCGAGGCCATGCTGCAGGAGCTGGAGGCGGGCTCCGCCTATTGGAACTGCTGTGACCGTGTGAGTCCGAACCTCCCGTGGACTGGCTGGAAAGACTCCGGCGTGGGCTCCACCCTGGGGCTGGAGGGTATTCGGGCCTTTGTGCAGCCCAAGGCATGGCACCTGCGAGGTTAAGACTCTCTTCGAAGGGGGAGGCGAAGTGGGCCGTTATTGGGGGCTTGAGGGGGGAGCTTTTTGCAGCGCCCCGAGCTCGTCGATCACTGCGAGGGCCACTGAGCGCGTTTGAGACGCCAGGTCCACAAGCGCGGTCTCTGCCTGCGGTGGCAACTCTGGTAGCTCCACGGGGAAGGCCCCGTGTTGAAAGGGGTTGGTCACCGGTGAGAAGAGTATCAGTAGAAGGCCGGCTAGAAGCACCCATTTGATCCCGATGGCCAAGAGGCGCAGGGTTGTCCAAACCAAAACCAGTCCCGAGAGAGCGGCGAAAACAAGCCATGCAGCCTGAAAGATGCTGAGGGCGCTTAAGTCGATTGTGAGTTGCTCCATGATGCTCTTACTCTATCAAGGGCAGAGGGGTGACTAAATGAAAGCTTAATGAATACAGGCATGTACGTGGTTGTCGCCCCCTCGGGTGGGGTGTCTCACCCGGGCTGAGGTCCCTCTACAGGGGGCCATGGGCCCGGTGGGTGGGCCTCAGGCCCCTGCCCGCCCGGAGAGGCCCATACAATAGGGGCCTGCGGGTGTTGCTGTCCGGGAGGGTGCGTGGGAGCTGGCGAGCTGGAGATGTGGGAGGCTGTCTGCGCTCCGGGCTGAGGGAGCGATATCCGCCCATGGGGCAAAAACGATCACGCTGTGGCTTTTTTTCCCGGCACCCAGAGGGTGCGACCCTTCATCACGCGATGGTTCAGCCCGGACGCTTTGTCGAGCAGGGCGAGCCGGTCGGGCATATCGAGGTGAAGGGACCACTCCTTGGACTGACCGCCGAGGGCCTCCAAGGCCTCGCACCATTGTGGCCACCAGGGTAGCTGCCGTTTGGCGATGGGTTCGATGATGAGCACCGCGCTGCCCTTGTGCGCCGCGCTCTGCAGCTGCTTGAGCAGCTCCCCCCGTCCAGGGTCGCTGAGCTCGTTGGTGGCGTAGGCGCTGATGATGAGGTCTGCGGAGCTGGAGCGGAGCACGCGGGAGGCGTCCGCTTTCTTTGTCTGCGCTTCCAGACCAAAGTAGCGATAGTTCCACAGCGCCTCCCCGGTGGCCCAGGGGTTGATGTCGACTCCGGTGACTTGAGGTGTTGTTTGGGTGGCGAGGGCCCAGGCGGCTGCGCCCACGCCTGTTCCGCAGCCAAGATCCAGCACCGAGCGGACCGATGAGGCGTCGACCTCAAGCTGCTCGATGACCTGGCGCAGGAAGAGCAGATGAATGGGGCCATAGAAGAGAGCGAAGGCTGCGCGCTTTCCCGCCCCTCCGAGGGCGGCGCCGGTGGAGAGGCGGTCTCTTTTCTGAACGTAAATTTGTGAGAGGGCCTGCACGGCCCGTCGGACCTCCTGAAAAGAGAGTTGTCGGAGGTGGCGCTCTTCGAGGGCGGCGTACCAGTCTGTGATGGAGTCTTTGGGCTTGGTCAAGGGAGGGGTCCTTTGATGTCGGTTGCATGGCCTATAGAAGAAGCGAGGGCGCTTGCCAAGGCTTGCCAGCCCTGCTCGTGAAAGATAGGAGACCCTTGCGCACCAAGCGCGGCAGTTCAGCAGAGGGAGAGCGCGGTGGAAGAAGGAGTCACAAAATTTCGGGCACATCATCAGCATCGGGCTCTTTGTGGAGAGCGTCTCGGGGAGCCTTGGCGAGAGCTTTTAGGCTGGCGACGGGTGTTGCTGGATTTGGGAGTGGTGGGGCAGGATCCTGGCCGCTACGAGGGCGCGGGCTTTGGGAACATGAGCGCTCGGCTGCACCCTTACGCCTACGACCGAGGGGAGAGACGCTTTTTGATTACCGGGACCCAAACCGGTGGAATGGGGGAGCTCACCCTGGGGCACCTCGCCATGGTGGAGCGCTACCACGTCAAACGCAATGAGGTCTTCAGCCAGGGGGAGGTGGCGCCTTCTTCCGAGGCCCTGACCCACGGCTCCATTTACGATTTAAGCACAGCGATTCGATTTGTCTTCCACGGGCACGTGCCTTTGATTTGGAAAAACGCCGAGGCTCTCGGTCTGCCCGTCAGCCATCGTGATATCCCCTATGGGACACCGGAGATGGCCCAGGAGGCGGCGCGGCTTTATCGCAGCACCAACCTCTCCGAGCTCGGGTGTTTTGCCATGGGGGGGCATGAGGATGGGGTGGTGGCCTTTGGGAAGACCGCGGCGGAGGCGGGCGATGTGCTGGTTCGCACCCTCGCCCGCGCGTACACCGGTCTGATTAGAGGCTGATCTCCACGCTCTCGGCGACGGTGGCTGCCTTTTGCCGCGCCTCGTCGGTGGTGGCGCCGAGGGCCAGGCCCACGCCCATCCGGCGTTCGCCCACAACGTCGGGTTTGCCAAAGAGTCGCAGTCCGGTGCCCGGAACCATCAGCGCCTCGGGCTTCACGGCGTAGGTGAGGGAGGAGGAGTGACCGTGAGCCAGAATCACCGCGGACGCGGCCGGGCCCCGCTGGTCAATTTCGGGAATGGGCAGCCCGAGAATCGCGCGCACGTGCAGGGCGAACTCGGAGAGGTTTTGTGAGATCATGGTGACCATGCCCGTGTCGTGGGGGCGGGGAGATACCTCGCTGAAAAACACCTCGTCCCCTTGAATGAAGAGCTCGACTCCAAAGAGGCCAAAGCCGCCGAGGCCCTCGGTGATGGTGCGGGCGATGTGCTCGGCTTTTTCAAGGGCCACATCGCTCATGGCCTGGGGCTGCCAGGACTCCTGATAGTCACCGCCTTCTTGTCGGTGTCCGATGGGCGCGCAGAAGGAGGTTCCGCCGATGTGGCGTACGGTGAGCAGGGTGATCTCATAATCGAAGGGGACAAAGCCCTCTACGATGACTTTATCGCCCTCGCCCCGGGCGCCGTCCTGAGCGTAACGCCAGGCTTTTAACACGTCGGCTTCTTCGCGGACGGTGCTTTGGCCTTTGCCTGATGAGCTCATCACCGGCTTGACCACGCAGGGAAAGCCGATGGCCTCCACCGCGGCGCAGAAGTCTTCTTCTGTGTCGGCGAAGCGATAGGGAGAGGTCTTCAGCCCAAGCTCTGTGGCGGCGAACTCTCGGATCCCCTCCCGGTCCATGGTGAGGCGCGTAGCCCGGGCGGTGGGCACCACGTTAAAGCCCTCGGCCTCAAGCTCAAGGAGGGTGTGGGTGGCGATGGCCTCGATTTCAGGCACGATGTAGTCGGGTTTTTCGGTTTCGATGACCTCTCGCAGCGCAGCGGGGTCGCCCATGTTGAAGACGTGGTGTCGATGGGCCACCTGCATGGCGGGCGCGTTGGCGTAGCGGTCGCAGGCGATGACCTCGACCCCTAGTCGTTGGGCTTCAAGGGCCACTTCTTTGCCGAGCTCACCGGAGCCCAGCAGTAGGAGTTTGGTCGCGGAGGGGGCGCCAGGGGTGCCTAAAGTGATCATGGTATTTCCTCGATGTTGGTAGACGGTGCTTACCCGGGTGGCCGGGGAGATTCAGTGGGGAACCTGCATCACTATCTTGCCCCCGTGAAGCCCTTTTTTCATGATTTTGTGGGCTTCGGCGGCGTCGGGGAGGTCTACGATCTCGAATACCTGCGGTTGGAGTTCCCCTGAGGCCAGCGCAGCCTTTAACTCTTTACCAAAGGCCTGGATCAGGGTTGCCTTGCGCTCGAGTGGGAGGGAGCGCAGTGTGGAACCGATGAGCTTGATCCTCTTTTGAAGAAGCTTAGCGAGGTTGAGCTCTTCTTTGGCGCCCCCCATCAATCCGATGACCACCAGGGCTCCATCGGGGGCGAGGCAGCTCAGGTTGTCGTTGAGGTAGGCCGCCCCCACGCAGTCAAGCAGGACGTTTACACCGCGGCCCTCGGTGAGGGCGTGGACTTCGTCTCGAAAGGAGCCGGCGGCATAATTGATGACGTGGGTGGCGCCCTGTTTTTTACAGTAGTCGGCTTTGGCGTCGCTGCCGGTGGTGACGATGATGGAGACACCGAGGGCCTTACACAGATGAATCGCGGCGGTGCCGACGCCCCCGCTGCCGCCGTGGACCAGGACGGTGTCGCCCGGGGAGGCCTTCCCTAAACGAAAAAGGTTTTGGTAAGCCGTTAAATAAGTTTCCAGAAACGCCCCAGCCTGAGCGTCCGAGAAGAGGGTGGGGGTTGGCATTACACAGCGGGCGTCTACCACGGCGCGCTCGGCGTAGCCTCCCCCGGGGAGCAGGGCCATTACCCGTTGGCCCAGCGCGAGGTCGGGGTTGAGTTTTGGGGCCTCTTCCCCAAGGCCGATGATCTGTCCTGCGCACTCCAGCCCGAGTATCTCCGAGGCCCCTCGGGGTGGGGGATAAAGCCCACGGGCCTGCAGGAGATCGGCCCGATTGACGGAGGTGTGGGTGATGTCGATCAGGACCTCACTGGTTGAGGGAGTGGGTGTGGAAACCTCAGCCCACTCCAGGCGGGCGTGGTCGCCCGGATCGATGATTTTGATCGCTTTCATGAAAAGAAGCCTCCAAGGATAAGGCGCAGGGCCAGGGCACTGAGGATCACCTTGTAGAGCAGGCGAAAGCGGTTCTCCTTCAGGTGTTGAAGGAGCCACTTGCCGATGTAGGTGCCCACGATGGTAGCGGCGGCCATGGGAAGAAATTTCTGCCATTGCTCGGCGAAGACAAAGCCCACCGTGGAGAAGGCGACGATCTTGATGATGTGCAGGTAGGCCTGACAGAGCGCTTTGGTGGCGATGATATTCGTCTTGTTCATATCCGGGCGGAGGAAGAAGGGAGCGATCAGCGGTCCTACCGCGCCCACTACCACGCCGAGGGTTCCACCGAGGAGCCCCGCGATGGTGAAGGATGCCGTTTCCGGTAACGCCGCGGCGCTTCTTTTGGGAGCCCACGCTGCGTAGAGGATGATGACGCCCATGAGCTGCTTGGTGAGTTCAAAATCGATCCAGGCGGCGATCTGAAGTCCCACAATGGGACAGGGGGTCGCCACCAGGGCGAGGGTTAAGAAGGGGCGCCACCGGATATGCTCCCGGTGGGCGTAGACCCGGGTGCAGTTGGAGGCGAGTTGAACCGCGGCGTGCAGGGGGATGAGCACCGGTGCCGAGACCCCCAGCACGATCATCATGGCAAGGAGAAAGGTGCCCCCGGCCATGCCGACCACCCCGGAGATGGTGGCCCCAATCCCTGCAGCGAGAGTGAGTCCTGCGATGAGCATGGGCATGGGTTAGCTTAGCATGGTCTCAAGTCGGTCGAGGCCCTCTTCAAGGACGCTCATGGGGGGGCCGTAGGAGAAGCGCGCGTAGGAGCGAAAGCGCGACACCCGCCCGGGGCGGCGCTTGCCTGGGTTCACGTCAAAGAATTCTCCGGGCACCACGATCACTTTGTGATCGAGGGCCTGTTGAAAGAAGTCCATACCGCTGGTGAATTCTGGGCGCAGGCCCGAGAGGTTGCCCCAGGCATAAAAGGTACCTTGAGGCGCGAGGTCAGTGGTGATGCCCATGCTGGTGAGCCGCTCCAGCATGTAGTCCCGTTTGTGGGAGAAGGTCTGGTGAATGGCTGCCGTCTCCTGCTGAACTACTTTTGGGTCAAGCAGGGGCAGGGCGGCTCGCTGCAGCGGCCGGGAGCCGCCGCCGTCGAGAAAGCTTCCGGCGGAGGAGACTGAGTCGATGACCGATTTGGGGGCCACTACCCAGCCCAGCCGCCAGCCGGGGTAACGCCAGTTTTTGGTGAGGCCGTTCAGGAGGATGATGGGATCCTGGTTGACGTCCTGCACGTACTCCGCGGCGCTGACCGTCGAGGTGGGGGAGTCGCCGTTCCAGATGTAGTTGCTGTAGAACTCGTCGAGGATAAACGCGCAATCGAGTTCTCTGGCGGTGGCGACCCATTGCTCGAGGAGCTCTCCGGAGATGAGCTTGCCGGTGGGGTTGCAGGGGTTGGAGAGCAGCAGCGCCCCCAGGCCTCGGCCCAGAATCTCTTTTTGCAACTCGCTGATGGGGAAGTCGTAGCCCTGACTTCGCTCAAGGAGGATGGGGATGGAGGTGAAGGTTCGAAAGGAGTCGAGGAGCTCCTCATAGGCGGTGTAGTCGGGGAGGAAGTGCCCAAGGTTCACGTGTCCCAGGGAGGCCACCACCCGTGTCAGGGCGGCGCGCCCGCCGCTGGCGATGGCCACGTTGTCGGCGGTGTATTGGGAGGCCTTTCCCTTGCGGTAGAGCTGGTTGTAGAGCTCAGCGATGGCTTCCCGCACCTCCCGGAGCCCAGGGACGGGGGCGTACTCGTGGTCGGCAGGGTCGATCTCAATGGAGCGGATGCGTTCGGGCGCGCCGGGCAGGGGGCTGATCTCCGGCTGTCCCTGCCCCAGGTTGCACCAGCCGGGGGCGTCGGCGTGGTAGCCGCGTTTGGTGGCCTCTTCGTTGACGAAGATGACGCCGGTTCGGGGGACGGGTCGAAAAGAGGCGATGGTCTCAGGTGGTGTGTCTTGCATTTTGAGGAGCATCCTGTGGGGCCTTCTGTTTTCCCCTGGGGGGCTGGGGGCCATCAACGGGTTGCTGGCCATAGTCGAGGCAAAGGCGCCGGCGCCATCACCGAGTGTACCTCCTTACTCTTGCTCAGAGGGGATCGTCAATCAAGGGAAAGATCGGCACATCTGCGGCAATTGCGTCTCCGTGCTCAATTGGATAGAGACGGGCACCATTGGAGTACGAGATGTGTGCAGCGATATCAGAGAGAACCCTGAAAGATTTGGGCTGGCCGAAACTCTTAGGAGCCCTGGCCGGCCGGGCCCTCACCACCCTGGGGGCAGAGCGGGCGCTCGCGTTGCCCTTTCTTTCGGAGAGAGGGGCCGCTCTGCGCTCCTTTGGCCTCATTGAGGAGGTGCGCCAGCTCCTGCGTGAGGAGCTGCCCCTGCCACTGGGAGCGGTGGAGGACGTGGGCCCCCTCCTGTTGCGGGCCTCCAAAGGAGCCATCCTGAGCGCCACCGAGGTGTTGGCCTGTGGGCGCTTGATTCGATCCGCCAGTGATGTGCAGAAGTTTCTCAAGTCGGTCTCGTTCCAGGCCCCCGGATTGACAGGATACTCCGAGGGGCTTCCGGCGCTGGCGCCTCTGGCGTCGCGAATTCAGCGGACCATTGAGCCCAACGGGCTGATTCGAGATGACGCCAGCTACGAGCTGCAGCTCTATCGCGAGCAAGTGCGCTCCCTGCACCGGAAGATGAAGCGAAAAATCGAGTCCTATTTGATGGATACGCAGATTGAGGACGTGCTTCAGGATGATTTTTACTCCGTGCGGGGCGAGCGCTATGTGCTGCCGGTGCGCTCCTCCGACCGCTCCCGCATTCCGGGCATTATCCACAACGCGTCGAACTCGGGGCAGACCGTCTTTGTGGAGCCGCAGGCGCTGGTTCCCCTGGGCAACGACCTGACCATCGCTCAATCCTGCGTGGATGAGGAAGAAGAGAAGGTTCTGGCGGAGTTCTCGGCAGACATCGGCGTTAAGGCGCCGGAGCTCGAAGCGGCGCTGCAGACCCTGGCAGAGCTCGATCTGATCCAGGCCTCGGCGCGGCTTTCTGACGATCTTGACGCGCACGTCCCCACTCTGGTGAACCTGGGCAGGGGCCAGGGGGACGCTGAGCGCTCCATGGATTTAAAGTCGCTGCGTCATCCCCTGCTGGTGCTGCAGGGGGAAGAGGTGGTGCCCAACGCTGTGGGGCTCGGCCCGGGGGAGCGGGCTCTGGTGATTTCGGGGCCCAACGCCGGTGGAAAGACCGTGACCATGACCGCCGTGGGGTTGGCGGGGCTGATGGTTCGTTCGGGGCTCCCAATCCCCGCTGCGCAGGGGTCCTCTTTTCCCTGGCTCGCCGGGATAACCTCGGCGGTGGGGGACGCTCAGGACATGGAGCAGCATCTCTCCACATTCTCGGCGCATCTTGCGTATCTGGGAGGGGCCTTAAGCGAAGCCTGCGATGGCTGGCTGGTCATGGTGGATGAGATCGCCGCGGACACTGATCCCGTTGAAGGCGCCGCTCTGGCTCAGGCGGTGGTAGAGGCTCTTGTGGCGCAGGGGGCGTTGGTGGTGCTCACCACGCACCTCGAGGCCGTGAAGGCTCTCGGAATCACCGACCCGAGGTTTGTGAACGCCCGGGTGGGACTGGATCCCAAAACGGGACACCCCACTTATCGTTTGGAGGCGAACGTGGCCGGCGTCTCCAACGCCCTGGACGTCGCTGAGCGCATGGGGCTCCCCGCCTCGGTGATCGCAGGGGCTCGAGAGAATCTCTCCGGCAGCGGCGCGTTGACCCTGGCGCTGCAGACCCTGGAGAGCCAGGCTCGCGAGAACGCGCTTGTGAACGAGGGGCTTGAGCGAGAGCGAAAAAAACTTCGAGATGCTCGCTCAGAGCTCGAGCAGCTGCAAAGCGAGCTCGTGCAGCAAAAGGCCGAGGTGGCGCTGCAGGTGCGACGCGAGCTCTCCGAGGAGTTGCTTGAGGTGCAAAAGCAGGCTCGTGCGGTGGCCGCGGAGTTGCGGGAGGGGGCGACCTTGCAGGAGGCCGAGGCTCGGCAGCGGGAGATGGTTCAGGCACGAAAGCAACTGGAGAGCGAGGTGGAGGACCTCGACAATGCTCTGGAGCGAGAGCGCAGTGATGAGCTCATGCCGGTGCCAAAGGAACTCAAGGTGGGCATGACGGTGGTGCTGGCGAAGTTGAAGAAAGAGGCCTGCATTGTGTCCATCGAGGGGAGCAGAGTGCAGGTGGCCATGGGCAGCCTCAAGATGATGGTTAAACCCGGGGAGATTATGGCGTTGAAGTCTCCGGAGGCGGTAAAGGCGGTGGTCAAGCCGTCAAAGAAACCACGTGAGGCCATCGTGGATGGGACTGTGAATGAGCCGGATCTTCGTTGTGATGTGCGTGGTTTACGGGGCGAGGAGGCCCTCGGCGAGTTGGAGCAGTTTCTTGACCGGAGCTATCAGAAAGGCATGGGTACGGTTATGGTGCATCATGGCCACGGCACCGGCGCCTTGAAACGGGCGATTCGGGAGCACCTTGAGATCTCGCCCTACGTGAGTGGGTTTCGACCGGGCAAGAGTCACGAGGGGGGTGACGGCGTCACGGTGATTAAGGTGGACTGCTAGGGCGCGGGAGTGCTCTGCCCGAGTCCGGGTTGGGCGATGGGAAGCTTGATGAAAAACGTGGTGCCCTCTCCCTGAGTGGTTTCGAAGCTGATCTCTCCGGAGTGTTTCTCCACGACGATGGCGTGGGAGATGGCCAGACCCTGTCCTGAGCCGCGTCCCACCTCTTTGGTGGTGAAGAAGGGCTCAAACACCCTCTTCTGAGCGGATTGCGGGATCCCGCCTCCGGTGTCCTTGACGCTGATTTGAACCGTGGAGTCGTTGAGTTGCTCGCTGGCGATTCGGATGGTGCCACGGTCATCGGTGCCTTCGTTGAAGTCATCGATGGCGTGGGCGGCGTTGACGATGAGGTTAAGAAATACCTGATTCAATTCGCCGATATTGCAGTGCACCGTAGGGAGGGTGTTTAAGTCCAATTCGATATCTGCGGAGTAGCGATACTCGTTCATGGCCACGGTGAGGGTGCTCTCGATGGCCTGGTTGATATCCGCAGCGCCCATCGGGCTGGCGTCCTTTCGGGCGAAGTCCTTCATGGCTCTGACAATCTCGGCGACTCGGTCGAGTCCGTCGAGGATTCGTCCAAAGGCGCGGGGGACCTGTTCTTTTTGAAAGTCCAGATCAGCGTCCTCTTCGGCGTCTTCAAGGTTTTGCAGGGCAGCGGGGGAGAGTGTGCCCTGGGGGAGCGTAGCGATGACGGCCTTGTATTGCTGAAGGAGCGTCTGTGCGTCGCCGTGGGATTCCTTGAGGTAGGTGACACTGTCGCTGATAAATTGAATGGGGGTGTTGATCTCGTGGGCGATTCCAGCAGCTAGTTGGCCCACCGCCTCCATTTTCTGGGCGTGTCGCAGATCGACTTCGAGTCGTCTGTGCTCGGAGATGTCGGCCATGAACACACTGATGGTGGGCTCCCCGTCAAAGATGAGGGGCGTCATGGAGAGCAGCACGGTGACGGTTTCCCCGTCCTTGCGGGTGAGGGTGACCTCGAGCTGGTCCTCTGGAGTGGCGGTGGTGTTGGTGGGCTGCGCGGTCATCATGTCGTTGACATGTTCAAAGAGCAGCTCTTTGTCGGTGTCGGCGGTGAGGGAATCAAAAAATGACATCCCAAGCAGCGTGTCATGCTCCAGCCCGCTTAAGCGGGTGGCCTTGGGGTTGGCGTATTGAATGATGCCGGCGTGATTGATGATGAGGATGGCATCGCCAGCGGAGTCGATGATGGCGTGGGTCCGTTTTTCGGAGCGTTCCAATTCGTTCCAAGCCTGCACCAGGCGCGAGCCCGAGCGCAGGCGGACCTGCAGCTCGTCGCTGTGCACGGGCTTGGTGATATAATCATCTGCTCCGGCCTGAAGCCCCTTGATGATATCATCTTTGGTGCCGAGCGCGGTGACGAGGATCATGTAGATGTATTGGTCCTGTCGCTTCTCGCGAACGATGCGGGCGACCTCTGGTCCGGTGATGCCGGGCATCACCCAATCGAGGATTGCCAGGCGAGGAGGATCGGGGGCCAGCATGTACTTGAGGGCTTCTTCTCCGTTGGGGGCTAGCACCACGTCGTAGCCCCATTTGCGCAGCCGCGTTGAGAGGATCAGGCGCTCAGTTTTGGAGTCGTCGGCGATCAATACACGCATCGTTATGCCTCGCTTACTCTAAAACGATAATAGAGGATGGCTCCCCGGGCAAATCCCCGTTGTGGCATCGTCGCCTCTGCAGGGAGCGGGAGCGCGGTGATTAGTCTACAAAGGTCGCCAGGGTGCGATTGCGGGAGGGGTGGCGGAGCTTGCGCAACGCTTTGGCCTCAATTTGTCGGATCCGCTCACGGGTGACGTGAAAGTCCTGTCCGACCTCCTCCAGGGTATGATCGCTCTTCTCGCCGACGCCAAAGCGCATGCGAAGAATCTTCTCCTCCCGGGGGGTGAGGGTGGAGAGGGCCTTGCGCACCTGCTCGCCGAGGTCCGAGGACACGGCAGCGTCGTCTGGAGAGATGGACGTGCGGCTGGCGATGAGGTCCCCCATGCTGGAGTCCTGATCTTCGCCAATGGGAGCATCCAGAGACACGGGCTCTTTGGTGATCTTCAGCACTTTGCGGACCTTCTCAAGGGGGAGGTCCATTTTGCGGGCGATCTCTTCGGGGGTGGGCTCACGTCCCAGGTCCTGAAGCAGGTAGCGGCTGGTTCGCGTCACTTTGTTTACGGACTCGATCATGTGTACCGGGATTCGAATGGTGCGGGCTTGATCGGCGATGGCCCGGGTGATGGCCTGGCGAATCCACCAGGTGGCGTAGGTCGAGAATTTGTAACCGCGCTGGTATTCAAATTTCTCGACGCCCTTCATAAGCCCGATGTTCCCCTCCTGGATCAAATCCAGAAAGAGCAGACCGCGGTTGGTGTATTTTTTGGCGATGGAGACCACCAGGCGAAGGTTGGCTTCCACCAGCTCCTTGTTAGCCTGCTCGGTTTTGGCCTCGGCGCGAAGCAGGGCGCCGTAGGTGTCGCGAAGCTCAGTGATGGAGACCCCGGCCTGCTCTTCGATGTGCTTGAGCTTACGCTCGTTGCTGCGAACCATGCTGTCGATGGTTCTGAACTCGGTGGCCTTAAGCCCCAATTGCCGGCAAACGCGGCGTTCGTTTTTGGTGTCCTCGCCCGCTTCCTTAACAAGGGCCTTCAGCTCCTCAGCGTCCACCTGCAGGCGACGCGCCTGGGCCTTCACCTCGTTGTTGGATTTGGTCGCGTCTTTGATGAACCCTTTCAGGACGAGGATGATGCGATCGATTTGCTTTTTGGAGAGCTGGACCTTTTCAAGAATCTCCTGAACCTCCAGGCGATTTTGCTCAAGTTGGTCCCGACGCTTCTTTTGGGTGCGCTGGGTTCCGTCCCCGGTGTTTAGCTGGGTCAGGAGCTTTGCGTTTTTGAGGTTGAGCTCGCTGATGGAGTCGATCCGCCCGAGGATTTTGTCCACCTGGCGTTGCTCGTGTTCCTCATCACCAGGCAGGGCTTCATAACCCTGAATAACATCTTCGAGAAAAACCTTCCCGTCGAGGATTTTGGCCCCCAAATCGATGATGGCCTGGATGGCAACCGGAGAGCTGGTGACCACATCGAGGATCTCTTTTTGACCCGCTTCGATGCGCTTGGCGATCTCAACTTCGCCTTCGCGATCAAGCAAAGGGGCCGCGCCCATTTTACGCAGGTACATTCGCACTGGATCGGTGGAGAGCTCGCGGGAGGCCTTCTTCTCGGCGGCCTGAGCTTTTTGCGCGCTTTGCTGTGTCTGCTCGATTTGGATTTTGTTGCGCTCGAGCTCGGCGAGGATCTCCTCGAGTCGGCTGGCCGGATCATCGGCCTGTGGGAGCATGGAGTCGACGTCGGAGAGGGTGACGTATCCTTCTTTTTTGCCCTTGGCGATGAGGTTCAGGAGGTCGCTTGAGGTTTCGGCCTCCCCGGTGGTGGTGGCTGCGGCGCTCGCTTTTTTGCGGGGGGTCGGTTTGGCCTCAAAGAGCTCTGAAAAGTCCCCAAAAGCATCATCCACCAATGCCTCGGCTGCGGCCGCAGCGTCAGTGAATTCGGGCTTCCCCCGGGATTTCCCTCGGGAGCTGGTGCTCGCTTTTTTCCCTGTAGTTTTCATGACTTCTCCGTGTTGGGTCAGGCCACGCCCATTTGAAGATCCGAGGGTCCAAGGGCACGGCCCGGGTGGCTACCATGGTTTTTTCCCCTCGGCCAGACAAAAGCGCTCAGATTTCAGCCTCTTTTCGTACTTATGGGGCGAAATGAGAGAGGGGATGTCCCCTTGCTGCCTTCTTGCGCCGGCGCTCTTCGAGGACTGCTGGTCCCCACCGGGCGTTTAGGCGGCGAACCAAGGGGCGCTTTAGAGAAACCAAGGGTTGCAAGTTAACGATTTAACTTATGTTTTCGGCTGTGGCCGACATTCCCCCCCTTTCTCATCAGTACATGGCTTGAATCTGTGGGGCGTATTTATGGTTGATCACCTTTCGTTTGATCTTCATCGTGGGGGTCAGCTCTCCCCCCTCAATGCTGAAGTCCTCCGCCAGCAGCGTAAATTTTTTGACGGTCTGCACTCGGGCGAGGGTCCCGTTGATGTCGTCCACCTGCCGTTGGATATAGGCGTTCATGGCCTCGCAGGCTGAGGCGGCCTCCGGATTGGAGGCGGGGCTACTGGCGCTGGAGAGCTCGGAGTTCAGTTTTTCGGGGTCCAGGGTAAAGAGCGCTGTGAGGTATTTACGCTGGTCGCCAATGATCACCGCCTGGCTGATGGCCGGGATAGACTTGAATTTCCCCTCGAGGAGCTGTGGGGCGATGTTTTCTCCCCCGGCGGTGATGATAATGTCCTTCTTGCGGTCGGTGATTTTAAGGAAGCCCTGCTCGTTAATTTCCCCGATGTCTCCGGAGTGCAGCCAGCCCTCTTCGTCAATGGCCTCGTCGGTGGCCGCCTCATTATTGAGGTAGCCCTTGCAGACATGGGGGCCCCGCATGAGGATTTCTCCGTCTTCGGCGATTTTGAGTTCTGCGCCGGGGAGGCACTGGCCAACCCAGCCGGTTTGATAGGTTTCGGGGAGGGAGATGGTGGCTGGGCCTGAGCACTCGCTCATCCCGTAGACTTCGCAGATTGGGATGCCGAGGCTGAGAAAGAACTCCAGTGTGTCGAGGGAGATGGGGGCGGCGGAGGTGATTTGCAGGCGACATCGGTCAAGTCCGAGCTTCTCTCGGACTTTTGAGAACACCACTTTATCGGCCACGTTGAAAAGGAGCGAGGGGGATTGCCCTCGTTGCGCGGCGTAGCCTCCCTTGAGCCCTTGTTGACGGGCCCAGGCTGCGATCTTCTTGCGCAGGGGCGGGCTGCTCTGGCCGGCCTGCACCATCTTCGCCTGAATCTTTTCCCACACCCGGGGGACGCCCAAAAAGAGGGTGGGGCGAACCTCCCGAAGATTGTCGCCGAGCAGGTCAAGGCTCTCGGCGAAGGAGGTGCACGCCCCCATCTGCATTGGGGCGTGGAGGCTGATGATCTGCTCGGCGATGTGGCTCAGGGGGAGGTAGCTGATGAGGCGGTCGTCGCTGTTTCCCGCGCAGGTTTGAGCGGTGGCCTGGGCCGTCCAGGTGATATTGGAGTGGGTGATCATAACCCCTTTGGGGTTTCCGGTGGTGCCGGAGGTGTAGATGAGGGTGCAGAGGTCATCGGGCCTCTGGGCGCTCATGCGCTCCTCAAGCTGCTCTGCGGTTACCGTCTCGGCGAGCTCCGGGAGATCTGCCCACCCATGAACGTTGTCTGCTGGGTCTGCGCCCTTCATCAGGATGATGGCCTTGAGTTTTGGGAGGCTCTCTTCGACCGCCTGGATTTTGGCGAGCTGCTCGTGGTTTTCCACGACGATGATGGAGGCCTCGCTGTTGTGGGCGATGTACTGGCACTGCTCGGGGCTGTTGGTGGTGTAGATCCCGGCGGGGACTCCGCCCGCATAGATCGCGGCGACGTCTGCGATAAACCATTGGACACAATTGTCGCCGATAATGGCGACCCCGTCCTGACGTTTGAGCCCCAACGCCATGAACGCCCGCGCGACCAGGCGAACCTGAGTGCGGTAATCGCTCCAGCTAATGCTCTGCCAACTCTCGTTCACCTTGGAGCTGAGCGCGGGAAGGGGACCATATCGAGTCGCGGTCGCTTCCATTACTTCCATTACTGTGCGTGCCATCATTTGCCTCACTTTGCCTGGGTCTTGATTGGTTGAAGCAGCGGCAGGAGCCCTGCCAGGGGAAACCCAAAGCCCTGGGTCTGCATAGCAGAGACCGAGAGGAGTTGGCCACTGAGGAGATGAAAAAAGACGGTACTTCAGGGAGAAGGTGTGGGCTTGTTCGAGGGGGCCTTAGCGGGGGTGGGGTTCTGGCTTTACCTCAGAGACAAAGGGGATATCCGAGTGGTTTCTTGGGATCCCCGGAGGTGGAAACTCTTGTCGGTCGATGAGGGAGCCTCGGATATAATAAAACTCTGCGCTCTTGTTACCGTTCTCGTAGAAGAAGTATCGGTAGCCGTGAATATCGCTGGCCACGTAGGGGGTCTCATTCAAGAGGACGCCATCCCGGTTCCACTCTTTCCACACTCCAAACTTCCGGTCTCGTTTGTACATCCCCTCTGAGGTCTTGATACCCTGGATATTCCAGGTTTTGAAGGTCCCCGATTTTCTCCCCTGAACATAATAGCCTTCTCGTTGCAGGTAGCCGTTGGGAAAATAAAACCTCCAGGGTCCCTCCCGGACCTGATCGGGAGTGACACACATTTGTCGATTTCCCTGGGGTGGTTTGTTCCCCGCGATCACCGTTCCGGAGGGGCATTGTAAGGGAGAAGGCATGAGGAGATCCGACGACCGAATACAGACGGTGAGGCTGAGTCCTAATGCGATACTCAGAATACAGCGTGAAACTCCCATGGTTTTAAGTGTAGTCGTGATCAGGGATTTGACACAATCGACCATTGGCGTCGGTGAAACTTAATATGACGCTCGGCTAAATGCTTACTATAACACGCGTTCTTTGGGTGTGTTGATGTGTGTCAGGGTGAGTCACGGAGTTGATTTGGGGAGATGCGGCACCTCTTGCGCTTCTTTTGGGGCGCCTTCGGTGGTTTCGTTTAGCCGCTCCCGCCACCGGTGAATGGTGGGCTCGGTCACTCCCATCAGCGCCGCACAGGTGGGGACCCTGTTGCCAAAGCGTTTTAGAACATGAGTGAGCAACACCTCACGGGCTTTAAGGAGCCAATCGTCATGGCTTGAATTGGTGAGGCTGGCCAGGCGCTCAAGTGATTCGGTGACCTCCACCCATTCGGGCACGCGTGGGGAAGGACCGATGTGGGTACGCGCCTGGATGTGTTTCATTTTGCGACGAAATGTTGTCTCTGGTACCCCTAGCAGGTAGGCCCCGCGCCGATGAATTCCACCGACTTTCTCGTAGGCGATCTCAACGAGGTCATCCTCCAACCATTTACCAAAGGGAGGTGGCTGGTGGTCTCGATGGTCATCAACCCGTTGAATAATGCGCCCCAGGAGCTGGTCCAACTCCTCCCAGGGCTCCGGGGTCCCGCTAAGGGAGGCGACGTCCGGAGTTGAGGCAGGCGCGGTGGTCACCACCGAGGCGGCTGGAAGCGGGGACTCTTCAACCTGCGAAAACCCCAACTCGGTGGGGCCGAGGATCTCTCCGGTGCACAGAATCACCGCCCGCATGATTCGGTTTTGCAACTCGCGGATGTTGCCCGGCCAGGGGTGCGTTCTAAGGGAGGCCTCTGCTTCGGGGAGGAAGCCGTGCACCGACTTCTGGTATTGCACGTTGCTGCGCTCCAAAAAGTGCCGCGCCAAAAGGACGATGTCTTCCGGTCGGTCCCGAAGGGGCGGGAGACGAATGGAGACGACGTTGAGTCGGTAGTAGAGATCTCTTCGAAACCGTCGCGCGTCCACTTCCGCCGCGAGTTCGCGATTGGTCGCCGCGATGATTCGGACGTCCACCTGGCGACTCTTGGAGGAGCCCACGGGCACGATGGACTTTTCCTGAACAAAGGTGAGGAGCTTGCCTTGAATCTCCAGGGGAAGCTCGCCTATCTCATCGAGGAACACCGTGCCGCCGTGAGCCTCGGCGAGCCTGCCGCTTGTCTTTTTGTCGGCTCCTGTAAATGATCCTCGCTCGTGTCCAAAGAGCTCGCTCTCGATGAGGGTTGACGAGATGGCGCTGCAGTCGACCATAATGAAAGGTTTGTCTTTGCGCGCGCTTAATTTGTGAATGGTGTCGGCGAGCACCCCTTTGCCGGTCCCGCTCTCCCCGGTGAGCAGCACGGTTGCGTCGGTGGGGGCGACCTGTCGGGCGATGGCGAGGACGTTCTCCATGGCGTTGGAAGCGTGGACAAGCTTGGCGTGGCTCAGGGCTTGACGAAGCTCATGAACCTCCCCCAGGAGTTTGAGCTGTTTGTGTTCAAGGGCGCGTCTCTCATCTTCTGCGAGCACCGCGCGATCCAGCGCGACCGCGATCTGGTTGGCGAAGACCTTCAGGAAGTGAACGTCCGAGGAGTCGAGTTGAATGTTGCCCTGGGTGCGGTCCAGGTAAAAGCAGCCCACAGCGCGCTCCCGGGCCAGTAGTGGTAGCGCTAGAGCAGACTGCGGAGGCGGGGACTCTGCCGATGCAAGCGCGGCGATCTGGCTCCCAAGAGGTTGTCCCTGGCTACAGGCCTGCTCCACTAGACGGCGCTCCGCTTCGTTGAGGGCAAAGCCCTCTCCCTCCTCGGTCCCGGAGGGTGGGGGCGTGAGGGAGTGAAGCAGGCGGAGAGCGGGGTATCCGGATGGATTGTCTGGAGCTTCTTGAGGGGGTGCATCGGCGATAAAAAACGCGATGCGCTCCGGTCGAAAGGCGTTGAAAATGGCCTGCACCACTTTGGAGGCGAACTCCTCGGGGCCTTCGCCCTCGGCGATAAAGCCAAGGGCGTCCCAGAGAAGAACCATATTTCGATAATCCTTGCCCATGGTGCCGGTGAAGATCCCGGTGAGTTCATCTCCGCCGCTGTCGGCGTCGGCACCGTCACCGGTGGCGAGGGTCTGCCAACGGGCAACTTGATTGCCCCCCGCCCGCTTGGCGGCGTTTAAGGCCTGATTCCCATGTTGAATGAGGCTGAGCGCGTCGGCGCTTCGGTGGGGCGCGTTGGGGTCTGTCACCGCTACTCCGGCGGAGAAATAGAGGTGGACGTTGCCCGTGAGGTAGGTGGGGTTGGACAGGCTGGTGTGAAGCTGCTGTGCTATCTGATGTGCCTGGTCGCGAGGGGTGTCGGGCAGCACGACGCCGAAGACGACCCCGCCATAACGCACAAGAAGATCTCCAGTGCGCAGGAGCGGCCGAAGGCGTTCGCTGATTTCGCGAATCACCTCGTCTCCAGCCTGAAGTCCCCGCAACTCATTGACGGTTGAAAAGTTGTCGGGGCTGCAGAAAATAACGCTGGTAGAGTTGTTGGGGGCAGGGCGATCGAGGGAGGACTTGAGCTCCTGGAAGAGTGCGGCTCTACCGGGGAGCCCCGTTATGGGATCGTTGAGCACTCCCATGGCCTGGATGGAGTCTCGGGTAATGGCCTGGCCCAATCCCCTTAGCCACGTCCACCACTGGGTTGGCCACTTCTTCAGGATTTCCGTGGGGGGTTGATTCTCGGGGAGGTCTCGGAGGCCTATCCAGGCGGTGGGAGTGTTGGCGTCGTCCAAAAGAGGCAGCAGGGCGCAGTGGGGCGCGCCGCTTGGGACCAAGGGGCCAAGGACTCCGTGAGAGGTTGGCGGGGTCATGGACTGTGAGCCGAAGCGAGCGGAGAAATCGTCAGCAGATTGTGGGGTTGCGAGCTCGGGGGTGTGGGGCTCTTCGCCGGTGTGGACCAGGATTGAGCGTGTGTGACGTCCCGCTGGATGGGGCACAAAGAGGCTCACGGATTTGGCTCCGCTGATGGTTTGAATGGCGGCGAGGTAGTGCTGAAGTATCTCTGAAAACGCATCCATAGTGCTTCGCAAACCCCCTGTGCACAAGTCCCTGAGACTATTGTCCATCAAAAGAGAGGCGGGACCAACCAAAATTTTGGCTCTCATGGCCCCAGCAGGGGCCTGCGGAGAGGGCGGGGGGCGCCTCGATTCAATGCTGATTTCCTAAGTTGCTGATATTAAGAAAGAAAAAGGAGCGTGTTGTTGTCTCATCTGGGGAAGCACGCGGCGTGTAATTGGCTCGATCCTTGCTTTTCTTTTTCCGTGTCAGCGGCACCCGGTCGGTGGCGAATAAGATAACCATAATAACAGAGGCAGCTCTGACAGCTCGGGCTCGCCAACATTGGATACGGTCGTGTCATTATTTAATCGAATCATCCAGGGGTTTGTTCCATTGAACCTGCGGGGCTCTGAGAGTCAGGCCGAGCGTCGCGCGAAAGTGGTCATTGGCTCGAGTTTCCTTTTTCTCATCATTATTCCCTTCACTTATTATTTTTATCTGCGTCTCGGCTTTGTGAGGGCATTGCCCGGGGTCTTCTTGATCGGCAGCTGCCTTATCACCGCCCCCTTTTTAGTGCGTCTGACGGGAAAGCCCACTCTTGCGGCCCATTATCTGCTGCTGGGAAGTTGTCTGTCCTTTGGCTGGATCTCCTGGGAGACCGGGGCGATGAACTCGCCGGTTTTGTGGTGGGTGCAGTGTATTCCCTTGATCGCGGGGGCCACCCTGGGGCTGATTGCGTCGGTGGTTTGGACGGTGATCGGGGCGTTTGAGGTTGCAGTGCTGGTCTGGTTGGAGACCGTCTTGATGGGGGAATCCTTCGCCGACTCCGAGACCAGGGTGTTCATTGTGGGGACGCTCTTGGTGATGTTGGCCACGGTGCAGGGGGTTTTGATCTACATCGATACGTTGCGGGAAAAGAATGAGAAAGCGTTGTGGCGCTCCAACAGGGATCTGCGCCTGGCACGGGATGAGCGGGAGGAGTACATCGCGTCGGTGGCGGCCGAGCAGGTTCGAATGGAGGTAGAGCTTGAACTGGCGGAGTCCACGCAGATGAAATTGCGTGAGCTGCACGAGGCCAAGGGCGAGGTGCTGCGGATGGTGGGCCACGATGTCAGGAGTCCTTTGAGTGAGATTATGGGCGCTGCAGGGTTGATTAAGGATGAGTGTGAGGATGACGACTCCCAGGTTGCGCTCTATGGGGATTTGATTTTGCAGTCGGGGGCCCGGATACGTGATCTGCTGGAGTCGATTCTTTTGATGGAGCAGCTGGAGAGCGGATTGATCGAGCCAGATCTTTCTTATGCGGACCCGACGGACATCTTCTCGTCGTCTGCGGGTGACTTTAAGATAAGAGCCCTCGCCAAGCAGATCGAAGTTTCCCTGGAGCTCGGGGATGAACGCCCCCTGATTCAGACCGACGTGAACATGCTTCGACAGGTTTTTCAAAACCTGCTCTCCAACGCGATTAAATATTCTCCTGTGGGGGGAAGGGTCTCGCTCTCGCAGTGGGTTGAAGGGCGGAGCATCGTCTTTGCGATTCGAGACACAGGGTGCGGAATCCCCAAAGAAGAACACGGGCGCTTGTTCTTGCCTTTCTCCAAATTAAGCAATCGTCCTACCGCGGGGGAGAGCAGCACCGGAGTGGGGCTCGCCATCGTGAAGAGCCTGGCCGACCGAATTGGCGCGGTGATCTCATTGGAGAGCGAGGTCGGGGTGGGGACCGTATTTTACGTTCGGATAAACCTGGACGCTGCGGAATAAGCAGCGCCCTCTTGTTGCTCTGCCATGGGGTGACGAAAGATGACGAGAGTGACGACTCTCCTGAGCCCTTTTGGCTCATTGTCGTCAGAGTGAATTTCCCTTGTCTGGGATGAGGGGGAGAAGAGAGACTCATTCTGTGCCGGTTGCAGACATGGAGGAGAGCGTGGCGTGGATTTTATGAAGCAGTGGCACGTGAATTGCTAATTTAATTCAGGTTAAAGAGCCAACGTCCTTGAAGGATCTTGATGTGAAACCAGAAGACTTAAAACTCTCCGCCCCGGGAGAAGTGAAGCAGCAGGGTATGGTTGCGCTAAGCGACTCTTCGACGTTGGTGACCGGCGCGTTCCAGGATCTGCCTCCGGCCTTGCGTGCCTCCTGCGTTCAGGGGCAGGGCGCCATCATCGTCGAGCCCACCAGTGATGAGCTGGTGGTGATTCTTCGCGTCGAGGGACGCTTTAGCTTTGGGGTTCATGAGGAGTTTCGAAAGGCCTATCAGGAGACGTGGCGCCCTGGGGTTCATTATGTGCTCGACATGCGCTCTGTTGAATACCTTGATAGCTCGGCCCTTGGTATGCTGCTTCTGATGCGGGAGTACGTGGGAGAGGGGGCAGGGCTTATTCGAATCCTTGGTTGCTCTGCTCCCATAAAGGATGTCTTTCTGAGAGCCCGCTTCGACCAATTCTTCACCTTCCGGTGAGAGGGGCTAGGGAGTGGGGGCGTTTTCACGTTGGAGCTGTCGCAGATAATTTGCCAGCTTTGCTTCTTCCGCGTTGGTCCACCCCGCCCGCAGATGCTTCTCCATGGCCGCTTGTGTTTTTTGGGGGAGGTGGGTGAGCGAGGGGTGATAGTTGATTTGATAGCCTTCCTTATGCAGCGCTTCTTTAAGCTCCGGAGCGATGGTCGCAAAATCCATGACCAAGTCATCGTGCTGACGTACGCTCGTTTGGGCAAAGAGTGCCTTGATGAGGTAGGTCGTCAGGGGGGCGTTCAGGGGGGCTAAATGCCGAAGAAGATGCGCTACCCGGGTGTGGTTGTCACCGTTGACCTCCTTGGTGAGAATGCTGAGGAGGGGGGCGAGGGTTTGGGCCTCCACGGAGTCGGGGCCCTTGGGGGCCCGCGCCCGGCTGAGCACCCAGGCCGCATCCTGAGAGAACATTCGGTTGTAGAGGTACCAGCACTCTTTTCTGTTGGTGAGCACGTGCTCGATGGGGAGACGCAGCATACTGGAGAGCTTGAGGAGTCTGTTTGTTTCAAACATGCCTTGTCTGGATTGCTTTTGCTGCTGGAGGAGCGCGTCAGGATCGGGGCGCTCCAGGGCGGAGAAATTTTGCTGGAGGAGCGCTCGGATGAGTTTGGGGTTTTCCGCGAGGGTGGTGGTGGTCTGGAGGGTGCCCGCCCAGTAGATCGTGAGGGCGACCCCGAGGAGAAGGTTGAAGAGCACGGCCTTGCGCAGGAGCGGGGAGTTTTGGAGAGCAGAGCGGCGCTTGGCCCCCTGCTGACCGGCAGCGGAGGGTGCTCCATAGCGGTGGTCCCGGAGGGGAGTTGCGCCAGACGAGGCACCGGAAGAGCTGCCGGAGACGTCGGCGGGGGAGGCTTCCTCTCCAGGGGGGAGGGAGGGGTTAAGGATCTCATCGAGGGCTTGAGACGCCGCGGCCCGAACCATCCCTTCCCGGGCCGTGCGCAGGGCGATCATGCTGGTGGTGGCTTCGGGCTCCATGCCGTAGAGAATTCGGGAGACGGCTTTTCGGACATCCGGGTTGTCGTGGGATTGCAGGCCTTCCACGGCCTCGCTCAATTCGGCCTCTTTAATGGCACCGATGCCTTCCACCGCGCTTGCGAGAATGTCATCATCTCGATCTTCAAGCATTCGGGCGAGGGGGGTGACAGCGCGTTGTCGAAAGGGGGACCGCGGCCCACCTGTTTTGCCGAGAACCCGCGCGCCAACCAGGCGCTGGTGATGATCGGGGTTTTGGGTGAGCGCTTCGGCGGTGTCAAACACCTCCTGGTCGCCTCGACGCTGCAACAACCCAATGGCCTCCTCGGAGAGCGCCAGATCGTCTTCGCTCAGCGCGTCCTGAAAGAGGGCGCGCACCGATCGGGGATCTTCCCAGCGACAGGCGCTGAGCGCGTGATCAATCAGTGCAGGAGAACCCGTCCAGGTCCACGCGAGGTTCCATAGGGGCACATAGAGGCTCTTGTCTGCCAGGGTCCCCGCGGCTTGAATGATGTGCGGGAGAACGGTGGGCTGCTCAAGGGCCTCGAGGAGGTAGGCTGCGAGGCTGGGGTCCCGGGCAGTGGCCAGGCTTTGCAGGAGGGCGTGCGGGGAGTGGGTCTCTTCTGAAAGATGGTGCTCAAGGGCCTCTTGAAGCTCCGGGTCGTCCTGGGGGCCTGCGTTGTGGCAGCCCAGCATGCTCCAGGCGCAAACCGAGGGAGCGTCGTCGTCACTGAGGGTCAGCAAGCAGTCCAGGGCGTCCGGGGTGCCGATGTGTCCACAGGCGATGGCGAAAGCTTTTCGCACCTCCGAGGCGCGATGCTCCATGAGCTTGGGGGCGAGGTCCAGTAAGGGCTCAGGGGCCAGCCGGCTCAAGGATAGGATCGCGGCCGCCGTGAGGGGAGGGCTCAATAGCGCGATGGTGTTCAGGAGCACGGAGGTGGCCAGGGCTCCCTGCTGCGAGCTGGGGGTGATACTGCCGAGCATCTTAAGACCGCAGCGTTGCAGGTCGGGCTGAGGGCTGTCGATGAGGTGCTGGCTCGCGGCAAAAATGTCCTGGTTGGAATAATGTCGCAGGGTGTTGAAAAACTCTGGCTCTTTGTGGGCCGCGGTGAAGCTCTGTGCCGCGTCAAAGAGATCGGGCAGCCACGCGGGTGTGGAATCGGGTTTGCTCGAAGGGGGGGCGCTTGGTGCTTCAGGGCGCACCGAATCCCTGACGGCAGAGTCCGTGTTGGGGGCTTCGTCCTCACGAGGGGCGTTGTCTGGCCGATCGGTCGGAGAGGGGGGCGGGTCCGATCCCATGCTGGGCACTATGCCTCTAAATGCGTGGGCTCGCAACTATTGATATAATGTGCCGGTTTAGTCACTTGGGGGCGCTGAGATGCCCCTTGCTGGAGACCGGGGATGGGGGATACCCTCAGAGCAGGGGAGCTATTTGGCTTCGGGGAGGGGAGAGCGGTGCCTGCGGAGACCATTCTATCTCGATTTTTTCGGCAGGAGAGGATCCGGCCGAACGCGCCGGCTTACTATGTTTGGCGCAACGAGGCGTGGCTCCCCACCACCTGGCGTGCCTACGTGGAGGAGGTTCGATTGGCGGCCCGGGCACTGCACGGGTTGGGAATCGGGGCTGGTGAGGCCGTGTGCATTCTGGGCTTCAATCGACCGGAGTGGGTGGTGATGGATTTGGCCGCGATGGCCGTGGGGGGGGTCCCCGCTGGTATCTATACCACCTGCTCCCCCGGGGAGGTTCAATACATCGTCGAGCACGCGGAGGCGCCGCTCATCCTCGTTGAAAACAGGGAGCAGTGGGAGAAGGTTCGGCAGGAGCGCCACCGTTTGCCGAAGTTGCGCCATGTGGTCATGATGCGGGCCGCCGAGTCGGTGGAAGACCCGATGGTGCTTAGTTGGGACGCGTTTCTGGCCAGGGGCGAGTCGGTGGAGGAGGGCCGGGTGGAGGAGTCGGTGAAGGCTCTGCAGCCGGATCAGGTCGCCACGCTGATTTACACCTCCGGAACCACGGGGCCCCCCAAAGGGGTGATGCTCACCCATGGGAACCTCGCCTGGACCGCCAGAATCGCCCGCGGCCTCGTCAATCTGGGGCCGGATGACTGCACCCTCTCCTATTTGCCTCTGTCGCATATTGCCGAGCAGATGTTCACCCTGCACGGGCCGGTCTCCGGCGGTTGCGCGGTGTATTTCGCCGAGTCTCTCGACGCGTTGCCAGAAAACCTGCGCTCGGTTCAGCCCACCGTGTTTTTTGGCGTGCCCCGTATTTGGGAGAAGCTTTATACGGGCATCGTCAATAAATTAAAGCTGGCTGATGGGCCAAAGGCACAGCTGATTAAGTGGGCGCAGGGGGTTGGTCGTGAGGTCGCGGCGCAAAAGAATCAGAAGAGCACCCTGAGTCCGCTTTTGCAGGCACGCTACCTTGTGGCCAATCGTCTGGTTTTCTCTCCCTTAAAGGAGGCTGTGGGGTTGGGCAAAGCGAGGATGTGCATCTCAGGTGCGGCCCCCATCGCCCAGGAGGTGCTGGAGTTTTTCGCGGGGTTTGATGTTATCGTGCACGAAGTCTACGGTCAGTCCGAAGGCTGCGGTCCCACCGCCTTTAACGTTCCGGGGAGGACCCGTTATGGCACCGTGGGGCCGATTCTGCCCGGGGTGAAGGTGAAGTGGGGCGAGGATGGGGAGATCCTGGTGAAGGGGCCCAACGTTTTTGCGGGCTACTTTAAGGATCAAGAGACCACTCGGGAGACGCTCGTCGACGGCTGGCTTCATTCGGGGGATCTTGGGGAAGTGGACTCCGCTGGGTTTCTGTCCATCACCGGTCGCAAAAAGGACATTATCATCACCGCTGGCGGCAAGAACATCGCTCCAAAGAATATCGAAGCGGCTATCAAAAACACCGACATTGTTGGGGAGGCGGTGGTGATCGGCGATCGTCGCAAATATCTGAGCGCGCTGATCTCCCTCGACCCCGAGGAGTTGGAGCGTTTTGCACATTCCCACGGCATGTCCGTTGATGACGCCTGGGGAAGCGGGGTGACCAGGGACTACCTTCAGGCTGAAATAGATGCGGTGAACGAGGCCTTCGCTCGAGTGGAGCATGTCAGAAAGTTTACGATTCTGGATCGTCCCCTCTCCGTGGAAGCGGGAGAACTCACGGCCACGTTGAAGGTGAAGCGCAAGGTCGTTAATGAGCACTTCGGGGATGAGATTGAGGCGATGTACGAAGGGTGAAATATCTCCACCTGCCTGGTTTTAGTCGCTGCCGTCGTTTTTTGATGATCCTGGGCTCCTTGCTTGTACGAGCGCTCGTTCAGGTTTTGCACCGGAAAAGTCGGGATAGTTCACTTAAGGAACCCGCCAAAAGAGGGGCGAACTTCTCCAGGTACTTGATGTTGTTGTTGCTTTTTGCGACATGGCGATCTCTGGGGTGGTCCACCCGGTTAATCCCCTTTTGTGCCGCCATAGACGCTGCTGGAGGAGAAAAAATTCTCTAACTGCTGAATCCTTTTGAATAATTCTGTTTCAATGCGTTTGTTTCTTTGTGGTAAATCCCCCCTAAGTTGTTAAAAATAGAGGTATGGATAAACGGATTGCATTTGGTGTGTTGTTAGTTTTGTTGGTGGGGGCGTGTGACCTGAATCAAATCACTGGTTCGTTCAAAGGCAAAAGCAAACCCCTGGACCTCAGTGGAGCGATGGTGGAGACCTTCTCGGATTCGTTGAAGGTTAAAGCCGGGGAGCAGGCTCGGATTCGGTGCATTGTGTCCCGTGACAGGGAACAGATTAAGGCGGCGCCGGTGAAGGTGGACATTTCTCCGCCTCCAGGGGATGTGACCATTGATGGGTTTATCGCGACCTTCACGGCCACGAAGGCCGGGACTTATTCAGTTAAGTGCTCCGTACCCGATACAGAGATTCGAGACGAGGTTGGGTTAACGATCACCGTTACTCCCGGGGCCCCCGAACGTGCAGACACGGCGCTCTCTGTGACTTCGGCGCTCGCTGGTGCCTCTGTGGAGGTCGCCTGCGCTATTTATGACTCCTTTGATAATCTCCTGGGGGCGGAAGACCTCGTTGCGGAGGGTGGGGAACTCTCCCTTGAGAAGGACAGCTCCATTACCCAGGTCTCGGTAGACGGTGTGAAGGTGACTGTTCATGGAACCACCGCGGGGACCTATAATGTTGCGTGTCAGTATGGGACGGTTGTTGACTCAAGTCCGGCGGCGTTGACGGTGTTGCCTGGCAATCCCTATCGCACCGAGACTACCTTGAGTGAGGAAACCGTGCGTGCCACTGAGGCGGTGGGCGTTACCTGCAGCGTCTTTGACGCCTGGAATAACGCTCTCTCGGGCCATGATACCTCCTACCAAGTGGTGGCCGAGGACAACAGCCAGCCTTTGCAAAACGGGCTGGTGGTTAACGACGCGTCTTTTTCCGTGGCCAGGTCCGGAGACTATTATGTGTTTTGTCAGGTCGCGGGCTTCGCAGCCGGAGACAACTCGCCGGCGGTGGCACAGGTTGTGGCGGGATTGCCATTTCATTGGGAGGTTCAGATCCTCCAGCAGGATTGCTATTGGCAGGATGTCTCGTTTCCCATTACCTACGATGTGATCGACCGCTGGGGAAACCCCGTGGTGGAGCCTGCCATTAGCGTGTCGGTGATTCCCAATACGGGATTTACAGTGGGGGAGTCGGGCAACCTGCGTTTTATTGCAGAAGGGGATTATGATATTAGCGTGACCCTCGGGGGAGAACTCGACAGCGGGGCGAGCGCGTCCTCTTTTCAGGCGAACGTTCGTGTTGACTCGACACCTCCGACCATCGCGTTTACCAGTCCTGTTCGGAGCGAGATGCTTGAGGCAGGGACCCTGCAAGACAGCCTGGTGGATGTTATGGGGACGGCGACGGATGCCTTGAGCCCTTTGACCTCCCTCACCGTAGCAGGGCAGTCCGTGGATGTCAGCGGGAGCTCGCTGACGAATTCATTTTCAAAGGAGGCCAACAGTCGTTGGGGAATGTCCATTGTGCAGGCTTCGGCGGTGGATGAGTGTGGCAACCGGATGGACGCGGCGCATTCGTTCTTCAGGAGCCCTTCGTATTTGCCGGCGGCGCTGCAGGATGTTGCCGCTGCCAGAGTGCAGACGGGGCTGCTGGCTCACCTTAATCAAATGGGACTGGATGATGAGTACCGGCAGGACCAGGATGACCTCGCGACTCTGGTGCAGAACGTCCTTGGAGATCTTGACCTGAGCGACGCGCTTCCTCAGGAATTGCTCTTTTCCCCCGAAACGGCCAACGACGGTCAAGGGGACCTTAAGACGGTTGATTACTCCTGTGATGGTGAAACGGTGACCAACGAGGTGAGCGGGTTTTGGGTTAAGCGTAACGGTGGTGTCGAAATTGGCGCGCCAGTGGTGGAGTATATTCGAGCCGTTGAAGACGGAATCAAATTAAAGGCGTCGGTGAAGGACATCGTGGTTCCTCTGCAGATTCATGGAGCCCTGGACATGGAGTGTAACGGGGGCCTGGTGGAGACCCTCACCGGTGATGTGCGGGTTGGTGGTATGGAGATTGACGGGTCCGCGACGGCGACCTTCAATCAAGGAAATATTGATGTTTCGTTTTGCGCAGGATGCGTGAGCGTCAATTTTGAGGACGTTACTCTGGATTTTGACTGGGGCTCTCTGGGTTTTATGAACGATGACCTTAATGAAATGGTCAATAAGATCATCGCGGTGCTGGAGGAGCCCTTTGAGGAGATGCTCTCGGGGGTGATTCGGTCTCAGGTTGGAGACCTCTCGTCCGATTTTTTTAACGATATTCAGGTTGCGCAGAGCTTTGATATTCCTGAACCGCTTTCAATGAGCCTGAGTTTCGCGGCGGGACTGGATTATCTGAAGTTTGGTGGCCCCGAGACCGCGGGCTACGTCGATCTTGGGCTCTACACGCAGGTGTACCCCGCCAGCCGCGGCGCTACGATTCCCGCGGACGCTAAAGGCCCCGTCTATCGAAGCGCGACTCTGCCCAATTTCAGCCCCGCTTATTCCTTTGGGGTAGGGCTTAACGATAACACCCTCAATCAGGTGCTTTGGGCTTTATGGTACGGGGGAGCTCTCGCCATTGATGACCTCGCCTCCATGGCGTCTGCTGCGGGCATTGACGGGGTCGCGCTCTCTCTGGACGCCACCATGCCTCCCATGCTGATGCCGGGAAGAAATGGCAATCAGGTGGAACTCGCTTTGGGAGATGCTTTCATCACGGCGGACGTCAACCTCGCGCAGGCGATTGGAGTGAGCGGCGCTGACCTCGCCTCGGTGAAGGTGAAGCTCTATCTGTCGATGATTCAGGGGACCCGCCTCGAACGAGTTCCGGGAAGCAACGCGATCAAGATGGTTTTTGACTCCCATCCGGAGGTTTGGGTTGAGATCACCGAGATTGACTCCTCCGGGTACCACGCGCAGATGACCGATCTCTTCACGCGTTTGATGAGGCTGGTGGTGCCGAACCTGCTGTCGGACGTTTTTAAGGAGATCCCCCTGCCTGAATTTAACGTGGCTGATTTTGTGGATATCAGTCAGGACTCGGTCTGGAGCCTCGACAGCGATTCGATATCAAGAAAAGAAGACTATTTTCGTCTCACCGGGAGTATGAAGTGATTGGCCGTGGTCTCATAGTCGGACTTGTGTTTCTGCTTGGGTTGCTGAGCGGGTGCACCGAAGAGCAGGCCGGGCAGCGCTGTTCGGTGTCCGGCGACTGTGCGGAGGAGAACCTCAGGCATTTTGTGTTTCCTTCTCCAGAGATCCAAGGCGAACCCTCACCGGATGCAGTCTCTGAACTCGAAGACGAGCCCGAGGTCGCGTTGGAGGCGAGCGGCCCGGTGATCACCCTGGAGTCTCCGGCGCCCTATGCGGAAGTGTTTG
>JAZAIZ010000032.1:0-14767 GCA_036230545.1 Myxococcota bacterium
TAAACAACCAACTTCTTCTTCGGAAACAGACTCATAAAACCTCCAATTGCTCGGCCTCCTAGAGAAGAAATCTCCCAAATGCAATGCTCTTTCCGGGAGTAATATCCGCCTCGAACACGCACACCCACCCTCCCCACATTGTCTTCCCCTCCACGCGCTGCTACAAGCGCGGCGTCCCGCTCGGCCCCTACCCGGCGGACACCCAAAACCACGCGCAAAAGAGGAGATCCCCGTGAAATTCACCCAAGGGTGCGCAGCCCTGTTCCTGTTATCGTTCACCGTCGGCTGCACCGGCGTCATGAAAAACAAAAAGGCCGCCGCGGTCTCCCCGAAAGTTCGGCCCACTGCCCCGATGGCCGCCACCATCCCCAGTGTCACCACCCTGCACGGAGAAAAGCGGGTCGACAACTACGCCTGGCTGCGCAACAAGGAAAACCCCGATACCATCGCCTACCTCGAAGCCGAAAACACCTACACCCAAGAGCGCATGCGCCACACCAAGGGTTTGCAACAGAAACTCTATGAAGAGATGCTGCAACGCATCGTGGAGGACGACAACAGCGTCCCGGCGCGCAAGGGCGACTATTTTTATTACACCCGCACCCAGGCCGGAAAACCCTACAAGCTCTACTGCCGCAAAAAGGGCAGCCTTGATGCCCCCGAGGAGGTGCTGCTCGACGTCAACGACCTAGCTGCAGGCAAAGACTACACCAGCGTGGGCGTGTTCTCCGTCAGCCCCAACCACAACCTCCTGGCCTTCTCCGTTGATGACTCCGGTGACGAGCGCCACACCCTGCGCTTTAAGGACCTCCAAAGCGGCAAACTTTTCCCCGACAAAATCGACAACACCTACTACACCTTCGCCTGGGGCAACGACAACGCCACGGTGTTTTACACCACCATCGATCACGCCAACCGGCCCCACCGCCTCATCCGACACACCGTGGGCACCCCCTCCTCCACCGACACCATCGTCCACCAGGAAGATGACGAGCGCTTCTTCGTGGAGGTTGAGCGCACCCGCAGCGGCGACTACATCCTCCTCTCGCTCCTGAGCGCGGTCACAAGTGAGGTTCGCTACCTCGATGCCAACACACCGCACAAACCTCTGCAGGTCCTTCAACCCCGCCAGCAGGGCGTCGAATACCGAGTGGACCACCACAGCAACCGCTTCTTTATCCTCACCAATGAAGACGCCATCAACTTCAAGCTCATGCAGGCCCCCGTCACCACTCCCGGCAAGGCCCATTGGACCACCGTCATCCCTCACCACGACGAGACCACCCTTTCGCGCGTGCTGGCCTTCAAAAACCACATCGTCCTCTACGAGCGCGGCCAGGGCCTCCCGCAGCTGCGGGTCATCACCCTGGCCAACAATCGCTCCCACTACATCACCTTTAGCGAGCCCACCTACGAAGTGTGGCCCGGGGCCAACCTTGAGTTCAACACCCCCACCCTCCGCTTTGGCTACACCTCCATGATCACCCCGGAGTCCACCTTCGACTACCGCATGAGCGCCAAAACCCGCACGCTCCTTAAAGAAGAGCCGGTGCGCGGCTATGAGCGCAGCCGCTACGTCACCGAGCGTATCTTCTCCACCTCCCCCGACGGCACCCGAGTGCCCATCTCCCTGGTCTACCGAAAAACCACCCGGCGCAAGGGCAAAGCCCCCCTGCTGCTCTATGGCTATGGCGCCTACGGGGTCCCCTACGACGCCTATTTTAAATCCCAGTGGTTCTCTCTGCTGGACCGCGGCATGGTGGTCGCCATCGCCCACGTGCGCGGCGGTGGAGAGTTTGGGCGACGGTGGAAGCTCGACGGCATGCTCACCCACAAAAGCAACACCTTCACCGACTTCATCGCCGCAGCCGAACACCTCATCGCTCAAAAGTACACCCGCTCCGATCGACTTGTGATCGAAGGCCGCAGCGCCGGGGGACTGCTTATGGGAGCTGTGCTCAACCTGCGTCCCGATCTCTTCAAGGCGGCGGTGGCCGGGGTGCCCTTTGTGGACGTGGTCAACACCATGCTCGACGCCACCATCCCCCTGACGGTTACCGAGTGGGAAGAGTGGGGAAACCCCAATCGGCCCGCCGACTTCAAGACCATCGCGGCCTACTCCCCCTACGACAATGTCGAGGCCAAGGACTACCCCGGCCTGCTGGTGGTGGCCGGGCTCAACGACTCTCGGGTGCACTATTGGGAACCAGCCAAGTGGACCGCCAAGCTGCGAGCCCACAAAACCGACGACAACCCCCTCCTCCTCAAGACCCACATGGGCGCCGGACACGGCGGGGCCTCCGGACGCTATGGCCACCTCAAGGACCTCGCCTTTGAGTATGCCTTTATGCTGGATCAAGTGGGACTAAAGAACTGACAAACCAAAACTGAGCAGACACTTCCCTCGATGGGGCGAGCTATTCCAATTCAGGCTCTGGCTCCCCCTCGCACACAGGCCCAACCCGGCACCGCCCGCGACGCACCTCGCGCCCCGCCAGAGAGAGATGGGCCTCCCCCGTGCTCTCGTTCTCATAAAGCTGCACCCACGGCATCGTAAAGCCCATGCCTGAATCAAAGGTGAAGGAGTTCATGAGCTGGTCCCTTGTTGAGTCACGCTTATCGGGCACACCCTTCCGCAAGCCCACAAACTCGCACGCACCGGGGATCCTGTTGTGGCACGTGATGGTCCCCTGAACATGATAGCCTCTGACCGGTGAGTCCCAAACGATTTTCTGGTCACTGTAATACCCCTCTGCAACACCACACTCATCGGCCCGGGCCTCGGTGGCCATGTTGGTGTCGATGTCGACCACCCGAAATCGGTAAAATAGGTCATAGGAGCTAATAACCACGGGGCCCTCGACGATGTTCCCCTCGGTGTCCGCTGAAAACCTCAACACCAAACGCCCGGGCCCAATGGTGGCCAGGGTGTCTCCCATCTGCATGGGAGTTTCCTTGATCTTTAGCCGGCTGCCCTGGAGATCGTAGACAACCTCCACGCTGTCACAATTCTCATCAGGAGGTCCCTCAAGGATCGCTTCATCTTCCAGAATCGTAATGGTTGCATCATTGATGATGGACGCATCTAGAGAGCAGCCCATCCACAGGCCAACTCCGAGCATCACCCATCCACGCCAAGCACACCCCACACGCTTACCCTTCATCCCACTCTTTCCTTCCCCAATCACTCCCCCAGGACGCCAACTCTTCACCATCCGGTTAAACAAATCATCCATACTAAAACCACCCCAAAGTTTCCAATAATACGACCACTAAATCACCCTCCCCAGCACAACCCCACAACAAAAAGGACTGGACAAACCAATAGAACGTGTTCTATTTCGTGGGTTCATCGTCCGCTGCCCCCTGCGCGTGTCAGCGCGTTTGAAGTTAACGCAGCGATGAACCTGACGCTTTTGGTGATACCTGCAGGCGGGCAAAACGTGGTAAAATAAGAAGCCGAACCTTAACCGTTCGGCTAACGCGAGGGGAACGCACCATGGGAATGCCCACCGACGTTCAGGTGATTGACCTGATGCTCAATATTCCGGGCGAAGACAACAGCGACTGGTACGAGTTCATGAAGCCGCTCTTTCTCGACGAAGAGAGCCGTCAACAATTCACCATGCCCGCGCAGTATATGTTTAAAAACATCCCCGACGCCGGCCCCCAGGACGACTACATCGCCTACACCATCGCGCAGATGGATCGACACAACATCCAGAAGGCCATGTTTGGGGTCACCGACGACAACGCCGTCGCCCGCGAGGCCCTCGCCCGCTACCCCGATCGCTTCATCTGCTCCTATCACGCCAACCCCAACAAGGGCATGGAGGAGGTACGCACCATCGAGCGCTGCTTCAAGCAGTATGACATCAAATGCGTCACCGGCTTTCCCTCGGGGCTCTGCCCACAGGTGCCCATCAACGACAAAAAGTGGTACCCCATCTACGCCAAATGCGTTGAACTCGACATTCCCATCGCCACCTGCGTGGGGGTCCCCGGTCCCCGCCTCCCCATGGATGCACAAAAAGTCGAGCTCATCGACGAGGTGTGTTGGTTTTTTCCGGAGCTGAAATTTGTCATGCGCCACGGCGCTGAACCCTGGGCCGACCTTGCGGTCAAACTAATGCTCAAATACCCCAACCTCTATTATATGACCAGCGCCTTCGCCCCCAAGCATTACCCCAAAGCTATCATCGACTACGCCAACACCCGAGGCGCCGACAAAATCATGTACGCCGGCTATTTTCCCATGGGCCTCTCCCTCGACCGAATCTTCACCGAGCTCAGCGATGTGCCCTTTCGTGACAACGTCTGGCCAAAGTTCCTGCGAGAGAACGCCCAACGTGTCTTTAAGCTAGAGGAATAAAGGAGACCTTCATGACATCGCTTGTCACTCACTCTCAAATCGACGAGGCGCAATTTGTCCAGCGTGCTAAAGAACTCGCACCCAAACTCGCCGCGCGCTGCCAAAGCGCAGATGAACAGCGTATCCTCCCCCCCGAGACCATCGCAGATCTTCATCAGGCGGGCTTCTTTCGTTTGATTCAGCCCAAACGCTGGGGTGGTTATGAAGTGCACCCCAACACCTGGTTTGACGTGTGCATCGAGGTGGCCAAAGGGTGCCCCTCCACGGCGTGGGTCCTTGGGGTCATCGGCGTGCACAACTGGCAGATGGCCCTCTTTTCGGAGAAGGCCCAGGAAGAGGTGTGGGGTGAAGACTCCACTGTGTTGATCTCCTCCAGCTACATGCCCGCCGGCAAGGTCAAGCCCGTGGAGGGAGGCTATGAGTTCAGCGGTCGGTGGGGCTTCTCCAGCGGCTGCGACCACTGCGAGTGGGCCTTTCTGGGGGGCTTTGTGCCGCCAAGTGAAGAGGGCCAGGTCCCCGACATGCGCACCTTTCTGGTGCCCCGCAAGGACTACACCATCGACGACACCTGGTTTGTCTCGGGGCTCAAGGGCACCGGCAGCAAGGACATCGTCATCGACAAGTGCTTTGTGCCCGAGCACCGCACCCACCGCATGGCCGACGGCTTTCGTCAAAAGAGCCCCGGTCAGGGCGTCAACCCCTCTCCCCTCTTCAAGCTGCCCTTTGGGCAAATCTTCACCCGCACCGTGGCCACCCCGGCCATCGGCATGGCCGCCGGGGCCCTCGACGCCTACTGCGAGGTCACAAGCAAACGGGTCGGACGAGCCGACGGGGTGAAAGTCACCCAGGACCCCACCAGCTCAGAGGTCGCCGCCAACGCGGCCATGCTCCTCGATGAGGTGCGCACCCTGCTGCGCAGGGATTACGATGAGATGATGGCCTGCGCTGAGAAAGGCGAGCCCATCCCCCTTAAAAAGCGCGTACGCTACCGCATGAACAGCGCCAGCGCCACCGACAAATGCGTCCAGGCCGTCGACGAGCTCTTCGCCACAAGCGGCGGCGGGGCCATCTTTTTGGACAACCGGCTCAACCAATACTGGCGGGACATCCACGCAGCCCGGGCGCATTACGCCAACAACCCCCTCAAGTCTGCCCGCAACTACGGCGGCGTGATGCTCGGGTTAAAAACCACGGACTTCTTTCTCTAAACCATCCGTCGCGCAGAGCGCGCCCCTGACCCTCAAGGAGTATTTGAATGGCCGTCGCACAATTAGGCTACCTCGGCTTTGGAGTCAGCGACCTCGCCGCCTGGGAGAGCTTCACCACCGAAGTCCTCGGCCTTGAACTCTGCCACCGGCAAGAGGACGGAGGCTTTCGCCTTCGCATGGATGGTCACACCTACCGCCTGCTCATCACCCCCGACCAGGCCGACGACCTGGTGGTGGTGGGCTGGGAGACCGCAAGTCCCGAAGAACTCTCCGCCTGCGTCGAGCGCTTAAAGCAGGCCGGTGTCACCATCCGCGAAGGCACCCCCGAGGAGCGCAGCGCCCGTGGAGTGGAGGCCCTCTTTCAATTCGAAGACCCCGCCGGCATCCCCACCGAGATCTATTTTGGCCCCACCCTGGCCGAGAGCGCCTTTCAGTCCCCCGTGCTGCTGGGGAGCTTCATCGCAGACCAACAAGGCCTCGGGCACGCGGTGCTCACCGCCAACTCCCAGCAGGAGAGCCTTGAGTTTTATTCCAATCTCCTCGGATTTCGGCTCAGCGATTATATCCGCTGTGAGATTCACGGCTACCCCGTGGACATCGCCTTTCTGCACGCCAACTCCCGCCACCACTCCGTGGCCTTCGGAGCGCAGCAGCCAAAGCGTCTGCATCACTTCATGCTGGAGGTCTCCAGCGTGGATGACGTGGGGCTCTGCTACGACCGCTGCATCCGACATGGCGTGCGCATTATGCAGACCCTCGGGCGACACCCCAACGACCGCATGTTCTCGTTTTATGCCCGCACCCCCTCGGGGTTTCAATTTGAGTTTGGCTGCGGCGGACGTCAGGTGGATGACGCCACCTGGGAGGTGACCACCCACGACCGCATCAGCGAGTGGGGCCATCACCCGCCTCACCTTGTGTCCCCCCGCAAAAAATAACCAGGAGCAATCACCATGGGTCTCCCCGAAGGCAACTACCTCGACTTAAACAACACCCTGAAGCTGCACTACCACGACCAGGGCGAAGGGATCCCGGTCCTCTTTGTTCACGGCAGCGGCCCCGGCGCCAGCGGCTGGAGCAACTTCAAGGGAAACACCCCCTACTTCAACCAGCACGGCTACCGCACCCTCATCCCCGACTTGCCCGGCTACGGCTACTCGAGCAAGCCCGAAGACGCGGAGTACACCCTCTCGTTTATGGTAGAGGCCCTCGAGCAGATGCTGCAGCTCCTCAACATCCCGCGGGTGGCCCTGGTGGGCAACTCCATGGGGGGCGCTGTGTGCATCCGCATGGCGCTCAACAATCCAGATCTGGTGCACAAACTGATCCTGATGGCCCCCGGGGGACTCGAAGAGCGCGAGGTCTACATGGAGATGGCCGGCATTCAGAGCATGATGCGCACGTTCTTTGGCAAAAAAGGCATCACCAAAGAGGGCATGCTCGAGACATTCAAGCTGCAACTTTTTAACGAGGACCTCATCACCGACGCCATCATCGACGAGCGCTACGAGATCGCCGTCACCCAACCCAAAACAGTGATCTCCACCATGCGCGTCCCCAACCAGACCGAGCAGCTGAAGGACATCGCCTGCCCCATCCTCGGCTTTTGGGGCATGGACGACCAGTTCTGCCCTCCCACCGGCGCCACCACCCTTGCCGAGCGCTGCCGCGACATCCGCATGAACCTGATCTCCGAATGCGGGCATTGGGTCATGGTGGAGCACGCCGCCACCTTCAACCAAGAGTGCGTGGATTTTCTCAACGAAGAATAGGCATTGAAAGCGAGCACCATGAACCTCGACACCATCCATCACTACGGGGATGAGCTCTTCGGCGCTCTGCGCCAGCGCACCACCGTGGCCCCCCTCACCGCACGTGAAGCGGACATCACCATTGAGGACGCCTATCAGATCTCCCTGCGCATGGTGAACCGCCGCCTCGCCGATGGCGAGCGGATCATCGGCAAAAAGATTGGCGTCTCGAGCAAGGCCGTGCAGGAGATGCTCAACGTCCATCAACCTGACTTTGGCTACCTCACCGATCGCATGGTCTACCAGAACGGCGCGAACATGCCCATCAGCGAGGAGCTCATCCAACCCCGAGCCGAAGGCGAGTTGGCCTTCCGCCTGTGCCAGGACCTCAAGGGCCCCGGTGTCACCGTGGAAGACGTCCTGGCGGCCACCGAGTATGTCATGCCCTGCTTTGAGGTGGTCGACTCCCGCATCGAGAACTGGCAGATCAAAATCCAGGACACCGTCGCCGACAACGCCTCCTGCGGGCTCTTTGTGCTTGGAGAACCCGCGGTGCTCCCCAAGGGGCTTGATTTGGCCACCCCGGAGATGGTCGTTCGCAAAAACGACGCCGTGATCAGCCGCGGCTTTGGCTCAGCCGTTTTGGGCAACCCCCTCATCTGTGTGGCCTGGCTGGCCAACACCCTCAGTCAGTTTGGTGTCTCTCTCCAGAAGGGCGAGGTGATCCTCTCGGGCTCCTGGGTACCCCTGGAACCCGTGGTGGCCGGCGACAGCATGTCCCTTGAAATTGAAGGTATCGGCACCGCCTCCGTTCATTTCACTTGAACAGAAAAGAGAAGCAACCAGCATGAAAGCAAGAGCAGCCATCATTGGCTCGGGAAACATCGGAACAGACCTCCTCTACAAAGCCCTGCGCAGCGACTGGATTGAGCCGGTTTGGATGGTGGGCATTGACCCGCGCTCCGACGGCCTCAAGCGCGCCGCAGACCTCGGACTGCGCACCACCCACGAGGGCGTGGACGGCCTGCTTCCCCACCTCAACGAGAGCGGTGTCCAAATCGCTTTCGACGCCACCTCTGCCCGGGCGCACCTGCGCCACGCCCCCGCCCTGCAGGAAGCGGGCGTGTTGATGATTGACCTGACCCCCGCCGCGGTGGGCCCCTACTGCATTCCCCCGGTCAACCTGCGAGAGCAAGTGGGCGACACTATGAACGTCAACATGGTCAGCTGCGGTGGACAGGCCACCATCCCCATGGTGGCGGCGGTGAGCCGGGTTCAGCCGGTTGAATACGGTGAGATCATCGCCACGGTGGC
Source organism: Myxococcota bacterium (assembly GCA_036230545.1). Classification (GTDB taxonomy): domain Bacteria; phylum Myxococcota; class XYA12-FULL-58-9; order XYA12-FULL-58-9; family JABJBS01; genus CAXGXL01. The sequence goes on from JAZAIZ010000032.1 coordinate 8,646, forward strand.
CTCGGCCTCCATCGGTCCGGGCACCCGCGCCAACATTGACGAGTTCACCCGCGCCACCCGCGCCGGCATTGAGGCGGTGGGCAAGGTCAAAACCGGCAAGGCCATCATCGTCATCAACCCCGCCGAGCCCCCCATCATCATGCGTGACACCATCCACTGTCTAACCGAGGACACACCGCAGGAGGAGGCCATCACGCAATCCATTCACGAGATGGTGGCCGAGGTGCAAAAGTATGTCCCCGGCTACCAGTTGAAGAACGGGCCGGTGTTTGACGGCCGCCGGGTGTCGGTGTTTATGGAGGTGGAGGGCCTCGGGGATTACCTCCCCAAATACGCCGGCAACCTCGACATCATGACCGCCGCCGCCCTCAAAACCGGGGAGCTCTTCGCCGAGGAGATCTACAAAGGCACCCTGCAACTCAACGCCACCCGCGCCTAAGGAGACCGTCGATGGACCTCAAAGGAAAACAAGTCACCCTGCACGACATGAGTCTTCGAGACGGCATGCATGCCAAGCAACACCAAATCAGCCTCGACCAGATGATCGAGGTGGCCACGCGCCTCGACGACGCGGGGGTCCCCCTGATTGAGGTCACCCACGGCGACGGCCTCGGCGGTACCTCCATCAACTACGGCTTCCCCATGCACTCCGACCAGGAGTACCTGCGCGCGGTGATACCAAAGCTGAAGAACGCCCGGGTGTCCGCGCTCTCACTGCCAGGAATCGGCACGGTGGATGACCTGAAGATGGCGGTGGACTGCGGCGTGTCCACCATTCGAATCGCCACCCACTGCACCGAGGCGGACGTTGCCGCCCAGCACATCGGCATCGCCGAGGCGCTGGGGGTCGACACCGTGGGTTTCTTGATGATGGCCCATATGGTGACCCCGGAGGATCTGCTGGAGCAAGCACTGCTCATGGAGAGCTACGGCGCAAACTGCATCTATTGCACCGACTCGGCGGGTTATATGCTCCCCTCCCACGTCACCGAGCGCATCGGTCTGCTGCGAACCGAGCTCAAGGACAGCACCGAGCTTGGATTTCATGGACACCACAACCTCGGCATGGGCATCGCCAACAGCCTCGCCGCCATTGAGGCCGGAGCCAACCGCATCGACGGCTCTGCTGCGGGGCTGGGTGCCGGCGCGGGCAACACCCCCCTTGAGGTCTTTGTGGCGGTTCTCAATCGCATGGAGGTGGTTCACGGCGTAGATCTCTACAAGATCATGGACGTGGCCGAGGACGTGGTGGTGCCCATGATGGACCAACCCATTCGCATTGACCGGGACGCGCTGGTGCTTGGCTACGCCGGGGTCTACTCCTCTTTTCTGCTCTTTGCCCAGCGTGCGGCGGCCAAATACGGTGTCTCGTCTCGAGACATCCTGGTTGAGATGGGCAGACGCAAAACCGTGGGCGGGCAGGAAGACATGATTGAAGACGTCGCGCTTGATTTAGTCAGGGAGCAAGCGACCCCCTGACCTTCTCACTCCCCGTGGCCCCCTTGAACAGGACAACATCACCATGAGCACAGCATCTCCCCTGAAGCCGGCCATCGAAGGATGGTTTACCCTCCACCCCGAGCGCCCGGCCCTCCTTGGAACCCGGTGTGCGGGCTGTGGGAGTTTTTTCTTTCCCAAAGAGACCTTGTATTGCCGCAACCCGCAATGCACCAGCCGGGAGTTCTCCGAGGTGGAGCTGAGCCGCACCGGCAAGGTGTGGTCGTTCACCACCAATCACTACGCCCCACCGGCTCCCTACATCTCTCCGGAGCCCTTCAAACCCTGCACCATTGCCGCGGTTGAGCTCGACAAAGAGAAAATGGTGGTGCTGGGCCAGATGGTGGATGGCCTCAGCGCCGCCGACCTGAAGGCGGGCATGAAGGTGGAGTTGGTGCTTGAGCCTCTCTACCAGGAGGATGGCGAGGACGTGGTCACCTGGAAGTGGAAGCCCCTTCCAACCCCTTAAGCGAATCACAAGGAGAATCACCGTGGAAAAAGAAGTCGCCATCCTTGGCGTGGGAATGCACCCTTGGGGCAAATGGGGAAAAAACTTTGTTGAGTATGGCGTCGTGGCCGCCAACAACGCCCTGCAGGACGCTGGCCTTGAGTGGAAGGACGTGCAGCTGGTGTCCGGAGCCAACACCCTTCGCTGTGGATACCCCGGCAACATCTCCGGGGCCACCTTCGCCCAAGCCCTTGGGTGGACCGGCAACCGGGTCTCAAGCGTTTATGCCGCCTGCGCCTCAGGGGCCGTCGCTCTCCACACCGCGCGGGCGCAGATCCTCTCGGGGATGTGCGACGTGGCACTGGTGATTGGGGCTGACTCTGCGCCCAAGGGCTTCTTCGCACCCCAGGGGGGAGAGCGCCACGAAGATCCCGATTGGCTGCGCTTTCGACTGCTCGGGGCCACCAACCCTACGTATTTCGCCTTCTACGCTCGGCGCCGCATGGAGATCTACGGCGCCACCGAGGAAGACTTCGCGAGGGTGAAGGTTAAAAACGCTCAACACGGGCTCACCAACCCCAACGCGCGCTACCGCAAAGCCTTCACCCTGGAGTCGGTGCTTGAGTCGCCCATGGTGTCCGATCCCCTGCGCCTCTTTGAGATCTGCGCCACCAGCGATGGAGCCGCGGCCATCATCCTCTCCAGCATGGAGTTCGCTCGCCGGCGCACCACCGCTCCGGTGCGGGTCGCGGCGGTCTCCACCATGACGCCCCGCTACCCCAACACGGTCATCGAGATGCCTCATTTTGCGACAGACTCCGCCCACAGCGTGTCGCTCCCCGACTCGCCCTTTCGGGACTCCATCGCCGAGGCCGCCTACGAAGAGGCGGGACTTGGGCCCGAGGACCTCAACCTCGCCGAGGTCTACGACCTCTCCTCTGCCCTTGAGCTCGACTGGTACGAGAACATCGGCCTCTGCCCAGTGGGGGACGCGGAGAAGCTCTTAAGAGAGGGAGTCACCACCCTCGGGGGCAGGGTCCCGGTTAACCCGAGCGGGGGCCTCGCCTGCTTTGGGGAGGCGGTCCCGGCACAGGCCATCGCCCAGGTCTGCGAATTGACCTGGCAGCTTCGGGGTCAGGCGGAGGGCCGGCAGGTGGAGAACCCCCAGGTGGGGCTCACCATCAACCAGGGACTCTTTGGGCACGGATCCTCGGTGATTGTAAAAAAATAGGCTCGCCCCATCAACGCAGCGCATCATCCTGAATATATCCCATTCAAGAGTGTGATCCCCCTCACCCCACCCCAAAAAGCGCCCTCGTCAGGCCTCTAACCCCCTGTTTTTGTTGACGGAAAAACCTTTCTTTTCCCCTCAAAAACACGAAACCCCTCAGCCCTCCACCCGATAACTCTTTTAAGGGAAACACGTCTTTAAGAGGGAGAGACCAATGAACAAATCAAGCATCATCGCCATCATCAGCAGCATCGCCATTCTCGCCGGGGCCACCCCCGCGCTGGGACAGAGCCAGCCCTGCGCCACACTCTCTGAGTGTCTCAGCTCTCAGGCTCCCCAAAGCCCCGCCGCCGTGCTGAAGAACCTCACCGGCCTTCGACTGGGCATGTCCACCCGAACCAGCGAGACCCAACCCTCCATTACCCCCACCAACACGCTTCACCTCGAGCAACTCCTGGACCACCCCAACACCGAGCAGACCCTGGAGCACCGAGCAAGTGGCGGCGGCTGGATACGTCCCGTCTCTGGACGCGTTGGGTACCTCACCAGTGGACAACGCTTTGGAGCCTACCGTACCGGAAACCGTCCTGGGGAATGTGGCCTTGGACACTGTGGTGTTGACCTCGCGCGTAACATCGGAACCCCGGTCAACGCGGCCAGCAAAGGCGTGGTGGTTTTTATCAACCGTGCTCGCAATTCCAAAGCCGGACTCTGGGTTGAAATCGCCCACGAAGGCGGCCGACTCTCCTCACGCTACCTGCACCTGAACGCCATTCGCCCCGGACTGCGAATCGGCGACATTGTTCACACCGGTGAGCGCATCGGTGACGTCGGCGACACCGGCACCTCCTCCCACGGAGCGCACCTGCACTTTGAGCTCTACGAGAACCACAACAACGGTCAACGACGCTATATTAACCCCACCGATTTCCTTCGAAGCCTCGAATCTCACCAGCATTAAAAAAGGGCTGGTGCAGAGTTTCATACTCCGCACCAACCCCAATCCTACAACTTCAACCTCCCCCTCACGGGTTCACGAGCACCGACTCTCTGGCGCAAACTCAACGCAGCAACAAAAGCCGCTCGCACTGCCCCTCAGCCGCCTCAGGATGGTTGAGGCGTGGTGCGCAGATAAGGGGTATGCTCCTTGTAGCCTTTTGGAAACTTCGCTTTCAGCTCCTCAGGATCCGTAATCGACGGCACGATGACGCAATCGTCGCCCGATTTCCAGTTGACGGGCGTCGCCACGGAGTGGTTGTCAGTCAACTGGAGGGAATCAATCACCCGCAGGATCTCATCAAAGTTTCGGCCCGTGCTCGCGGGATAGGTGATGATAGCGCGAATGGTCTTGTTGGCGTCGATGATAAAGACAGAGCGCACCGTGAGGGTGTCATTCGCCTCGGGATGAATCATCTGGTAGAGATTGCTTACCTTCCGGTCATCATCACCAAGCACGGGAAAGTTGATGCCAATGCCTTGGGTCGACTCGATATCCTTAAACCACCGATGGTGATCTTCAACTGTGTCCACGCTCAACGCGATGGGTTTGCAGTTGCGCTTCTCAAACTCCGCCTTCAAGCGCGACACCTGAGCAAGCTCCGTGGTGCACACCGGCGTAAAATCTTTCGGGTGGGAGAAGAGAACGCACCACGACGTCCCGCTCCACTGGTGAAAGCTGATCTCACCGCTGGTGGAGTGCTGGGTAAAATCCGGAGCCTTGCTGCCAATTTGTAATGCCATGATCTTATTCCTTGGGTGAACGCCGTCACGAATCTGCGCCGAAACAACGTTCCGTTGAATATTTACGCGATAATACAACCCGCTGAAGAGGCGCAGCCTACTTCACAAGCCAACGCGATTGCAAACGCACTGGTGGGCTATGCCGGACTCAACGAGGCCTTGATTTTAGCGACTAAGCGTTTCGCCACCGAACGGCCCTCAGCAGGAGGGGTAGCGGGAGGAATATCCAGAGACATGCCTACCCGTGAGCGCTCATCGTCAAACACCGGATAGAGACGCAAGGTGACCTCCGCTACATCGTCCGAAGAGCCCTCACGTCTGTACCTCAATGAAGCCCCTAGCTCATCCTCCAGATATTCAGGAGGACGGCAGATCCACCCCGGAGCTGGCTGAAAGGTCTTCATAGAGCGAGTTAAAAGAGCCACACTGGAGCGCAATCGTTCACCATAGCGATGCATCCGCAGAAATTGGGGTGCATCCAACTCCCCCCGGTCACCCTCGGGCAGAAGGTCACGCAGCCACAACAGCAGTGCGCCCAGCGCATCGTGGCTGATTCCTTCGGCGGCCTGAAGCCGCAGGGTATAACGAGCCGTGTTCAAAAGCACCCAGGCGTTGTTCGGGGTCCAGGGGGGATCCACCCGAGGGAGCACCGCTAAGAGAGCTTCGCCCCCTTGGGTGCTTAAACGAAGTTCGACGCTCCTTCGACGATGGTCCGGGTCCCAGCGCAGGACCTTCCAACCCTCGGGCCCGGACTCGGAGCCCGCTGCGTGAGCAAGCTGCTCAAACCAGTGCTCGGCCAGCAGGGGAAAAGAGCGCTGCTCCCTATCGACGGCTTCAAGCTCCTCAAAGGTCAGGGGCGTGAACTCGTCGGTCCCGTAAATTTCAGCGTACTCGCGAAAAACGCCAGTGCACCTCACCCCAAAAGCGCAGCCCTCGCATTGTGGCCCTTTGACCCGGGCCGACTTGTGCCACTCGTATTTGTTGACCTGGTCTTGAAGCCCAACATCACTTGTTGGTTGAGTGATCGTCTCCTGCCCTCCATGCTCCATACGGCTGCCCCACTCCGGAAGCAGGCAAAAAGGTACATTCCCCACATTAATATCAAAACCGGGATTGGAGTCCGCAAAGCCCTCGAGCATAGAACGTAAATAGGGCGTGACCAGAGAGTGCCTGGGCATGATCTCAGCCAACTCTCGATTATTCTTG
>JAZAIZ010000033.1:0-1761 GCA_036230545.1 Myxococcota bacterium
CGAGGGCTCAGCGCCCATGGCCCTCAATACTCCCGTGGCCGAAAAGAAACCCGAAGCCACCCTCGTGAAAGCTCCCAAAGACAAAGCGGAAGCCCCCAGCGCTCCTGCCCCCAAGGAGCCAGCCACAGCCCCCGCACCAATCACCCAGGCAACCCTCGACAGCCTCAACTACGATGAGTTACTCCTCGAAGCTGAGCAACGCGCGGACACCCCTGACGCCCAAGAGGACATCCTTCCTTGGATCCAACTCCGACTGGCCATGCACTATGGACACGAAAAATCCAAGGCCGCCCTTGAAGCTCAAGCAGACTCCGCCCTTGAACTCCTCAAAAGCGCCACCTCCGAAGCCCCCCCCTCAGCAACCAAGCTAGCCAGCGCACTCGGCACTCTCGTGGCGGCAAAACGAACGTCTTCCATCAACTCCAACCTCCACCGACAAAACGCGCTCAAGATGTCGGGGATAGAGGGAGCCCGATACGCCTATGTCGCCGGGCTCGCGCTGCCCCCAGGAAAAAAACACTCCCAACGGCTCCTCGAACTTCTCGATCACGCCCTCAAAGAGCACCCTGTTTTTCCTGACGCCCTGCTCACCAAAGCCGAGCACCTCTTTAAAAGAAACAGGATCGGCGCAGCAACAAAAGCCCTCGAGACCTTCAGTGACCAAAACCATCCCGACGAAGCGCTGCTTCGCATGGCTGCTTTATTGCTCCCCAGAAAACTCTACGCAACCCTCAGCCCCATCGCCGAGACGGTCAACCTTGACGCCCTCGGTGAACGAGTTCATCCCTCTCTGGTAAAAACCTCGAAAGAGATAAAGAGGTACCAGGATGTTCTGAACGGCAACTTCCTGCCACTCATCGAGGAGACCCGAAGCGCCATCAACGAAAGTCAGGATGCACTTCAATCGGTGCTGCAACTCGCCAGACTTCAAAACGCCGCCAATGACCCCTTCATGGCCAATCAAACCTTGCTCGAGTACAGAACAGAGCTCGCCGGGAAAAACCATGGGCGCCTCACCTACGAGATGATTCAGGTGCAGTTGCAGGCTCGGGCCCCGGACATTGAAGCCGCCAAAGAGAAGCTCGTGCAATTCAAGCTGGATGCCAACCGAGACTCCGAGGCATGGGTCTCGATCGCCAACGGAGACTATGCGCTTCACAAGAATCAGTACAAAACCGCGCTGCGCTACTACAAAGAGGCGCAGCAGGTGAAGGGTGACCTCCCCATCCTCTCCCTGAAACTCAACCTCACTAAAGCCAAATCCTCGCAACGTCCTCCTGACCTGGCCCGCCTCACAAAACTCGCAAAATCCTCCGGACTGACGGAGGTTAATCTGGCCATCGCCCGAGGCCAGGAAGCCACCGGAAACTTTGAAGAGGCGAAGTCTCTTTATGAGATTATCCTGTGGACCGATCCCCTCGTCATCTCACCACTCACCCTGGTGACGGAGTTTGCCTGGCTTGTGCATCAGCAGGGAGACTCCGAGCGTGCCATCGCCATCGCCACGGCCCTTCACCTGGAGCACCCCACCTTCGTTCCGCTGATTAAGACGCTGATCAAAATGGAGGCCTCCGAAGAGCAGAGCGCCAAATGGACCACGGTCCTCAACACCCTGCAGCCGGAAAATCCCAACGACACGATTCAAATGGCCAAAACCTGGCTCGACCTCGATGACCCTGAAAAAGCACGAACGGTCATCATGCGCCTCTTGGATGAGAAGCCCCAGGCCAGGACCGCAAAACTCACCCGGCAGCTGGCGCG
>JAZAIZ010000034.1:0-2766 GCA_036230545.1 Myxococcota bacterium
GGCCGTCGACGCCCCCCGAGCCTGTCAGGAGTTTCTTGGATTTCTTCAGAAGATCACTACCGTGGAGAACTTCCCCGAAGAGCATGTTGAGACCGCCCTTTTGATCTTCGCGCGCCAGAGCTTTGGGGCTGCCTATGACGAGTTCACGCGACTTGAGGGACTGGTTGCCGCGAGTTCCCTTGAAGCGGAGGCCCAGGAAGATCAACTTGGCTTTCTTCAGGAAGCCAGGGATCTACTCAGCCCAGGCAACGACTAATTTTATTCGGAGTCACCCCAACGAAGCTTGGTGCGGAGCATCTTAAAATAGCTACGCCCCGGAGCGCTAAGGATGAACGCAGGCACAGGAGCCCGCTGAATCCGCAGGACATCCCCCCGTTGAAAATCATACCACGCCTGACCGTCAAAGGTCGCCACCACTGGGGTCTCCGAATCGATCTCCACCCGAATCACGGTGTCAGCCCCCACCACCAGGGGCCGCTGGGTAAGCTGATGGGGCGAAATCGGAGTGATCGTGATGGCCTCCATATCGGGGGTGAGGATAGCGCCTCCCGCGGCCAATGCATAGGCAGTGGTGCCGGTGGGCGTGGCAATAATGACCCCGTCACCCCGCACTCGGGTCACAAATTGGTCGTCACAGAATACCCGATAGCTGTTAATCCGCGCCATCGCGGCCTGCGAAAGCACGGCATCGTTTAACAAACGTCCGGCCGCGATCTGAGCCCCGTCCCGCTCAATTGAAACATCCAGCCGCATGCGCTCCTGAACCGGCAAAGAGTCGCTAATGGCAAGTTGGATAGCCTCAGATAGGCCCTCAAGGGTGACTTCGGTTAAAAACCCTATCTTGCCGAGGTTAATCCCCAAAATGGGCACGGCGCGCTCCGGAAAGAGGGAGGCGGCATGAATGAGGGTCCCATCTCCTCCAAAAACCACCGCCAGGGAGCAGGCCGCTTCAAACTCGTCCGCCTGCAGGCGCTCAAAGGCCGGTAAGCCCTCCACGGCGTGGTACCCCTCTTTTTCGGTCACCCATCGAGCATCGGACACGAGCTCCTGCAGCTTTCTTGCAGCGACGAGGGCCTCGGGAGCTCCGGGCTTTAAAATCACACCAATGGTACGGTCCATAGCTGAAACCATCGCATAATTTTGTAAATGGCTCAAATGAGACTACGCCGGGAGGGGTCCCGGGAAAAAATGTTCGCGTTTTTGTCGACGAGAGGACTAATCCGTTGTAGCAAGATCGCAGATGGAACGACAATACTCAACCAAAGAAGTCTCGCGGCTCCTCAAACTCTCCGAGCAGCGCATTCGCATTTACGCCCGAGCCGGCCTGGTGGGACAGCACGAGCGCCGCGCGATCCGTCGCCCCAAGGCGCTCCAATTTGATTTTCGGGATATTCTCGTCCTGAAGATGGCCTCCCGTCTGGTCGCTGAGGGCTTCGCCTCCGCCAGAATCCAACGGGTCCTGGAAAAAGTCCGCGCTCAAATCCCCAAAGATCGTCCCCTCTCCGGGCTGAAGATCTTCAGCGCTGGAGATCGGATCCTCGTGCGCATTGACGGCCGCACCTGGGAACCCGAAACCGGGCAGTTTGAGCTGCTCATAGACAACGGAGGACAAGGCGCCGAAGCTCCTGAGCAGATGGCCCTCCTCGCCATTCCAGAAATCACCCAGGCCGCCAATGAAGAGGACGACGATTGCAGTTATCTCTCCGAAGATGACGACGATCAAGACAACCTCAGCGCGGCACAAGGATGGTTTGAGCTCGCGGTCTCCCTCGAAGACGACGAACCCCATAAAGCCTACGAGGCCTACCTCCGAACTCTGGCTTGCAATCCCGAGCACACCGAGGCCCATATCAACATCGGCAGCCTCTGCTCAGCCGCCGGTGAACTTCGACGAGCCGCGGCCTATTTTCGGGTGTCTATCCGCATCGACCCCACCCACCCGGTGGCCCACTACAACCTGGGAGTCACTCTGCACGATCTTGGGGACGTGGCCACCGCCGAGCCCAACTACCGCGCCGCCATCGAGCTGGACCCCAACTTCGCCAGCGCCCACTACAATTTAGCGACCATTCTTGAGCAAAACGGTCGGCAGACCGAAGCCGACACCCATTGGCGACGCTACCGAGAGCTCTCCGACTCCGACAATTAAGCCTCTTGATCATCAAAAGTTCCCAACGTACATAAATAATGCACCGAAGCCTTAACGAAGCTTGACCAACCACTGGGTCTTTGCTACCTACACTCCCGTTCCAAGGAGCTGAAGCGCTTCTGAGAACGTCCCTTTTTAGGGGTGGTAGTTAAGTTGGTTATAACGCCGGCCTGTCACGCCGGAGGCCGCGGGTTCGAGTCCCGTCCACCCCGCCATTTTTTCCCCCTTCATTGATGGTTAATCGTTTAGTTAGAGGCACAACTCTGTCTCGTGTTGGTTCGCTTGCCCGTTGGCTATTCCGTGGTCACGATTGGTGAGCAAAGAGCTGACTTCTCTCTCATTTTCAAGCATAGGTTGCCCATGCTCTCGGGATATAATCATACCATCACCTATCAAGCTCAACGCTTTCACGTTCAAACCGAGGACTCCGGACTGGAGCGCCCCTTCATCACCACTCAGCTCTTTCTTGGGGGAGCGATCATTCACTCCGAACGCACCTCCTACGAAGACCTCGAAGCTGGTCCCAATCACGAGGGCGTGCTGAAGAGCCGCATGCAGACCCAGCACCGAACCATGCTCAAGCGATTGGTCGAGGGAGACTTCGACACCATCATCGC
>JAZAIZ010000035.1:0-16260 GCA_036230545.1 Myxococcota bacterium
ATAACATCGGCTCACCCCCAGGCCACCGTGGGCCTTGGTGAAGATCCGCGGACATCTATGCTCAACTCCCGCAGTGAGTCCCACTGGATACGCAATCTAGTGGTGTGCGACTCGTCTGCGTTTCCCACCTCCTGCGGGGCCAACCCCATGGTGTCCATTATGACCATGGCGCGTTATCAGGGGATGCGTATCGCAAGGGAGTTGCAACGTTATGATCTCTAAGCGGATTTTGATACAGCTGGTGGGGGTGTTGGCCCTCTTGTGGGGGGCTTTGCCTTCGGTGGCGGTGGCGTCGAAGGTTTATGTCGGCCGACTTGGTTATCAGTCTCCCAAACTGGTGGCACCCATTGTGCTGGTTAGCGGAGCTTCCAACGAGCACCTCCGGTGGCATGCCGGGATGCTGGGGTGGACCCTGCGGGGTGGGCTTCGCTACGCCCTAGGCAACCAACGCCACCTCCTGGGCGAGCTGGATGTTACCCCGCTGAACTCCAATGGCGGGTCGTATATTTACCGGGATGGCAAGCTGGCTGAGGACTTGTTCTTCGAGAACGCGACCGCCTTAGGGCGAATAGGGGTGATTCAGCGTCATAGCGCAAAGCTGGAGTCCCGGATCTTTGCGCTGGGGTTGGTGGAGCAGGTTGAGCATGGGAAGCGAAGGATTAACGATTATTGGAGTCGACCCTACCTTGGGCTGGAGTTGCAGGAGACGTTTCAATCGCTGAACTCCTACGATGTCTACCGGAGTCGTTGGGATGGCTATAGGGCAGAGGGCAGGGTGCAGCTCTTTGTTGGAGACCACACCTGGTCGCGTCTTCGCGCCGAAGCAGGGTTGGGGAAGCGGCATGACCGGCTCTTCTGGATGCTGCGAGGGATTTTGCTCTACGGGCAGGGGCTCAACACCGTCAACCGCTTTTTGGTCGGAGGAGGGTGGGAAGGCCCCGGACTCAATGACATGGTGGGTTTCCATTACGCGGAGTTTCGGGTGAGCCAGGCCCTTTTGTTGCATGGTGCGGTGGACTTCAGGGTTGTGGGCGATTGGGAGTTGGGGCTGTGCGGTAGCGTCATGGGGCAAAGCTCCTCAGAGCCGTTTAGGGTGGGATATGGGTTGCGACTTTCTACGGTAGTGAAGGGGATCGGTGTGATCCTGGGAGCGAGTGGTCGCGATGAACTCCTCCGTGGAGGAGGAGGCGGGCTTTTGGTGCACGGTGCATTGACCCTGAGCGTCCTCGATTGACCAGTGCGCTTGATTAGTCGGAAAAAACGCTGTTGTTCTCCCCTTTTTACGGACACAAGGATGTAGGGAGGTTCTCCACACTTCTCCACAGCTGTTCATGGCGCGCTTCGGTGGATGGACCCCCATTCTCAATGTGGTATCATAAAGTGTTGTTTGCTGGACCAAGCGAGCAGGGGGAAGCTTATGCCAAAGATCAAAGCGGATGGAGCGAATCCGCAGGGCCTTCTCAGGAAGGTTCCCGATGAGATGCAGTCATTTTCGGATAGGGCGCAACGTCTCAAACGAACGATCAGGGTTGCGTCCGGACTGCCGGCGCTGGAGGTAGATAAACTCGTCATCGAGTTGAGAGAGCTGCTCAAGGAGGGGGAGGTCTATCTTGAGCATTCAAGGCCGGAGTTGGTGGCGGAGGCATGTTTTCTCTATCGAGAGTTGATGGGTGCGTTGGAGATGGATAGAAAGCGGGGAGGCACGCGTTTAAAGAATCAAGTTAATGTGGTGTTCGGGCTTTTGCGAAAAGGGGAGAACCACCTCTTGCAAATGAACAAGCCGGCGGTGCCCAAAGCAGAAGCCCGTGGCCAGGATCGATTGGAACCCAAGGGAGGTGCTATTGCAGCAAAACCGGGTGGGGCCGCGACCAACCAACCTGCATTAAAGAAACCTGCAGTTATTGTTCCCCCAGCCCCTGCGGCACCACCGAAGCTTCCTCCGGACCTTATGATCCACCCTGGAGCGGATAAATTAGCGGCGAAGGTGGACCAACTCACGCCAGGGTTTGCGAGCCTGGGTCCCTTTGAGCAGCATCGCTTGCTGAAGGATATTGCCCGAGGGGTGGACGGGATTGTGTCCAATCTCGAGATTCAAGGGAGCCCGGGAGAGTGTGCGGCTGTGGCTGAGCAGCTGACGGTGCTGGCGAACACCCCAACACGTGCCCTGCGTCTCTTCGATAAAGCGACCCGTCACTCAATGAAGACGGCGTTGACCACCTTGAGTCAAACCAGTGACCCAGCGCTTGCGGATGCGGCGGCTCAAGCCTTAAGGGCGATGACTCCGGACTTTGTCCAGGAGGGGGTTACCTCCGCCAAGGCGACCACGCTACTTGCGGGAGCGGCTGTGGGAAATTTCGTCATTCACAGCAATCCCTATCCCGAAGATGAGTTTTGTGTCGATGTTAAGACCGCCGATGGAGTGCGGCATTACGACCTACAAGAGAAGACCGCCGAGAACGGCTCCATTCTCTACACTTTTGACGGGGAGAAGGTCTACAAGAGCGTGGAGTTGCTTGTTGAGAAGGACCTGAAGCAGCGCCGAGGATTTGCGTTTCTTGGGGAGGACCCCCAAGTGGAGCGTGCTAAGGAGGCTCAGGAGAGATTTATCCAGCCAGGGGTTAAGTTTGATAAGCTTCGCATAGGCGATACGAAGGTCAGCCACATACGAGGCACCGAGGGACACGAGTACATCATCAGCAACACCCAGGCGCAGGGCGCGTTTGGTAAATTTCGCTACGCTATCGACATGGACGGAAACCGTTGGGCCGTGAAGGAATTTCGCTCACGGACCACCAAAGCCAGGCCCAAGACCCACGTGACTGCGATGGAGGAAATTCTGAAGGAGATCGCCACGATGAAAAAGGTGGGTCTCACGTTGACGATTCGCGATTGTATGAACATCGACGGAAAAGTCTATTCGGTGATGCCTATTATGGAAGGCGAGCTTGGGGACGTGGTGAATGAGATCCCTCGACCAAAGCGAAAAGCGGTGGCAAGGAGCGCTATGCGGCAGATGGCAGCAGATTTGCGACGGTGTCATGTGAGGGGACTTATTCATCGTGATGTGAAACTCGCGAATGCGCTCTGGAACGTGAAAGGGAGGGTCGCTGTGTCTGATTTTGGCCTCGCGGTAGACCGCCCCACACGGGGGGAGAAGCATCATGATTTTGCGGGGACACCGCCCTATATGGCGCCTGAGATGTTTGACCCGGCAGGGTATGGTATGAAGGTCGACAGCTGGAGTCTGGGACTCTCCATCGCGGATATTCATATCGACTGGTGGAAGAGCCCCTTTGTTGCGCCGGAGGGTGTTTCTCTGCGTTCGTGGGCTGACCAGAACTTTGCGGAGTATCGGAGGTGGCGTGGTCGTGTCTCTGGCAAAGGGGCCCAGGCCAATGTTGTGAGCCTCGCTGCTATCGCAGAAGGGGCTACTACGAACAAATTTGATAAGTACTTCGGGCGCCTCAAGAAGGCTGACCCTGTTTTGTGTGAGTTTATCTTGAATAAGATGCTGGTCATTAATCCGACGGGACGGGCCTCTATGAAAGAGGTGGAGGAGTTTTTCTCCGATTTGCAGTCCAAGGGGAGTGATGATGAGCGGAGCGTTCGAGGGGCGTTTCGGACTCTAGTGAAAGAGAGCGCTGAAAAGGAAGCAGTCTTTGAACTTCTGGAGAAGGAGCGCAAGTTCTCCAAGACCCGCTAAGAGCCTGCCATGCTCGCGACGTGGAGCGTTTGTGTCGGAAACGCGAAATCGAGGCCGGCCTGGTCAAAGCGTTCCTTGATTCTCAAATTCACCTGATGTTGAACATCCCAGAAGGTTCCGATGCTGGTCACAAAGTAGGTGCACTTGATAGTGAGAGAGGAGGCGTCAAAGGCGAGGAAGTGAATCAGCTTCTCCGAGAGGACGCCCTCCTGCTCATCCAGTATGGTGGTAAGAATATCCACCGCCTCCTGCAGCCGGGCGGCGGTAGTTTGATAGACGAGCCCCAACTCCAGGTTAACGGCGAGGTTTCGTCCCACACTGACGTTTTCGATGGGTGCCTCAGCGATCTTGTTGTTGGGGATGATGACGAGGATTTTCCCCCGGGTGCGGAGCTTGGTGGAGCGAAGGCCGATCTCCGTGACCTCTCCCCAATACCCGTTGATGCGAATCCAGTCTCCCACGGAGAAGGGGCGGTCGCTGAGAATCTGGATACTGCCGAGGACATTCCCTAAGGTCTGTTGTGCTGCGAGGGCCACAGCCAACCCCCCAATACCAAGGCCGGTGATGAGGGAGAGGACGTCGAGGCCAATGTGCTCGAGGGTGATGGCTGCCACAAGCACGATGGCTGCCATCTTGAGAAATTTTCGGATAAACACGGCGATTTGCGTGTCAAAGCCCGAGTGGTGAATCTTGGGTTCAAGGACCTTGCGAAAAAAGATGTCGAGGGTGCCAAGGGCGAAGGCACCAACAAAGACCGCTCCCACCACAAAGAGCACGTTATGGTAGATTAGCCGCAACGTGACTGGCATTTTCAATAGGAGTCCGGCGGCGTACCAGAAGAGTAAAAAGAAAATCCCCGTGACGGGGCGAATCGCCTGAGAGAGCAGCAGGTCATCCACGGTGTTCTTCGTCAGCTGTCCGACGCTGTTGAAGATTCCCCCGAGTAACCAGCGCAGCCCTCGGGAGAGAATAAAGCCCAAGCCAATCAACAAGACCGCGGTGAGATAGGTTTGTGGAGTGTTGCCTGCGAAGCTTTTGGTCAGCAGCTGGGCTAAAGTGTCCATGGTCGGGTCGCCTCTCCAATAAATGAGTCAGTCACTTCGATTGAGCTGAGCATCCGCTCTGCGTCACCGTGTGTGGGGGCACACCTTAGCGTTTTTTAGAGATATAGGCGAATGAGTGGCGCTCTAAAACCACAGCCGCGCGCCCGCGATGGGGCCACCGATGCTTTGGTCACCAATCCATTGGCTGTCGTAGCCTCCGTAGAACTCTACCTTGTAGAGGGTTAGCCCCGCGGTCATCCTTGCCTGAGTGAGTGAAGCCTCTCCCAGGGTGCCCGCGCCAAGCCGAATAGAGAGGACCAGGGGCTTCACTGGAAAGAAGTCCATGTCGTAATGAAAGTTAATGCCCTGCACCGGTTTGGATTGGGGGTCGACCAGGGTGTTCACTCCAATCCCGGTTCGAAAGAGGGCGTGACGTCCCATGGCAAATACTGCGTTAAGTTGGGGCTGCAGCAGGACCAGGCTGTCTTCTCCGGTGGGCGCGGTGGGCTCCACCATCCTCTGGGCCACCAGCTCCAGCTCAAAGCGGCGAGCGAGGGTGAGTCGGGCGTCAATGGTCTGGTTGAATCCGTAGGACGCCATGCCTCCCTCAAGGGTCATGGAGAAGGCGTTTCGAGAGCCCTTGGGGTCGTCCTGAATGTAGCCTGAGTATCCCTTCTGATAGGGGTGTCCGGAATAGGCGGGGTGTTGGATCTCGTTTTTCTCCACCACGACCCATGGTCCCCAAAAGGGCGAAAAGAGCACCCGCATGGCAGTGCCGAAATCGTGGTGATGCCCGTGGTGGTAGTGGTGACAGGTAGAGTGGCAGGAGTGTCTGGAATGTCCGTGATGGTAGGAGTGGTGCCTTGAGCGACGGGGCGAGCGGTGGGCCGGTCGGGATGGCCTCTCTTCTTTCTCGTCGTCGTCGTCATTTTCTCTCACTTCTTTGCGAATGTCATCCAGGGTTCCCGCCTGGACCGGTGCAGCTGCGAGCAACCCCGAGCTGGTGGTTAAGAGGAGGGCAATAAGCCACAAGAGAGGGGAGTTATGGTGTTTTTTCATGGGGATTGGACGACGGGATTAACAGGGCATTCACTAAAAACTCCTTCGAAAACATTTGAAATAACACGGGTTCTCATAAAGCTGGTCTCAGGGTGGATTGGGAAGATCTTCCGAAACGTAGAAATTGCTCGAAAGCGGGCAACGTTCTCAGCGGGGCTGCCGATATTCTCAGGGAATTATTAAGTCAACGACGCCGCTGAGATCAGGGACTGGTCCGGTCGTGTTCCAGACCGCTTTGACCAATCGCCCATGGAGCACCCCTTGAATTCTATCAACAACGCTAACATTGCCC
Organism: Myxococcota bacterium; assembly: GCA_036230545.1. Lineage (GTDB taxonomy): Bacteria > Myxococcota > XYA12-FULL-58-9 > XYA12-FULL-58-9 > JABJBS01 > CAXGXL01. The sequence continues at coordinate 6,098 of JAZAIZ010000035.1, forward strand.
CCCTTCACCCCTCTACCCTGTCTGAGTCCAATTCGTCGAATGATCCCCTGAATTCGGTTTCTTCGGGCACTGCAGCAGTGGATTCCTTTTCTCGGCGGCCCCCTTGCAGCTGCAGCGCGGGCTACACAGGCGTGGGAGCTCCTGGGTTAAATCTCCCGGCGCCCGCCTTTTTTAATCACGACCCGGCTTCGATTAGTGGGATTCCCAGGGCAGCCATCTCCCCTGATTCCACTGCCTCGGCCGAGACCCCTCTGGAGCTGAGTGATTATTATGAGATCTTCGACTCTAATGAAGCCGCCATGGAGTCGATTCACGCGATTAATAATCGAAGCAGCAAACCCAAAACGATTTTGCCCCGCCCAAACAGCCTCTACGATGGCCTTGACGAGGCTATCGCGGGGGTTATGGATGGGTACCGAGAGCTGTATCCCGAGATGGTTGGCGACCTGCCGAATCCTCGAAGTATCATTATGGAAGACCCGGTGCTGAACGCCTTTGTCTTTAATCACAACGTCAATCCAAGCGGAAAGGCGCCCTATTACATCATTGTGAACACCGGCACCCTGGGAGCCGAAATTAGCCGCTCCAAGCTACTTGGTGTAATGGCTCATGAGCTGGCTCACCTCTTTTTCAGGCATTCTCGGCCGGAGGTGCGCGAGAAGCTGGATAAATACTACGCGGTTAATGGCGAGAAAGAGCCTCTTGGGTTTGAGCAGGAGAACAACCCCACCGTCGAAAAAATCGTTAAGGCCTATGTGCATGCCGTTCTTAGCGGGGACCGTCGTCGCGCTCATTTCATGAAAAGCAAATTTCCTTTGGAGAAGTTTCGCTGGTATGCGCCGGAGGAGCACGCAGATGATATCAGCGTGAGAATTATGCACTCTCTTGGAGAGGACCCTTTGGCGATTGGTGAGTTCAACCTGCATTGGTTACCCTCTGAGGAGAGGGAGGCCTGCAAAGCCCGAATTGCAGCAGGTGAGCCGATTGCCTATGGTGATTTGAAGAACAATCACCACACCGAGTGCTGGCGTTACAAGCACGCCATGGATCTCTCCAAAACGCTCGGCTAGAGCGGCTCTCTCGAGGGGCCCTTATCTCGGGCCCCTCTTTCTATTCATTTCGTTCAAGCGCTGTGAGGTGCTGCTCATCCGGTGACACCGGGTGGGTGCCCTGCACCCACTGCAGCCGCTCATTTCTCTAAGTTATTGCATTAACGAGCTTCTTTCTGGGAGGCCCGGCGTCGTTGTGTCTTTGGGACGTTGGGTTTCCGAGGTTCGAGGTCCGGGGGAAGGGGCCACGGACGATGTGGTCTGTTGGTTTGTTACCAGAGAAGTTTAATTAATTCATACATTTAGGCGGGTTTTGGCCTGTGAAAATCCGCAACATTCCCTCGGTTCATCCGAAAACGTCGCTAAGACAAAGGATTCTCCGCCAATAGAAATATATCCACTAGGAATAGACCACCATGAAGATATCCCGCTCAACGCTCGCCCCGACTCCCTCCTGCGCGCCGAAATTATCAACCATTCCCGAGGGCAACGAGTCCTCTCCCCAAGCGGGCTGCGCCTATGTTACGACCGGGGGGGAGACCCTCACGAGCCTCTCCGTCGAAGTGTATGGTGACGAGCGCATGGTCCTGGCGCTGAGTGAGCAGTGTGGGTTCTCTGCAGATGAGCAGTTGGTCAGCGGTATAGAGTTGTTGCTGCCTGAATTGGCCAAGGATGTTGAGGGTGTCGCTGTTTCGGTCGAGGAGGCGTTGACTAACGCTGTTGAGGTCGCGGCCGCCGCCCACAAGGCCAGTGAAGCTCTTGATGAAACGGTTGAGGGGCCCCCGAACGTTACCTTTGGGGCGAACAAGAAGCTGACAGCATCGACCGCAACCGTGGAAGGCACCACCGGGAGTATCACCTCACGCGGCATGAGCGTTTCTCATCGTGAGAGCACCTCCGACAAAAACGCCGATGGCTCCACGGACGCGCGCGTTTCCACTGCTAGCGGAAGCCTCAATAAGCAGGGGGGACTGAGCGTGGGTGTTGTAGACACCGTCACCCAGACCTCCGCGGATGGTTCCTCCATCGCGGCTCACACCACCAACACCACAACTCTTCAGGGCTCCGACGTCACCATCAGTGGGAAGTCCTCCACTACCCACAAGAGTGCCGAGGGTGATGAGCTGACCGAATCCAGCGCGGGCAGCGTCGCCTTGAAGGGCGGCGACACCACCATTACCCATCACGCGACGGTGAAGGAGGTCAACGTTGATGGGCTCAAGGGCACGGAGGCCCGTCAGCGGGATATTGACCTGATGCTCACCAAAGATGTGTTTGAACTCAGCGCCAGTCAGGCCAGGAGCGTAGCCACTAAGGAGGGTGGCTCGGACAAAGAGACAAGCAGTTATGGGGTTGGGTTGAACAAAAAATCTCTGGATGTTGAGGCCGACGCAACGGTTACACACACCGAGGCCGATGGCTCGAGTGCCACTCGACGAGGGGGCGGCAGCGCCCATCTTTACGCGAAGGGGGTACGGGTCGGGGCTCACGGTGGGGAGACCATCACCGACAGCGAAGGAAACGTGTTTAAACACGATCACAAGGCGGGCGTGGAGATCATCGGTGATAAGATCATCGTCACCGGGCGCACCTCGATGGAGACTACTCAAAAGGACGCCGAGGGCGGTCGACACAAGGCCGGGGCGACCGCGGCGGGGGGGATGACCCTTGACCAGGGTGAGGTCTCGATGACTGGCACCGTGGGTGTTTCTTTGGAAGACACGAATCAAAACGGCGACCTGATCGGTCAGGATTATAGTGGTGGGCTGGATATCGCCAATGACCGAGTAACCCTTCGGGGCAAAGCTCAGGTGAATTTCACTCAAAAGAGAACTGATGGTGGCCATTCCACGACCGGTGCGAACTCCAGCGGTGGGGTGACCGTCGGCTCGGGAGATGTAGGGGTAACAGGCCGGGTGGGGATCTCGCATGAAGTGAAAACGGTTAATAAGCACGTTACTCGAACCATAGCAGGCGAGGGGGCGGTTGGCTTTGACAGCGACAAGCGAGATATCTCGTTGTCCACTAAGGGTACCGCGAGGTTTGAGAGCAAAGGCTATTCAACCCGGGTTGGGGGCAAAATTGCGCTGTCTCTACAGGATGGGGTGGCCGCGGAGGCGACGTATCACCTTAAGGACCATGGCACAGGCATCGAGGGCCAACTAACCGGCGGGGTTCAAATGGGAGCGCAGGGAGGGCCGAGGCTTGTGGGGGATGTTGAGATTAACAGCACCAACACACATACGGGGGTTGTGACTGGCCACGGTGTCGGGGCTTCTGGCGGGGTGCAGGACCTCAACATTGGCTACCGCTATACGGCTACCCGCCCTGATGGGCATCTCACCGGTGCGCATGTGGATGTGCTCCTTTCCCGCGATCAGCCCCGGCTGGTGGTTGGGGCCAATGACTTGAGGTCCACCACCGAGGGCACCAGAACGAAAACACAGGGAGTCTCCGGTGCTCTTTTGCTGGGTAAGGACGACGTCACTGTTATTGGACGAAATGTGAATATCGATGGCGAGGCGGGGAAGATCCTGCCAACGTCTTACAACACTTGCGGGGGCTATGTCTCATTTCAGGGCAAGCAACTGACCACCCTCGGAGACCCGATTTCCGATGAGAAGAGCCCGCATTGTGGACTCTACCCCGTTGACACCAGCCGAAAGGTGGGCGGCGGTGGTGGCGTTGATACGATGAATACCCTCGCGTCCGTGAGTGGGGCAGCATTTGGAATCGGGGGAGCACTCTCCTTGTCGGCACATAAAGAGATTCAATTTCGCACGCACTTGGGGGAGGAAGAGGCTCGAACTCTGGGTAAAGATGTACAGCGTAAGAAGTTTCTGCAGTACCTGCCGGGGCTCACCCTGGTGGACGCTCCTATTGCAGTGCCAGACCTCAGTGCCCCCGAGGCGATGAAGGTGGGTGATCATGTCAGGGTCGAAACCTACGGTAATGTGGAGGCTTCTGTCTTTGGGAGCGCTGCGATCCTGCTCCAGGCTGGTGCTCGCTTCTCGGTGACAGGGGACTTTGAGCTTATCGTGGAGAAGACCGCCGACAACATCATGGAGGTGGAGTATGTTCCCACCCGTGTTCTTGGTGCCAGACTTTTTGTGGACGCGTTCGTGGCTGACGCCTACGTGTCCCAGGCGGTAGCACAGCAGATCGGTCAGAAGTTTCGTTTTGATTTAACAACCAAAGCCGGCAAAAGAGCCTACGATGAAGCTCTGGGGGGCAAGTTCCCAGGAGGTATCGAGGTAGGCAGTCTTAATCCCACTCGACATAATCTGGAGGTACTTCAGCGGGCTTTCCCCTTGGGGATTGACCGTCTTCGGGTGAGTCGCACCACAAGTCGGGAGCGGGCGGCAGCCGTGAAGGCTGGCTGGCTCTTTCTTTCAAGTGGGGCTCGCCACGCACGGACCCGAACTGTCTCTATGGTGTCTGATGGGAAAACTACCGCTAACCAGAAGGTATACAGTCGGTCTACCCAGCGTAACACTTTAATTTGCGGTACAGAGGAGAACGGTATGACGGGGTGTTTTCAGTCCACCACCGTCAAATCAGGGCCCGGTGAATACACCACCACACTCGATGGCTATAAGGCTACGGCATATTTCTCGGATACCAAGATTCGGGGAGACGAATATGCCAGTGAGATGATTGAGTTGCTCAACAAAGATCTCGACGCTGGGCTGGCAAAGCCCACTGTTGAGGCTTCACGAGGGCTGTGGGCTGCTATTTTCAGTGCCAAGAGCCGACGCGTGGAGGCGGCCGTGGAGTTAACGCCCACCCAGATTGGTGAGATCGCGGCTAATGACGATACGGCGTTCGCAGCTATCGGTGAACGATTTGGGATAACACCCCAAGCTCTTCAGCTTTTCAGCCTGGCGATATCGGCGTCTCACTCCGACGTTGTGGCTGCGGAGTGTGTGGATGATTTTCTGCGAGTGAATGGTCGACCGGGCCTTGGGGCTCTCCTCAAGCTGGCGAAGATGAGCAGTGATGATGTGACCTTTATTACCGAGAGCGGGGCTTACCAGGGCGTTCTTAAGGAGTGCAATGCCTACCTCCTCGCCAACCCCGCTCCCATGGACCCGGCTGCTAATAAGAAGGCGTTGACAAAGCGCTACAGGACCGGTGAGAAGCTGGCCAAAGAGCTTGATAGCGGCTTGGAAATTCTTGAGGATGACCCGGTGATGGCTCTCCCTGAGAATAAGGACGAGCGGACCCGGTTTAAGACGGATATGCAGGGGAAGCAGGAGGCCGTGGATGGTGCGATCACCTTTGAGCATCTACGGCCAGAGGAGGGGCTGGCGCTTTGGAACACCCTCGAACGAGGTTGGACCACCGGGGTTCAGGCCCGGGCTCAGGAACGCATCACCCGGGACGTTGGCATGACGGTCCATGAGTCTGGTTGGACTCACACTCGCGCGGCTGCTTTTAAGGAGGCGGACCGATTGCAGGAGGAAGTGGATATTCGAACGACTCATCGCTGGCTTCCTGTCTTTGGAGACGAACGCACCCAGGTGTCGGCGTCCATTAAGAGGAGCGTGGATGAGAACGAGGGCGTAGACTTCGAGAGTTTAACCTTCGAAGCCCGTCTCATTGATGAAGAGTTGCGCTGGCAAGGAATGAACAACACGTTTGTTAATAGAATCAATAAAGCTTATGGGCTTGACTTTGGCAGGAGCCATTTAAGAACGAAGGGTGAGCAGAGTATTGTTTTGCGGCACAAGCTCAGTCTGGATGACCTTAATAGAATCGTTCTGCAATCCCCCGCGGTGATCAGTGCAGCAATTAAGGCAGCCGGATTGAATTCGCAGGAGGCAGAAGAGTGGGGAGAAGCTATCTCCTTTGCGACTAACCGAGAGGCGTTACTTGATACACTCACTCAATGGGTAGCTAAGAAAGGCATTATCGCGACGGGCGCCCTGCATCGAATCGCGACCACTCTGGATGCGACCCCTGATTTGAAGGTTGATTCTTTTTCGGGAGCGATTGGTAAGGAACTCGCGGCGCTTAGCGCGATGATTAACCGGGATGAGAGTCCCATTGACGATAAGACCACGCTTCAGGACGTGCTAAAGCGCTTCACCACCGTGCGCAAGACTTCTCTGAGAATTCAGCAGCTCCGAGAGCGTGTTTTGGATTACCCCTTTTACTCGGTCCCTCAGCAGCAGGAGATCCTGACGAAACTCGATGAACTCTCCGAGCGCCAGCAGAAGAGTTTGAGTTTGAAGGGCTTGACTCATGATGGTGCGGTTGACCTGTCCCAGCATTTACAGAAGGCGCGATGCTCTCTGGATGTTCAAGAGGTTGCGCACCGCTTGCATACTGATGCCGGTTTGGGGAGCGCTTCGAGCAGTGCAGGAGGCAATGCGTGGTTTGGCGAGACTTTGCAGAAAGAAGAGGAAGGTCTCGTGTTTCGGTCGAGTGGTGTTTATGTTCGTTCCGCTCTTGGGGGTGAGGGAACCTACCTTGAGCGGGTGTCGACACACGCGGCAGTGGACGAGGACCTTGGAATTGGCGGCGTGGAGGTCAACCTCAAACGTTATCAGGCAGAGGCCTCCAAGGCGCAACTCAAAGCTCATTTTATCGCCCCTCTCGATAAGCACCTGAATTACGGAGCCGGTAGCGTTCGGCGCTTGCCGGAGACGCCTCACAGCCGTCTTCTCAACGTGAAGATGGCCTTTTCAAGGGGCCAGATTCAGGAGCTGTGTGAGCTTGACTCCTCCAAAATCAAGGCTGCCACGAAGGCCTCCCACTTCTCCCCAAAATCGGTGGAGCGGATGATTGTTCAGTTGCGTGAGGCTGCCTCCGGTGTGGCTCAGGCTGAGGTGTTGGGGGACTTTATGGCTCGTCGTGGACTGGAAGGGATGGGGGCTCTTAAGGCCCTCCTTGGAATCACAAATGAGGGGATCGAAGTGAAGTCTTCGAATCGTTTGGCGGAGTTACTTGTGGCCGAAGGGGAAGAAGTCTTGGAAATGTACCAGGGGACCTCCATTGAGGATACGATGAGCAAGGATGAGATCGCCCAGCGCTTTAATGCACTGCATCGGGCAGAGGAAAAGGTTCAGAGCGCCAAGCAGATGGTCTCCGCAGACCCTTTTAGTGACGAGAGCGTTATCGTGAAGTTTCTGGAGGAGTGTGACGCGTTGGTGCTTCAACTCCAGGATGCCTTCAATCCCGGGGAACTTGGCGAAGGAAGACGGGAGAAGCTTGATGAGGAACTCGCAGTGGGCTGGACTACTTCACAGCAGGATCGGGTCCGGCTAGAGCTTGCTTAGGGAAGGTCCACCAAATATTTATTGCGAAGCTTGTTGAGTTGCTCTTGCCCGACGCCAGAGGCTGAGAATGCAAAGGCTCATGCGGAGCACCAGAGCGCCGGTGATTGTGTAAAAGCCCCAGCGGCCCGGAGGGGTGAAGTCATTGAGAAAGGGGTAGGGATATCCACACACCGACGTGGTCAAACCGCAGGGGGTTGTGTTGTGGGTAGCGACGACGAGGTCAATCCACAGAACATACGCGATCCCCACAAGTGCTATCGGCGCCAGCGTCTTGAAACGTTGTCTTGGGGCGTCGTTGAGTAGAAACGCTTCAAGGTAGACAAGGACCGTTGTCCCCAGATGCATGTAGAGATTGGAATACCAAGGGAGGGGGGCCTTAATGGTGACCATAGCCGGGTTGATGGCGTAGAGCCCCCAGTAGAGAAGGACCACAAGGGTACTTGCGGTGAGCGCGGTGGGAAGCAGAGGGTTATGGCGACGCAGACGACTCGAGAAGAGGCCGAGCACCGCCCACAAGGCAACCAGAAGATTAAGGGAGAGGCCCCAGTTGGTCAGGTAGCGCCAACTGCTGCTGGGGCTGAAAGGGTACCTGCCGATATAAAAGCACCAGAACCCAAGCGCGAGGGTCAGACTTAGAATACGAAAGGGAGTAGACCAGCTGGGTAAGGATTGCTGGTTGTCGACGAGAGAGGGAGGGGCCATGGTAGTCTAGCTTAAACCCTTGCAGGGCCCCTGTAAAATGACAGGCAGGGGCGCTCCCTTCTACCCCTGAGTTCTGGGAGACTGGTGGTGGATCACCACCATGAAACGCAGTGTCCGAAACGCCCCCGGCGGGGTTGACGGCAATCCCGGGTACAGAAGGTTGTGTCGCAATTTGCATCCAGTCCACATCGGCTTGGCTTGCAGTGGCGCTTCTCGACACATCTCCAGATCCAAGGGCTACCTCCGAGCTTGTTGGCACACTGTCGTCTGTTTTTGCAGAGGGTATAGGGATAGTCGCAGGTGAGGGGTTCCTCACAGGTGCCCCGATTGGGAAGGTCTACGTGGGGCGCGCCTTCGTCGTGAATATCGCAGACCAGCCCCTCCTCACAGGGTATGGCGGGAAAGCCGCGACTACCGCTGGTGGTGCACTCTTCGCCTTCGGGGATACAGCCAAGACCTTCGTTTTCGCAGCACCAGGCTTGTTTTGTCGGGAGCCAGACTTCACGGGTTCGGCAATTGTAGGGCGCTTCAATGGGGGCAATCTCCGGGCAGCCGATGGTGATTGGGTGGTCTTCACAGTATTCTTCGACGCTCTGATCTGCGACACAGGAGAGGCATTGCGCCGTCATCGCGCGGCAGCAGGGGCGGGGTCTGTCAAAGAGGCTGCTCTCGGCCTGGGTGGCGGGGCGCTCGGTCGAGACGGTGGGGGTGTCTCCACAGGCGCTTAGAATTGTCAGGCAGGTACACATTGTCAGGACAAGAAATCTCATTGTTGGTCTCCAGAGACTAAGGATACGCCCCTTGGCAGGGGCCGATTAACCGATGGGATAACAGATGATTATTGGTTTGTCTTTATGGGACCAATGAAACGAGGGATATTTATTGCGGGCAGAGAGGAGTGAGTGTGAGGCAATCACTCTCTTGGGAGTGGGCGGGGGGCGGGCCGTTCACGATCGTTAAAACTCCAGTAGTATCGTTGACTTGTTGATTTTGCTTCGGTAAACGCTGGCTTCCGGATGTTGAGGAAACCAGTTAAAATCTGGTGCTGCCCCCGCAACTGTGACTCGGCGACGATCTTGAGGATGCCACTGGCTGGTGCCGGGAGGGCCTCAAGAGCGATGAAGCCGTCAGCCAGGATATTCGACCCCGGAGCACATATAAACCAACGAACTTCGGGTGGAAGTCGGGGGCTGTTTAGGGACTCATGGTGAGTCCGCTGCTCTCCCTACCCGCCGTTTGTCTTTGTAAAGGATTCACTAACGATGAATTTTTCTATTTGTGTAAAGATGATTGGGGCTCTTGGGTTGGCGCTCGCGCTTGTTGCCTGTGCACCGGGTAAGGAGGGGGGCACGTCGGAGGAGAGGCAGCTCTCAGGGGAGGCAGGCTCGAACACTCTCGAGGTTATCGGAACGTGGGCGAGCACCTGGGGGACTGATATTATCACCGAAAGTTCGTGGAATGCTGCTGCCATTGTCGAGTACGACAACGTCGCCAACACCGCCATAATCCAAAACCCCGAAGATGACGAATACAACCCAGGGCAATTTTCAAAGCTCGTTTGGACCGACATTGTCGAGGACGTGTTTTATTATTGTACCGTGAGTTACGGGCTGGAAACCGTCGAGGAGGCTTCTGGTTCTGAGAACACGGCCGATGTGAACGACCTTGAGGGCTCAGGCTGCGGCGGGTTTGCGTGGACAAAGCTTGTTCCGGCTATCGAGATCCATGGTGATTGGGCAACCGAGTGGGGCACGGAGTCCATTACCTCCTTCAAGTGGAACACCGCGATGGTTATCTCCTACGACAACGCGACCAATACGGCCATCACCCAAAACCCCGAGGATGATGAGTACAATCCTGCTAAATTCAGCAAGGTCACTTGGACAGAGCCCACTGCGGCCGGCGAGTTCTTTTTCTGCACGGTTGTCTATGGCCAGGAGACGCTTCAGGAGGCGGTCGCTGCAGAAGACACCTCTGACCCGGAGAGTCTCGAGGACGACGGCTGTGGTGGGTTTGCCTGGAGCAAGGTCGAAAAAGTCGCAGAATAACACACATGGGAGAGGGTGGCGCCCTCTCTTATTGTTGTTTGGTTGGAACCAGTCATGACCTCTCGTTTTGTTTCTTCGTT
>JAZAIZ010000036.1:0-20342 GCA_036230545.1 Myxococcota bacterium
GTCTGAGCGTGAAACGAGCCTTATGGTCATGTTTATACACGAGACCCCTGACAAACCAGGCCCCCGCGGGCCCGTTTTTGTATAAATCAAGTGTTTTTCGCCGCTGCGGGGGGGGGTGGGGTGGTGGGGAGCAGGGTGTCGGGGTTTTCCATGAAGCTTTGAAAGGTGCTGACGGCTCGTTGCAGGTCCATACCGTCCACCATGAAGTGGTCCACCGAGAGCCCGATAAAGAAGGTTTTTCGGACCGCAGGCTCTCCGTTGACGGCGAGAACCTCCTCGCGGATGTTCCCCGGAAAAAAGGTGGTGCGACTGGCGACGGTGTGGCCGCCGATGGCCGGCGAGTCGCGGGTGGTGACCGACGAGAGGCCATAGGTGGCAAAGCGCTTCTCGCCGTATCGCGGGCTGGTGCGGGAGAGAAATTGGGCAAAGCCGATGAGAAATTTGGGCAATCGCCGGAGCTTCTTGAGGCTCTGGTAGCTGCCGGCCTGGTTCAGGGGGCCTGTTTTGGCGTCTTCAATAATGTCGTGGATTTCCTCGAGGGAGCGAGTGTTCGTGTCTCGAATCATCAGGGGGATCAGCACCTCTTCCCCTCCCTCCTCTCGTCGGGCCACCAGGAGGCCCGCGGTGATGTGGTCGAAGGTGGCCACCGTTTTGCGAAAGAGCCCGTGGTAAATGCGCTGAGTCAGGCGGGGGTGGGCCTCGATGGTTTTCGCGGAGGCAAGGGTGATGTAGGAAATCAGGCTCACCGCCTGGCCCTCGGCGCGACAAGTGTCAATGCGTTCGAGGGTGTCGGTGACGTCGATGCGAAGGCACGCAGTGATGGGGCTGTGGTAGCGGAGCGCCCGCCGGATAAAATGAAAGATAAAGGCTCGATTGCTTGAGAGGGACCGGGTCTCATACATGGGCGGTGCTCTTTCTGCGTCGGGTGCACGCAGAGTCTGGCACAAGAGCCCCGGCCGGTGCAACCGGCCTTGGTGGCCGCTCTCTCCTCCTCAATGGGGGGCCTGTCGGGATGGCGTATTTTCTCTCATTTTGGCGTCTCTGCGCCGTTTTATCGGGAGAATTCGAGGTGTTTTGCCCCCGCGCGGGCCGGGAGCCCCCTTCTAAGATGCGGGTTTTACTGGGTTAAACCCATCGGACGGACAACTCCCTCAAAAAGCCCCCTTTGGCACGAATTTCGCTTAACTCACGGTAATTAAGGGGACTTTTATTATGACTTACAAAGACTCAGACACCGTATTCCAAAAGCTGGACAATCGAAATGTGAACTACCGTTTCGATCTTGAGAAGGACATCCCGTGGAGCAGAACCAGTGAGCCCGGGCTGCACTTTGGGCCGAAGTTTTGCGAGAAGGTGGGGATTGATTTCGAAGGCCTTCGCCAGCACCCTGAAGCATTTGAGCTCTTCCAGTGGGCGGTGGGGGTTGAGATCTCCGAAGTGTTTTATATCCTCGAGCGAAACCTGAATGAGTTTATTGACGACCAGCACGTCGAGCTCAACGCCAATCGAAGCGCTCTTCTTTTGTATCAGGAAGAGGTGAAGCACATGGCCCTCTTTCGCCGCTATTCAGATTATCTTCGTGCCCTCCGTCCTGATTGGGCGGCGCGCTTTGACGAGGTGTTCACCAATTATCGACCCGGATCCTGGGATGCGGAAAACTACCCCAACGCGGCTGTGCAGCATTATTGCTTTTGGCTTCCGACCCTCGTGTTCGAAGAGTACACCATTTATCTTTATCGAGAGTTTCTCAAAGAGGACGAGCTCCTGCAGCCGGTGTTGTTGGCAGCCCACGGGGCACACGCCCGGGAAGAGAAGCAGCACGTGGTGACAGACGCAGCGCATTTGCGTGCCCTCGACATCAAGCCCCTTGAGAAGCGGGCTTGTGTGCACGCCTTCTGGAGCAACTTTGATGAGACCTTCAAGGAGTTTCTTGGCATCGCAACAGCCAAGGAGATGGTACGAAAGTATTTTCCGGAGGCGGCCCATTGTGTGCCTGAGTTGCCCATGACGACCCAACCTATTTTTGCAGACATCGTCAACGGGAAGGATTTTAAGATCACCCTCGAGCACGCCCCCTATGTTCCCCCCCGAGCCCCCTCAGAGGCTGCATAGTCTACCCTCAGGAGCCTTTCAGGGCTTTAACACGCTCTGGAAAGTATCGTTGAATATAGTCGGCCATCTCTCCGGCCGTCTCTGAATCTGTTAACAACTCATGGCTGATTAGCTCCCCCAGCCTGTCCTCCAGGGCGGCGTGGATCTCTGCGGCCTGCATGGATGTCCCCCCAAGACTTCTGAACTCCGACTCCAGGGTGACGCGTTCAGGCGGCACCTTCAGCACCTCAGCCCAGACAGCACACACCAAGGCCTGAATCGGCGTTAGAGCCGAACCGTTCGCGCTTTCGCGCTCCCCCAGTCCGGCGTCCGGGCCAAACTGCTCCACCAGGTTCTCCGAAAGGGGAGTGGAAGGAGGGAGGTCCACAAGTGTCGGGGCTTCTTCGATCCGTGATTGGTGCTCGTGGGCCAGCGCGTCCTGATAGTCGGCGCGGTCTGGCTGGGGTGAGGGTGGGTGGGGAGCTTCGGGAGGCGCGCTGGGGGCGGTGAGTGCCGGGTGCTGCTCCTGAATATAGCGGGCCATGCTCAGGGGAGTTTCAGATTCAGCGAGCATTTCATGGCTGATGAGAACCCCGAGCGCTTCTTCGAGTTGGGCGTGTACATCCGCAGCTTGGAGGGAGGTCCCCCCAAGGCTTGAGAAGCGCGATTCAGGCGAGAGCTGGTGGATGTCGCATTGGAGGACCCGGCTCCAGATGGTGACCACTACCTCGATGAGGGCTTCGGGATTGGTGGGCGCGTTTTGTGGCGGGGTCTTCTCCTCGGAGGCAAGGGTGGGTTGTTGCGTGGGCGCTTCCTCGGCTTGGGGCGGAGTTGGAGTTGGAGTTGGAGTTGGAGCACCCAGAACGTCCTTCAGGGCTCCGGCTTCAAAGCGGTCTCTGAGAAGGTGGCGTTGGATTTTTCCGCTGGAGGTCTTGGGGATCTCACTGGAGCGAAGGGGAATGATGCACTCGACCCGCAGTCCAAACACCTCGGAGATGCGCTGCCTGCTTTGGGCGTATTGCTCGTCTGGTTCCTCGTCGGTGGGTTTAAACACTCCAGCGATGCAGACCCGGTCCTGCCCGGTGGTGGGGTCCGGGCTGCCAAACACCGCGACCCTGCCGGTGGCAAACCACGGCAGCTTAACCAGGACATCCTCGATGTCGTGGGCGTAGTAATTCGCGCCGCCCATAAAGAGCACGTCTTTGTGGCGTCCTGTGACCACGAGGTGCCCATCGAGGATCAGGCCAAGGTCTCCGGTGCGCAGCCAACCCTCAACAAACGCGGCCTGGGTGAGGGCCTCGTTTTTGTAGTAACCCTTGGTGACGTTGGGACCGCGGATTTGAATGTGCCCGACGACGCCGGGTTCCACGCCTTGGTCCTCGTCGTTGACGATTCGAATGGTCACTCCCTGCAGGGCGGTGCCCACCTCCACCAGGGTGGTGGAGTTGGGGCTTGAGCCTTCGGTGCTGATTGCCTGACTTCTGCGATTAAGGGTACGGCGGTCGAGGTGATGCACCACCGGGAGGGTGTGGGCGGGCTTGGCGCTGATGCAGAGGCTGCCTTCGGCGAGCCCATATCCGGGGCTCATGGCGTTGGGGGGAAAGCCCGCGGGGTCGAGGAGGTTGAGGAAGTCGTGCATGATGGTCGCGGAGATGGGTTCGGACCCATTGAGCAGGCAGCGCACGTGGCTGAGTTCAAGGGCGCTGGCTTGCTCGGGGGTGACCTTGGTGAGCACTCGGTTGAGCCCGAAGTTGGGGGACGCGGTGCAGGTGCCGCGATGTCGGTGGAGGGTCTTGAGCCAGAGCACGGGGCGCTTCATAAACGAGCGCGGGTGCATCAGCACCTGCTTTGCCTGGAGGACCACCGGCAGCAGGTGATAGCCAATGAGGCCCATGTCGTGGAAGAGGGGCAGCCAGCTCACAAAGCAGTCATCGGGGCGGCCATCCTGGTGTTCAATAATCGAGGTGATGTTGTGCAGCAGGTTCTGGTGGGAGAGGCATACGCCTTTTGGGGTGCCGGTGCTGCCGGAGCTGAATTGAATGAAGGCCGTGTCATCGGGCCCCGAGGGCGAGAGCTTGACGATGCCCTGGTGCTGATGAGTGAGGGCGTCTTCTGCGGAGAGCAGGGTGGGAGCAGGAGATAGGTGCTCGTTGAGTTGCGGGCTCAGGGCGTTGAGGGTGCTTTGGTCGGTGACGATGAGGGGCTGGTCGAGGACCTCGTAGATGCGGAAGGTCTTGTTGAGTTCATTGCCTCCCCGGCCGAGGGTCATCATACTGGCGAGGGGGACGGGGACCATGCCGCCGAGGATGGCACCCCAGAAAACAGGCAGGAAGCTCTCGGGGCGATTGATTTGAATCATCACCGGGTCGTGCTTTTTAGCGCCGTGGGCTCGCAGGTAATCGAGGCATCCTTTCGCGCGGTTAAAGAGCTGGCCGTAGGATTCGGAGATCTCGGTTTCGTCGTCTTTGATGTAGACCAGGCCCGGATCATCGGGGGCGCTGACCAGCTCAATGAACCGATCGACGAGGGTCTCGTGAGGGGCGGGTTTTGCTTTGTAGGGAGGCCCCTTGAGGATGTGGGTGTCGGGCTGGGCGGGGGACGAGGCTGGGACCACCGCACTGGGCCCAGCCTCGGGTTGCGCGGTGGGCTGCAGGAGCGCGGCGGTGTCGTGCAGGGTGGGGCTTTGCAGAGCCTCGCTGAAGAGCACGCCGGCGATTCCGGTGCTTAGCGTGTCCCGGAGCTCCGGAAAGCTCTCAAGGACCACTTGGGGGGTCGCGATGAGGGGAAAGAGCGTCTGCAGAGTGCGCTCGAGGCGCTCTTGATGGGAGCTGAGCAAGGAGGCGCGCTCCTTTTTGGGGAGCTCGATGGTGTTGAGGTGAGCGACGGCGGTGGGGAGGTGCTGCAGGAGCTCTTGTCGGTGGGCCTGGTGCAGCGCGAGCCAGACCGGGTGTACCGAATCCCCTGCTTTTTCCAGCTCTTCGCCAAGGAAGGAGAAAAAACCAGCGGCCAGGAGGGTGTTTGCCCAGATTTGAAAGTGCTTGACTGCGAGGTTGGGTGCCTCGATTCGAAGCAGCGTGGTGGGAAGTTGCACTGCGTTGTATTTGTGAAAGGAGCGAAGGTTTGAGGGGCGCAGGCTCTTGAGGAAGTCGCCATAGAGCGAGAAGGCGCTGTGGTGCTTATGGCTCTCCTGGTAAATCAGGAGACTACTGCGAACCGGGCCCAGGGGGGCCGCTTGCTGATCGATAAAGTCCATTAACTCGGTTTTGAGGCTGACCAGGGTGGTTGAGAGCTCCAGGCCTGCGCTCCATTGCAGGAGGGCGTAGGCGGCGGGGTGCGCGCGCAGGGCCTCCACGTTGATGCCCATCTTGGCGAGGAGTCCATCGGGGAGGTGGAGTCCGGGTTGACTGAGCTGGTCCCAGGGGAGATCCCGCATGAGATCAAAGCGGTAGCCGGTGTGTCGTCGATCCAGCTCCAGGCAGGCTTGTTTGAGGTCCGTGTAGATGCTCATGGTTTCATTCCCGGATAGGTCGTCCAAGTGGTATTCAGCCACATTCTCGACTTGGATGCAGGTAAAATCCACCTTCAGGTGATTTGTTTTTGAGCTATTGGCGTAATATGGGGGAGCTTGGCTCTTATTTGCACGAATCTCCTGCGCAGGAGAGGGGGAGTGCGTTAGGTTAATAGGGAAAACCGGCATGGTTTAGGGGGAGACGGGAGTTTTGATGGCCCATGATGGTGAAATGAGTTGGTGGATGAAAGCGCGGGTTGGGGCGGGTGGCGTTCTGACGATGGTGGTGGGGCTTTTGTTTAGCCTTTGGTTTATTCCGGTGGCCTCCCTTGGTTTCAAGCGGCTGGCTCGACGCCTGCACCCGTGTTGGGCGTGGGCGACGTTGCGGTGCCTGGGGGCTCGCCTTGAGACACAGGGGTTGGAGCACCTGCCGGAAGGGGGGTTCATCGCTGCTGCGACGCATCATTCGTTGATGGACACGGTCACCTACCTCGCGGTGTTGCCGCCGGAGACCTGCTACCTGGGAAAGGCCGAGTTGAGCAGGCGGCCTGTTTTTGCTCAGAGCTTTCGACTCATGGAGAACATCTTTGTCGATCGTGAGGATGGGGAGCGAGCTCTTGAGAAGATCCTGGAGCACGTTCAAACCCTCCCTGCGTCCCACAACATCTTCCTCCACCCGGAGGGCACACGTGGACCCGAAGGCCGAGTGCGCCCTCTGACCCCAGGCGTAATCAACCTGGCAGTTCAGACTCGCAAGCCCATCGTTCCGATGATCTCCACGGGGGGGGAAGCGCTGTGGCCTAAAGGAGCGCTCCTGCCCTTGCCGGGCCCCGTTGCCATCATTGTGGGGGAGCCTATCTCCACCACAGACTGGTCTATGGAGAGCTACGGTGCTCATCTTGATGAGCTGCGAGGCGCTTTGCACAAGCTGATGAATCCAAAGAGATAACCCTGTCACGCCGACTCCTCGGATTTCATTGTGGGCACAGGTGTGCTAGGGGAGGGACCTTGCGACGAAGTGGTTTCGTCGCGTCACCTAAGAAAAGGATGAGATTGTAATGACAAAATACGCTTGGTTGGGAGTGGCGCTGGTGTTGGGAGCAGGCAGCGCGGTTGAGGCGAAAACACCACAGGAAGCCAAAATTACCAAAGAGGTTTTTTTGGATGTGGGAATGGGTGGAAAGACCGTGGGGCGGATCGTCATCGGGCTCTTCGGTGAGGATGTCCCAAAGACCGTTGAGAACTTTCGAGCTCTTTGCACCGGAGAGAAAGGGATGGGCAAATCCGGGAAGAAGCTTAGCTATGCGGGGAGCACCTTTCATCGGGTTATTCCCAACTTTATGCTTCAGGCTGGCGACTTTACGAGAGGCAACGGGACCGGTGGCGAGAGCATTTATGGGGCGAAGTTTGCCGATGAGAACTTCAACATCAAGCACAAGGGCAGCGGTGTTTTGAGCATGGCCAACGCGGGGCCCAACACGAACGGATCGCAGTTTTTTATTACCACCGTTGAGACTCCCTGGCTGGACGGCCGGCACGTGGTCTTTGGGCGTGTGGTGAAGGGGATGGACATCGTTAAGCTGGTGGAGGCGCAGGGGAGCCGCAGTGGCCGCACCAAACAGCCCATAACCATCGTGGCCAGTGGGGAATTGAAGGCCAAGGCCAAGACTGTCGCCAAGAAAAAGTGATTGCCGAATAGAACCTTGTCTTTTCTGAGTTAAGCGCCGCATACACGCCTTCTGGAGCCCCTCCCGGGCTTGATTGCTCGTTCAATCCGTGCCGGTTAAGAAAGCTTATGTTCCCCTCTTATTTCAGGGGGTTACGTCCCTTTTTCCTGCCTTGTTTTACGCAACCAAAGCAATTCGTCGCCGAAAACTAAGTAAGGAATGCCTCTGGTGTGACTCGAGGCAATTCATGAACCTAAGCCGAGGGGATGTGGTTAACGTGTTAAAATCACGAAAGAATTGACCATTTTCTCTTTTTGCATCCCGTCTCGAAGTGACCCTTCGGCGGCCGGGAGGAGACCTTTGATGGGATTCAAACTCACTAATCATCTTGAGAATTTCCTGCGCCACAGCGCCGCAGCAGAGAACCCCTTCAGCGGGATGCCTGAGCCTATGATGGTTCCCACGCCTGCTCTCACCAACACCGCGGTGGCGCGTCCGGTGGAGACGTTTTCCCCTGTGACCCCTTCTATCGCAACTCGTCCTGCCCATACGGCCCTCAACTCTCCAGTGATTGCGGAGAGAACAGCCGCAGAGGTTTCTCGAGTTCAGGCTGCAATCGCAGAGGTGACCACCCGTGAAATTCAGGCAAAGCATGCCTTGGGAAAGAAAATTACGCTGCAAAATGGTGCCGCCCTCGCGTTGAAGATGGATGAGACGCTTCATCCAGCCACGTCATCGATTGTCACAAAGGATCCTCTGCGTCAGGCAACGACCGAAGAGCTTCAAGGGCCTAACAAGCAAGTGGTGTGGGCCGAGACCAACGGCGTCGCTGAGCTTGGCAAGGGCGTGAAAGGCACCCTGCCTGTGGGTGGTTTTGCCAAAGCCAATGCGGGATTCTCTGCCTCCGCGTTGCTTAATTATCATACGATTCAGCCCGTGGTCACAAACACCGACAAGGACCTTCCCGAGGTGGAAAAAACGCCAACGCTTGTGGTTCCCATGACTCGAGAGGAGCTTGTTGAGAGACTCCCGGGGACCGAGTTTGACATTAGAGGGAAGGGCACCGTTGTGGGCCGAGCCTCTGTTGATGCCGGTGGCTCTTTGGTGCCTGGTATCGATGTTGGTGCCAACGCGAGCGTGGGTGCTTCTGTTAAGCATAAAGGTGAGGCGTCGGTGAACATCCGATTTCTCAGTGACCCGGGGCTGGTCCAGATGACGGTCAATAGCGTTGAGGAAGACGAGAAACGTGTGGGGGTGGACCTCAAGGCCGGTTATAAGGTTCCCGATGTTGGTCATGGTTTTCTGATGCACCTCGTTGAGAACGCTATTGAGACCCCCCTTCGCAGGCTGATGAGAACCTACACCAGCGTCTCTGCTTCGGTGGAGGCAAAGACCACCGAGACCGATACCAACCTTGGTCGTTATACTTTGGATATCGAATCTCCCAACGGCCTCGCTGCTTATCGAGCGCTTTTGCAACTCTCTACGGAAAAAGCTGATATGCTCTCGGGCATTGATGGAAGTGGAGTCAGCCGCGCGACCTATGAAGAGACTTCTAATGTGAATGACTTTAAAGCGACGGCTCAAGTCAGCGGCAAGCGTCTGTTGTTGCTTCAGGCTCTCGACAGTGAGAAGCGAGGAAAGGCCGAGGGCGCAGGGGGAGAGTTTCTGGTCTTTCGTGAGAACAAATTCTCCCACCAGCAAAACGACCCGATTGAAGGGCCCAAAACAGCCCATTGGGATGCTCTCTCCGTTCGAACTGAGGAGGGGGGAGAGTTCGAAAACTTTTTCAATATGAAATTCAGCGCTCAGGACAAGTTCACCACCGATGATGAAGTTCGGCGTTTCTTCAAGTTCGCGGAGGTTCTCGGTGTGAGGCCCAAAGACGAGACGATTAACACCCTCCCCGAGATGGGTGTGATGGAGCGTATCTTCTCCGATGCTGACGACACGAACGTGAAAGTAGACATCTACTTCACCGCTGAGGGGATCGACAACATCGATCAGTGCACCCGTCCAGAGGCCCGAAAGGCCTATCTGGAAAACAAAGCTCACTTCTTTCCTAAGACCGAGGGGCTGGTGGACATTCTTGAGGACAAGGCGACTTATCAGAGCGCGTTGAAGAAGTCTCAGAGTTTTGAGGACCTTGAGCGCGAGAGATTTCTCGAAGATTCAGGGTATGCGCTGGAGAGCGCTCTGTTGGTTCGAGATTATGGCAAAGAGACCGGGCGCGACCTTAGGGACGACTACAAGGCCCTGCTCGGAGCCCGAAGGTTTGCTGTTTTGGTTGAAACCCTCGACGGTGAGAAGGGCGTTAATAATATTCGCGAGTTCTTCTCTGGTTTGGGTAAGAGTCAGGGGCCACTCTATATGACGGCTCTGGCATCCCTCGCCAGCCTGGCGACCCGCAAGGAGACCATGGTCAATCAACTCTGTATGGATGGTAAACACATTCATATCGAGGCGGTGAGTGAGGGCAAGATGGAGCACCCCACCGAGACGGTGAAGCAGATCATTGATGAGAAACGCTACAAGCTTACTTCGTTCTCCAAGGACGAGGGCAGCGAGGTTTAATCTCAACGCTCATTTGGGCTTTTCTGGCCCACTTTCATTGATATTTCAGGGGCTCCTTATGGGAGCCCCTTTTTTTTGGGCTGGACTTCGTGGACCGACTCAATACTGGGGGAGTGGCGTTCAGGGACACGCCATGTCTTGATTACCGGGTGTCTCGCTGGGGCCCTCGCGCCAGAGCAGGTCTTTGAGTCCTGAGAGCCGTTGGATGCGCTGATTGATGCCGTGCCGGAAGGGGTGGGGAGTTTTGGGATCCGTCGCCGGAACCACCACGGTTAATTCCTGCTGCGCTCGGGTGATGGCGGTGTAGAGCAACTCTTTGGTCATGATGGGGGAGTCCCCGGGGGGCAGGACGATGATGACGTGGCGAAACTGCGAGCCCTGGCTTTTGTGAATGGTCATGGCAAAGACGGTCTCGTGGGGCGGGAGACGGGCTGGCGCAAGCAGTCGCACCGGCTCTCCGGCGCTCCTTGGCGGGAAGGCCACCTTGAGCTCTTGGGGGCCCTCCCTCGATGCGGCACGCACGACTACCCCCATGTCGCCATTGGTGAGATCGGTGGCGGCGTCATTGCGAGTGATGAGGATGGGGCGTCCGGGGTACCAATCGTGGCGTGCCGAGAAGCCGCGCAGGTGCTTTGTGAGCAGCCGCTCCACTTCCTGGTTGAGCGCCTCGATCCCTTCGGCGCCGAGGCGGTGGGCGCAGAGGAGGCGACAGTCCTGTAGCCGCTCAAGGGCGAGGGCCGGATCGTTGTGGGTGGCGGCGGCTTCGATGCTCCCCTTGAAACCCTCCACGATTGCCTCGACCGTGCGGGTGTCGAGAGCTCCGCGGGCTGAGCGGTGGGAGAGGCGAATGTCCTCAAAGGAATCATCACAGAGCAGGTGCAGCGCCTCGTCGGCGTCCTGGCGGTTGACGGAGGTGGCGCAGGCGAAGATGCCGCTTTTCTTCTTGAAGCGCCTGGGGACGTTGAGTCGCACCATGCAGTCCCAGATCCCCGGGGATGCGATGGTCGCATAATGGGACGGGAGTTTCTGAACAAAAGCCGCCAGCTGGTTAGCGAAGCCTTCGGAGATGGGGTGGCGGTTGTGGGGAACGTCGCAGAGGTCGCTGAGCACGGCGCCCGCCTCTACGGAGGCCAATTGGTCGGGATCTCCGAGCAGGATAAGCCGCGCGGTGTCGGGGACGGCATCCAGGAGTCGGGTCATCATGGCGATGTCGATCATGGAGGCTTCATCCACCACCACGATGTCCACGGGTAGGGGGTTGTTTCGGTGATGTCGGGGCCGGCCGGGCCGAGCGGGGTTGACGCCGAGGGCCCGATGAATGGTGACCGCTGCGGGGCAGAGCGCGGCCACAGGCGATGCGGGGTCGTCACCCTCCTGGAGGGCCTCGGTCATGCGGGCCGCGGCCTTGCCCGTGGGGGCAAGCAGCGCGACTCGGGGAGCGCCGCCTCCGGCAGAGGGGTGCTGAAACTGCGCGAGCAGCAGGTGAAGGATGCGCCGGACGGTGTAGGTCTTTCCGGTTCCGGGCCCCCCGGCGATGACTGTCAGGTTGCGCAGCACCGCGGTGATAGCCGCCAGGCGCTGGTAGTCGAACTCGTCATCGGGGTTTTGGGGAAAGGCTTCTTGCAGCGCGGCTTCGAGGGTGGGACCGTCCCAGGGGACCGGGGTCATGGCGCGGTGTTGCAGGTGGTCGGCGAGCCGTCTCTGGTAGCTCCAGTAGCGGCCCAGATAAAGCTGATGGTTTTGCAGCACGATGGGGCCACCGCTCTGGCCGTCGCTGCTTACCACGGGGCTCTCTTCCAGGAGCGTGACCCAGTTGGCGGCGGAGGGGAGCTCGGCGCAGAGTTGCTCGACCACCTCCCGGGGAAGGTTCTCTCGGCGAAGGGTTGCCGGGACATCGGCGAGGTTGACGCAGGTGTTGCCGAGAGAGGGCGCCCGGCTGGCCAGGGCCACCGCCAACAGCACCAGGGGATTGCTCTCCCCCTGCATGGCTCCAAGCCGGGTGGCCACTTCAAAGTCCAGGGGGCGCAGGAGCCCGGCTTCGTGGAATTGTGTCAGGAGGGACATGCTGCTCCCTGGGGGCGCTCGGCCGGGTAAAAAGTGTTGGAGAGACCTTCCACCAGCTCGTAGGGCGGTCGGTCGTGGTAGACGCCGTTGTCAGGCTCGCCGGTCATGCCGCGAAGGAAGAGGTAAAACACGCCCCCAAAGTGACGCTCATAATCCTCTTTGGTTCGGTAGGACTCCCCGAGCTTCCAGCGCAGCAGGCGATGCAGGGCCACCGTGTAGAGGTGGTATTGCAGAAAATAATGGTGGTGAGCCAACTCCTGGGGCAGGCGCGCGGGATGATAATGATGGGGGTAGTCGCCGAGATGATTGGACTTGTAGTCCGCGAGGTACCAGCGCTCTTCATGCCCAAACACAAGGTCGATGGAGCCGGTCACAAATCCCCTCAAGGGCGCAAAGCCCAAACGCTCAAGGCTCTCAAGGTAGTGCTCGGGCACCTGGGGGTTGGGATGTGCCCGAAAGACGTCCGCCAGGGCCCTGGGGGTGAGGGCGATGTTTTGGGAGGTGGCCGTCAGCCCCCCACGCATGGGGAAGTCAAAGCCCAGCTCGTCCAGCCGACGCGTGCGGGGAATGTCCACCAGCCGCAAATCCGGGGTGAGGGGCGTTTGGGCCATGGTCAGCAAGGCCTGCGCCAGGGCAGGGGCCCAATCGGCGACCTCTCGTTGCAGTGAGAAGTCCAGTCGGGCCGCTTCGCGCTCAATGAGCTGCTCCAGAGGGCCCGGATTGAGATCGGCAAAGTCCCACTCTTCGAAAACACGGTGCAGGAATGTGCCGGGGCCGGTACCTCGGGGGAAATCCCATAAGGGGACGGTGGAGGTGGACTCGGTGATGGCCTCTTCGAGGTTGGCGAAGTGGCTCGCTTGATTGCGATGGTGGTCTTCACCGGAGGTGTCCCCCTCGGTGTCGGGGCCACTTCGGGTGACCTTCGGTCCCCGGATCATCTGGGAGAAGCTGGAGCGGCGCCAGTGAAAGTCTACCCCCTCGCTGCGGGAGAAGCGGCGTGGGGCCAGAGTGACGTTGTCGGAAGGAGGTGGGGTGTAGCGGTCGGCTTCGGTGATGGCACAAGATGCAAAATGGGACACGGTCACCGCAGAGTTCGTGGTGTCCACCAGGCGCTCCAAGTCCTGGAGCATGGCCTCATCGTTCATGTTGGGGAAGTCGGCGCGGATAGCATTGAATTGCTCGGGACCGCTTGTTGCTCCCTCACGTTGATGAAGGAGGTAGGCCAGGGGGGAAGAGGCCGCCTTGTCAATCCATCCCCAATAAACCACGCAGCGGGTCGAGGCGCGGGTGAGGGCGACGTAAAGGAGCCGGAGGCTCTCGGCCAGGCTCTCCTGGGTGGCGAGGCGTCGATGCTGGTTCTTCTCGTCGGTGTCGTGGATGCTGACATCGATGGAATAATGCTCTCCCTCGGGGTCAAAGAAGCGCGGATGCTGGTCGTCGGCCTTGCGCAGTTCGGAGCCACCCCAGAGAAAGGGACAGAATACCACGGGGTATTCAAGCCCCTTGCTGTGATGGGTGGTGACGATCTCCACTGCGTCGTGGTCGGTCTCCAGCCGAATCTGCTCTGCGCGGTCTTCGGTGGTGGGGCGGATGGTCTGCTGTCGCAGCCAGCCAAGGAGCCCCTCGGGGTGCAGGCCCTTTTGGGACGATTGGGTCTGCAGGAGCTCTCCGAGGTGGTGCAGGTTGGTGACCCGCCGCTCTCCGTCGGTCCACCCCAGTTGGCGGGCGTAGACCTCGGCGTCGTTGAGGACCTGGCGAAACATCTGAATAAAGCCGTGGTCGATCCAGAGTTGATGCCAGCGGCGAAAGGTCTCAATCCAGGGGACCCACGCGTCATCTTCGGTACGGAAGGCGGCGAGCTCTTGGGCGTTGCTGCCGAGCAGGTCGGTGGCGAGGGCTCGCTTGATGAGCGGGTGCCGGCTGGGGTCGAGCACCGCCTCCATGAGGTCGCCAAGCTCTGTGGCCTCGCGGCTCTCAAAGACGCTGCGGGCGCCGTGCTGGACGCTGGGGATGCCACATTGGGTGAGGGTGTCCTGGATGAGGCTGGCTTCGTTGTGGGTGCGCACCAGCACCGCGATGTCTCCGGGCCGCAGGGGAGCGTGCTGGTCGGTCCCGCGTTGGCGCTCGGTGTCGGAGGCGAGGAGGGCCGAGATGTCCCGGGCGGTCTGCCGTGCGATGGTGTCGGAGGCCCAGTCTCGCTGGATGCCCACCGGGACCCGCTTTTGTTCTTTGAAGACAGCCTCGTCTCGTTTGAGGAAGCGAATCTCAAAAGGAGCCACGGTGCGGGTTTGGGAGTGGAGGCGAGATCCCTTGTGGTTGGCCTTGACCGGAGGGAAGGCGAACTCTTCGTAGAGAAAGGGCGCGACGATGGCCGGCGCTTCCGGGTTGGCGGTGGCGAAGAGGGCGTTGACGCTCTCAACCAACCCCTCGTCGGAGCGATAGTTGGTGCCGAGGTTGAAGCGCGCTTCTTCGGGGGTGGAGCGGCGAGCGGAGAGATAGGTGAAGATCTCAGCGCCGCGAAAGCCGTAGATGGCCTGTTTGGGATCTCCAATCAGGAAGAGGCGGTGGGTGTTGGTGTCAAAGAGGGTTTGAAAAATTTCCCACTGGGTTCGGTCGGTGTCCTGAAACTCGTCGATGAGCGCCGCGGCGAAGGTCTGGCGGATGGCGCTTTGCAGGCGTTGCCCCGACTCGGGGGATTGAAGGCCGCGGTGCACTTGCCGCAGGAGGTCATCAAAGGACTGCTGGTGCAGCGCCGCTTTGCGCGTGGTCATTTGCTCGCGAGCGTAGCGCACGCAGCGGTGCTTGAGTTGAATCAGCGCCTGGTCAAGGGCGGTCTCGAGTTGTGCCCAGGATTGCAGGCACAGGTCCACCGCGGCAAAGACGGGGTGGTCGGGCACGGCGCCGGCTTTGCTCTTCGCTTCGAGTTTTTCGGGGGAGAAATAGGCGAGGGCGTCGGGGATTTTGCCGGCAGGGGTGAGACTGTCGGAGTTGAGCCACTGCTCCAATCGCTGCACATGCCCATCGGTGTAGCGTTGTTGATAGGAGGTTCCGTTGAGCTTCCATTGAGGGGGCTTGGCTTTGGCCGCGGTGCTGATGAGGGTGATGGCTTCGGCTTTGTGGCTCTCCCACACCTCTTTGAGCGCATCGCGAGCCTCGGTGAAGGCCGCCAAAGAGGGGACCTTTTCGGCGTCTTCCCGGAAGGGGGGGACCAGGGTGAGGCGCAGATCTGCGGTGGCGGCTTTGGCCAGCGCCAGGAGGTGCTGGCGACTGGCGCCCTTGTTGGCCACGCTGGCTGCGTCCAGCCACAGGGGTGTCGCGTTGTGAAACTCGGCTGTCCAGAAGTCGTCCACGATGTCTTGCAGAAGCGGGCCGTGGTCGGGGACCAGCTCCATTTCAAAGTGGGCGCCGCTTTCAAAGGCGTTTTGCTGCAGGATTTTGCGACAGAAACCGTGAATGGTGCTGATGCACGCCTGGTCAAAGCCCTCCAGGGCCCGTCGCAGGCGACTCTTGATGGCGGGGTCATCCTGCTGCTTGAGAGCCAGCGCGGCGATGACCGGGTTGTCGAGGAGGTCGCTTGGGGCGTCGTCGGGGCTCTCGAGGGCCAGCAGGGCCTCGCGGAGCCTCGCGCGGATTCGCTCCCGCAGCTCGGCGGTGGCGGCCTCGGTGTAGGTGACCACGAGGATGCGGTTGATGGCGATGTCGTCGCTCTCGGCGATGAGGCGCAGCACGATGTTGGAGATGCTGTAGGTCTTGCCGGTCCCCGCGCTGGCCTCCAGCAGCTGGATGCCCATGGGAAAGGGTGCGCAGGGGGCGAAGTCTCTTAAGGGTTGAGCGGGCGTGGTCATGCACTCACCTTGAGGGTTTGGAGGGTGTTCAGGAGCGGGCCCCAGACCTGCTGCGAGAGGGCATGAAAGCTGAGGTCGTCGTCTGGGGGCAGCCCGGGGTGGGTGAAGTTCGCTTCGTAGGGGAGCGTGTCTTCAAAGAGGCGCTTGATGGCCGGGTCGACGCTGTCGCCGCCGGGGCGCCCGGTGGCGAAGTTGTGATTGGACCAGGCCTGTGCGGCCTTGTTTCGTCCGGCGGCCTGCTTCGCCTCGCTCTCGGGGTCGGAGGTGATAGCGTGAGCGTAGGCCCGCGAGGTCTCGGGAAAGAGAGGAAGGGGGAGGTGGCTGCCCCGCTGCATGATCTGCACGAGCATCTCAAGGTGCTTGATGGCCTCGGCCTGGTTGGTGACGAGGTCGTCGGAGAGAGGATCCAGGCAGAAGAGGTTGGGGACTTTGTTTTTGTCGCGGGCCACCAGGGTGCTGGTGGCGGGCGCGCGCCCACTGGCCTGCAGGGCGAGGTGATCGACCCAGAGCTCCAGCAGGTGCTTGCTGCGACATTTGGCGTATTGCAATCGAGCGAGGCGAGAGCCGCGCAGATTCATCACCCGACCGGCGAGGGAGAGCCCGGGGTGCAGGGTGAGGTGAACGTCCACAAAGGTCTCGGCGTCTTTCGCGAAGGGACCAAAGCCCTGCAGGAGCTCGCCGGTCTCGTGGTGGAGGGTTTGGAGGGCACGCTCGCCGAGGGTGCCGGGGGGAATCGCGCCGGTGCCTTTCAGAAACGCGTCCATGTCGTGGGGTGGGGTGGGGCCGGATTGCAGACGACAGAGCAGGTCGCCGGCTCTCCAGGCGCCGAGTCCTCCAAGATCAAGGAGGGTGGTCTCGTGCAGCTCGTGGTCTTCTCGCCAGAAGGTGATGTCGCAGCGCTCTCGCAGCAGGAAGGCTGCTGGGTTGGCGATGAAGCGGCGCAGCTCGTCGAGGGACACCGTGGCTGCTTGTTCATTGGCTGCCTCGTTTGGGGGAAGCGCTGCAGCCATAAAGGGGGGCGGGAGGCCTCTCTCCTTCACCAGCTGTTGAGCGCCGGTGAAGCAGCTTTTGTTAAAGCTGAAGGGGCCATCCGGGGTGGACTCTGAGGCTTGAAACGCTGCGGGGCTGAAGGGTTGCAGCGGGTGCAGGGTGACAAGCTCTGTGAGCACCGAGGTGTCCGGGGATGTCGCAATTTGAAACGAGCGTTCCAGGCAGTCCTGCAGCTCGCCCACCGGCACCGCGGGGGGGCAGGGCTGGTTGTCGTGAACGCTGCGCCCGGTGTAGGTGACGATGAGGTTTTCGCGGGCTGAGAGGATGCTCTCTAAAAGCAGGTAGCGGTCATCGTCCCGGGGCGTGCGGTCGCCAAGGCGCGGGTGCTGGGCAGTGAGGTCAAAGCCCAGGGGGGTGACCTGTCGTGGGAAGGTGTTGTCGTCCATACCCAGGAGGCACACCACGCGAAAGGGGACGCTGCGCATGGGGACCAGAGCGCAGCAGGTGATGCCGCCGTTGAGAAAGTTGGTGAACTCCGGGGTGGCCTCGAGGTGTTCGTTGAGGGCGGCGCTGAGAGCGTCGAGATCGATGGGGTCGTCCACGGATGCGGCTCGGGCGGCGCGGCCTGCGGCGTCAAGGCAGCTCAGGACCTGTTGGCTGAGCCACTCTTCTCCGGTGGGGGCGAGGGTGAGCTTGCCGAGGATGTCCTTGAGGGTGTGGCACCAGTCGTCCATGGGCTGAGGGGCGTTGAGTCGGCGCAGGGTGTCAAAGAGTGTGCGGCAGAAGGTGGCGAGGCGTCCGAGCAGCTCGGGCTCGCTGGCGCCGGCGTCTCCGAGGGCGACGGTGTCGCCAAAGAGCTCTTCACCTTCGCAGGCGTATCCAAGGAGGAGGCGGTCGAGGCCAAACATCCAGGTGGTCTCCCGGGTGGCGGGGTGCCCTTGGGCTTCGCGGTGGGCGTCGTCCATGGCCCAGCGGATGCCGCTCTCCTGCACCCACTGGCGCACGCTGGAGACGTGGTCCATGGTGATCTCAAAGCGGTCGCGAATGGGGGCGAGGTTGAGCAACTCGAGCACTCCGGTGGAGGTGACGCGGCTCTTGCTTAGGGCGAGGATAGCCAGCAGGGACTCCACCACAGGGTTTTGCGAGGCCACGCTGCGGTCGGCGATGGAGAAGGGCAGCCGGGGAAAGCCTTTGTTGCTGAAGGACGCGCCGGGAGCGTCGCCGTCGGAGAGCACCGCTTCAAGCAGGGGAGCGTAGCGGGCGATGTCGGGAGTGAGGATGAGCACGTCCCGAGGCTCAAGGGTGGGGTCGTCGTTGAGCAGCTGCAGGAGTCGGTCGCGCAGCACCTCCACCTGGCGCAGGGGGCCGTGGCAGTCGTGAAACTCCACGGAGCGGTCGCTCGGGGAGATGACGTGGGCGGGGGGATAGGCGTCTTCATCAAGCTCGTGCCCGGGGACCCCACCGGGGTAGCGCAGATCAAGGATGTCCCGCTGCAGCAGGGTGAGCAGGGTGCGGTGTTGGGTGTCGGGCTCCACAAAGAGGTCGTCGTCGCTCTCCTGGTAGGGGGCGACGCTGCCCTGTCCTTCGAGGATGCATTGAAAGTCTCGCCCCACCCGGCCAAAGGAGCTGAGCAGGGGGTTGCCCTCCTCCAGAAATAGGTCCGTGGCTTCGAGCTCGAGGTGAGCGGCGTCCCGCAGGCGGGCGGCTATTTCGCGTCGACTTTGAATGTGGCCCCAGTAGAGTCGGCTTGGGCAGAGCAGGAAGAAGTGAACGGGCAGGTGGGAGGAGAGGGCGTTGAGGATGTCGACGTAGAGGGGCGGCAGGGTGGAGACCCCAAAGAGCACGAGCCGATGGGGGAGGGTGTGGGGGAGCTCGTCGCCGCGTTGGAGGGCCTCCAAAAAGTTTTGGGCCATGCGCGCGGGGTGGGGAGCGTCGATGGTGTTTTGCAGGCGCCTCCACAGGAGCGGCTGCCAGTCATCCTGGTGGTGGTTTGTTTCGTCTTCCCACTCGAGCACCATGGAGGGACGATAGGTGATGTATTTGTCAAAGGTGTCGGCGATGCGTCGGGCGAGGTAGTAGTGGGTGCGGGTGATGTCGGTGTTCGCAGCGCCGGTGTCGTTGAGGTATTGTCGGAGGGGGGCGAAGGGGGCCAACTCCAGGCACTCGTCGAGCTCTCGCAGGATGTACCACACGAGGCGATTGGGGAGCCAGGCGTCGGGGTTTTCGGAGCGCTCGGCGCCGGTGACGGTGGTCAGGAGGGTGTGAATGAGTCGTGTGGGGAAGGGGTAGTCGATGTTGGAGGCGACCCCGAGGTGGGCCGAGAGCTGCATGCTCAACCAGCGTTGCATGCCCATGCTGTGAACCACCACGGTCTCCGGTTGCAGCACCGCGTCGAGTGGAGAGGTGTGGGGGAGGGGGTCTTGAAGAAGCCGGGCCAGGGAGGCGCTGAGCTCTTCAATCCTATTGCTTCGGTATAGGATGAGGGACATGGTGATTTTCTCTTAGTCGTGGTGTTCAGATGCTGTGGGAACCGCTCGGAGAGGAGGCTTAGCCGGACATCTTTTTGTAATAATCCTGGACCAGTTTTCTGCCGCGGTTGGCGGCGGGGTGCTCCCCCTCAGGGTCTGCCTCAAAGAGTTTCTCAAAGAGGGGGACCGCTTCGTCGAGTTTGAGCCCCTTAAGGAGCAGCTCGCCGAGGGCCACCAGGGTGTAGGGGTCGTCGGGGTCGAGCTCGAAGGCCTTGCGGTAGGCTGTCTCGGCGTCGCTGTGCTCATTTTGCAGCAGGAGGCAGGAGCCAAGCAGCTTGTAGGGTCGGGAGTCGTCCTCGTGGAAGGTGGTCAGGCCGGTGAGGATGGTGATGGCGGAGCTGAGGTCGCCGTCGGTGTAGCAGTCGGCGGCGCTTCGAAGCATGGCCTCGTAGTCGTTGTCTGAGATTTGCAGGAGCGACTTCAGGTCGCCGGGGGTGTCTGCCATGATGGGATCTCTCTCTAATGCCTTTCTTAGTTTGTAGTCTGCGTGGATGGTGATTGCAAAGCCCGGGGGGGATTATTTTGGGGTTTTTGGGGAGATCAGCCCCTTGGGGAGGGTGCCCAGCCAGTGTTGCAGGTGGGTGGCGGGGATAGCCACCCCTTCCCCGGCCAGAATCCCGTTGAGCTGCTGGTGAAGCTCCTCTGCGGAGGCGCGGTCGGCCGGGGTGGCCAGGAGGCAGCGTTGCAGGAGATCGGAGGCAAATTGGGGGAGGTCGGGGATGAGGCTGGTGGCGGGGGTGTATTCTACGTCAATGATGCGGCGCAGGGTTTCGACCTGGTCGGGGGCCTCGAAAGGCGACCTCCCGGTCAGGAGGGTGTAGGTGAGTGAACCCAGGGCAAAGATGTCGAGGGCAGGGTCGAGGGGGTGCTCGAGGAGCTGTTCGGGGCTGAGAAATTCGGGGGTGCCGATGAGCGGGGTGTCTTTGGCCGGTGCGGAGTGGGCCGGCGCAAAGTCCATCAGGACCACCCGGCCGGTGTGGGGGACCACCATGAGGTTGGCGGGTTTGAGGTCTCCGTGACGGACCCCGCGAGCGTGGCAGTGGGCGAGGGCGTCGGTGACTGGGTGCAGCAGGGC
>JAZAIZ010000037.1:0-1892 GCA_036230545.1 Myxococcota bacterium
ACCATTCAACACAACGGCTACAACAATAGCCTCTCGGCCATGTCCTGGATCGCCGACAACATCACCGAGCCCTCTAAAGTCGCGGTCACGGGATGCAGCGCCGGAGGCTATGGGTCCCTCATATGGGGGGGCTGGTTGATGGAATACTTTCCTCAAAGCGACGTCGTCCAATTCAGCGATTCGGCCACCGGAATCATCACCGACTCGTTCTTCAAAGATAGCTTCCCCTCCTGGGGAGTTGAGCGAGCCTTCCCTGCCTGGATTCCAGAGTTGGATCTAAACCGGCGCAATTATTTAGATCTCGACCTCGCCAAAACCTACCAGGCCATCGCCAATCATTACCCCGATCAAATCCTCGCCCACTTCACGACCCTCTGGGACACCACTCAGGTTCGTTACTACCAGCACATGAACGGCGGAAACGCCGAAGAATGGTCCACTAAAATGACCGAATCTATTAACAGTCTCACAAGCTCCACCCCCAACTTCGCCACCTACATTGCGCCCGGCAACGGTCACTGCGTTATTAACAAAGCAGACTTCTACACCCTCGAGGTGGGGGGCAAAAAGTTCGTCGATTGGGTTCGCGATCTCGTTTTTCATGCAAAAATCGAAAATACTTATTGCGATTCTTGCTCAGGCTTCATAAAGCGTTAGCCAAGCTTAGCGGAGGGTCTGCGTTCCATCCCCCCCCCCCCTTTTGGGATGCAGATCCTTCGCGGCTTTTTCATACTCCCCTCCCCGCTTAAATCAAAATGATTCCTAAACGCTGAGACGGTTTGGACAAATGCCAGAACTCCCAGAAGTTGAATACGGTCGAAAACTCGCCGAGACGATCTGCACCGGAAAACGCATCACCAAGATCACCTGCGAAGATGACGCAATCGTCTTTGAGAAACGCTCCCCCAAAGAGTGGGAGCGCGCGCTGCTTCACCGCAGGGTCCTCGACGTCTGCCGTCGCGGCAAGTACCTCTGGTTTGCACTCGACCAGCGCCCCTGGCCCCTCTTTCACTTCGGCATGACCGGCGCGTTTCGCACCCCCTCTCAACCCACCATTCAACTGGAAGCCGGTCCCGCCATCACCTCCACTGAGTGGCCTCCGCGCTTCACCAAATGGTGCATCACCCTTGAAGACGGGATGCAGCTGGCCATGACCAACGCACGGCGCCTTGGTCGCGCCCGACTCATCAATGACCCCAACACAGATCCCGCCATCGCGCGGCTTGGCTTCGATCCCCTCACCCACATGCCCCCCCTCCCCGAGTTTGCCACGCTGGTCTCCCAACGGCGGGGCGCGCTTAAGGGACTCTTACTAAATCAATCCTTCGCCGCAGGGGTTGGAAACTGGATCGCAGACGAGGTCCTCTACCAGGCCCGAATCGATCCTCGCCGCAGCGCGCAGGAGCTCTCCCCAAAAGAAGTACAGCGCCTGCACCACACCCTCGAACAGGTCATACAACACGCGGTCAGCGTCGACGCCGATAAATCACGCTTTCCACAAGACTGGCTCTTTCACCACCGCTGGGGAAAAACCGACGCCACCACCGCCGAGGGAGAACCCGTGGAGTTTCTCACCGTGGCGGGACGCACCACCGCGTGGGTCCCCTCTATCCAGCGCTGAACCACTCCAAGGGGGAGATCATGGGACCTGTCATTCTCTTCGGCGCCACCGGCTACACCGGCGCCATCACTCTTCAAGCGCTCGCGCGCCGCCAAATCCCCTGCATCATCGTTGGAAGGGATTCTGCCCACCTCCACAGGTTGCAATCCACCCACCCCAACGTCACCCAAATACGACTTGCGAACGCCGACGACCCCCTCTCGCTCGCCCAGGCCTTCCAGGGCGCGGGAGTCGTGATCAACACCGTAGGCCCCTTCATCAAGTGGGGCCT
>JAZAIZ010000038.1:0-12134 GCA_036230545.1 Myxococcota bacterium
ATCGTTGAGGGAGTCGCCGCAAAACAAAAACTCTTCCCGGTGCTCATCAAGATCCAAGCCCCAGCGCTCGCGGGTGAAGAGGCGGGTCATAGAGAGCTTGTCATAGTCCCCAAACCAGCCGTTGACATGAATGGAGCTGACCTTGGCCCGGGCGCCCATGCGACGAAAAACCTCCGCGATTTGATCGGCCACTCCCAAATCCAGGTGGGGTGGCTCCTCGCTGAAATCGATAGCCAGGTCATAGAGACGCGCGAACTGGTCTTTAGCGACGCGGCTGTGGGGCACCTCTTGCAGCACCGCCTCCTTCACGGCCCTGAGCCGCTCCTGTGCATCATCACCGGCGACGTCGGGGTGATACAAACGAATCAGGCGCCCGTCCTGCTCGTAATAAGCCAGAGCGCCATTCTCACCCACCACCCCCTCCACAGGCCACTGGCGGGCGATCAAATCACACCAACCGGCGGGTCGTCCGGTAACCGGGACGACGGCGATGCCAGCGTCGTGCAAACGCCACAGGGCCTGGTAAGCGTCCCCCGGAAGTTTGCCCCCGGTGGTGAGGGTGTCGTCAATATCCGTGAAAACTGCACGAATTTTCCGTGCGATGTCGGGGGTCATGGCGTCAAGTGATTGCATGGGGTCCTCCTGGAGGGGCGAGTGCGATGGTGCGCCTCCCTCCACTGGCGTGTTCCCCCTTACGGCGGTCTCCCCGGGAGATCAACCCGCATCTCTCTCAGGGAGTAGATCATCCCGGGAATATATGCGAAAAGAAAGAAGAACCTTCCCTTAACGCCCGCGGGCTGAAGAGACGTCTTTGACAGAGAGAGCACATCAACGGCCCCAAAAGCCACGCATCTTGTGCGTCGACGACGAGCCCTTCATCCTTGACGGTATCGCGACCAACCTGCGCCGCTCCTACGATGTGACCACCGCCACCGAGCCGGAGGAAGCCCTAAAGCTACTCAGTAGCAACGTCAGCGCCCCCTTCTCGGTAATCCTCTCAGACATGCGCATGCCCGGAATGACCGGCGCCGCCTTTCTTGAGAAGGCCCGCCACATCAGCCCCGAGTCCGTCCGGCTCCTGCTGACCGGTTATGCGGACATCGGGGACACCATCAAGGCGGTCAACGACGGTAAGATCTTCCAATACATCTCCAAGCCCTGCCCCGCGAAGGCCCTTCTGGGGATCTTTCACGAGGCCATGGTGGAGTTCCGCACCCGGGAAGCCGAGAGCGCCATCATCAAAGGCACCCTGCGGGGCAGCGTGGGGGTGCTTATGCAGCTCCTGGCCAACGTCAATCCCACCGCGTTTGGCTGCACCGCGCGGGTCCAGCGCATGGTCAAACAAATCGTGAGAGGCCAGCTCTCCAGCCCCTGGCAATTTGAGCTCGCCGCGTCCCTCTCGCAGCTTGGCTGCATGTCTCTCCCTGTCGACACCCTCAATAAGATCACCGCCGGTAAAGCCCTGGAGGCTAAAGAAGAGGAGCTCTTCACCGGTCACCCCGCGGTGGCGGAGAACTTCCTCCAGCAGATCCCACGCCTTGAGGAGGTGTCCGCGATGGTGGCCGGCCAGCAGCGCCCCGTTCAATTCGAAGATCCGGAGTTGGATCTTAGCCGGCAGGACCGAGTCCTGGTGGGTGCCCAGCTTCTTCGGGTCACCATTGATTTTGATCATGGGCTCACCGGGGGGCTCTCCCGCGAGGAGGCCATGGCGGAGCTTCGCGCCGCTCCAGGGGAATACTACCCGCCCATCGTTAACCTGCTCGACACAGTGGACCTCGAGCAGTTCACCACCCTGCCCCGATACATCAACGCCCAGGAGCTTGCCACCGGCATGCTCCTCGACGAAGACCTGGTCACCCGGGAGGGGGTAATTCTAGCGAGTAAGGGGGGCGAGGTGACTTATGAGACCCAGGAACGCCTGCGTCGCTTCGCCAAATCCGGAGCGCTTGTGCAACCATTTCGGGTCCTTACCCGGCAATAATCCGCGAGCCAGAGGATCAAGCCCCCTCGCTAAAAGGCTGTTTACTTAGCTCAGACCCACTGTTATGGGACGACCCTTTTGGGAGCCAAAAGACATGCGAAATATCCTCTTTGCCCTGGTAATCGGGTTCGTTGTTTTCAGCCTGCTTTACTTCACCGGCCTCTTACGCCTCGGTGAAGCCACGGTGCCCGGAATTCTGGGTCTTTTAATCTCGTATTTCATCCTTGCCCGCCGCTCCTTCAAATCCGTGGAGGCGATCTTCAGCAAAGCAGGTCAATACCTGCAAACCCCACCCCCCAAGTTTGATCTGGCCGTGCGCACCATGGAAGAAGCCTACGCGCTGGCGCCTTACCAGATCGGTATCCGAACCCAGGTAGACGCCCAAATCGGCGCCCTCTTGTTCCTGCAAAAAGAGTTCAACAAAGCCCTGCCCTACCTGCAGCGCTCTCTGGGGCTTGGCCACTGGCTATCCGGTGCGATGCTCGGGGTTATCTACTACAAGAAAAAGAACCACGACGAGATGCGTAAAACCTTCGACGTCGTCACCAAACGCGCCAAGAAGCAGGGGCTGGTCTGGAACCTCTACGCTTACCTGCTCTGCCAGATTGGGGAGCGTGACGCCGCCCAGCAGATCCTGGTGAAAGGGTTGGCAAAGACCAAAAACGACGCCAAAATTAAAGAGTCTCTGCTCAACCTGCAAAACGGCAAAAAAATCAAAATGAAGACTTACAAAGAGCAGTGGTATCAATTTCATCTCGAGCGGCCCCCCAATCAATACCAGCAGGTTCAAGCCGGCGGAAAATTGACCAAACAACAGCGGCGGGGTCGGTGGTAATCGGCAGCAAGTACTTTTCCCCACAAAAAAACAAAAGAGAGGGGTTTCCCCCTCACAAAAAATTGCAATCCCTGCCTGCGTTAAGTAGTGTCCAACCAATCGATAGGTCGAAATTTTGGCCAGTTCAGTGGTGCGTCGGCATGGTTATCCCCCCCCCCCCCCCCAGCCTTCGTATTTGGTGGGCAGGCCATTTATTGAAAGCCGCCGGGTTCTACTCGGCGGCTTTTTTTTTTTTTGGCATGTCCCCCCTTCTTTAGCGCCTGTCCTTCACCCCAAGTTAACGCGCGGCTCTTAAATCGGCCAACACCTGTGTTTGTCACTGGCTAGAGAGCCCGTTTTTAGGTAGCGTCGGTGCATCATGCTGAAGACCATTGGATTGATAGCCCTCCTGCTTACGCAACCCTCCGGCAAACCCGCAGGCGAACCTTCCCTAAAAGCCCCCAAGCCTCCCCCCACCAAGGTGTCGAAAGAGGTCTCGACGAAAAGCTCGGCGCAACCCCAGGGTGAGGCTCCCTTTCAGAGCCTCACCTTGACCGACTACCAGGACCACATTCGCCAGCTGCTTAAGGCTCCAGGCTTGGCCGGCAGCACCACGGGGCTCATCATCAAGCGCCCCGGTGAAGTTGAGAACCTCTTTGCCCACAACCCCGACCTCCCCTTGGTTCCCGCATCCACCATTAAGCTCTTTACCACCGCCCTTGCCCTGGACACCCTGGGTCCCGATTACCGATTCATTACCGAAGTTCGCGGCAAACTCTCCGCGGACGGGCTTAGGATTGAGGGAGATTTGTTTATCAAGGGCTATGGAGATCCCTGGCTCGTCCCGGAGCGACTCTGGATGCTTGGCCAAAACCTCAAAGCAACCGGGGTTCGGGAAATCACAGGAGACATCGTCGCTGACCCCAGTTTTTTTGCGGGGCCTCAGAACGCCAGCGGGATCGAACAGGACACCTCTTCCAAGGCCTATATGGCCCCCGCCGGCGCGCTCTCGGTTGGGTTTAACGCCGTTAAGATTCACGTTCGCCCCAACCGGAAGGTCGGCGAGCCCGCAACTGTTTACCTTCAGCCCTCCACACCGAAACTCCTGATTGAGGGCTCCATCAAAACCGTCACCAAGGGCCGCAGCTCCTACTCCATCGAAATCCACCCAAGGGGCGACGCCAACGTGGTGACGCTCTCGGGGGTCATCCGGGCCGACCAAAAGCCTCATCAGCTCTGGCGCCGTATCACCAACCCCGCCGTCCACGCGGCGGCGATCTTCCGTGACCTGCTCAACGAGACGGGCGTTAAGGTCATCGGAACGAGCCGAAAGGGAGTCACCCCCGATGAGCTCCCCCTCCTAACCCACATCGAATCTCCTCGCCTCGCAGATCTGGTAAGCAAAGTGAACAAATTCTCCAACAACTTTATGGCAAGTCAGCTCTACCGGACGGTGGGGGCGCATGTCTACGGTGCTCCCGGCAGCTCCACCAAAGGCCAAAAAGCCCTGCAGCGCTTTCTCAAGAGCCACCTGGACCTCTCCCCCGAGAGTTACACCGTTAACAACGCGAGCGGGCTGCACGACGTGAACCGGGTGTCACCGGCTCAGGTCATCAAACTGCTGGAACATTTTAACAACGCTCCACGACTTCGCATCGAGTATCTAAACTCCCTGGCAGTGTCCGGCGGCACGGGAACCCTTGACGATCGCATGACGGAGGAGCGCTCCCACGGGCTTATTCGCGCCAAAACCGGCACCCTCGCCATCGCCAGCGCCCTCTCGGGCTACGCGTTTAACCCCCAGGGCGAACTGCTGCTCTTCTCCATTATCACCAACCATTACAAACACGGGATTCAAGCGGTCCTTAATATGCAAAACCAATTAGGAGAATTCCTTACCTCACGGTCCATCCGCACTCTCCCGCCCCCCATCGCAGCCAATGGAGAATCTTCCAAGGAAGACTAGTTTTCCACGGCCCCCTCTCATCTTTCCCACAGGTCGGTTATTTGCTCACCCTTCGCAGTGTAGTGTACGCTCTCATCAACTCGAAGGGGGAGGGACATGCTCTTAGAAGTAACCATCGTTGTTCTTGGGCTCATCATCATCGCCGGCGGGGCCATCGCGGTGCTCCGCACTCGGTCCAAATACACCCTGGGTTCTAATCAGGTCCTGGTGGTTGAGCGCAACGGCAAATTCGAACGCTTAATCGAACAGCCCGGAGTGCACTGGCTCAACGGGTTCTCCGAACAAGCCCGGATCATCTCCCTGGAAGACAAAGAACGAAAGGTGAAGATCAGCGGCAAGCCCAACAACTGGACCCTGGAGTTTCAAGTCGCTGCGTTCACCCAGGAGTTTATCGAGGCTACCATTGAGCTCTCCCTTCACCTTGAGATGGAGAAGGCCGACGAGCCCGGCCACGTTATTTATGAAGTTTATAAACGGGTCATCGGGATCTGCGAGTCGAGCTGCCGCGATCTGGTCAGCACTATCGCCCTCGGCAAGATTCGAGAGGACCGCCGCAACCTGCAGACAAACCTCAAGATCGAAATGGCCCAGGAGCTCAGCAAGATCAAGGTTCGGCTCCAAAAGGTGATAATCGCACCTTCCATCCGTTTTCCTCAGGAGGTCGAGAACGCCCTGAAAAAAGAGATGGAGATCATGCTCCAAAAACGGGCCGTGCTGGCGGAAGAGAATCACAAAAATGAGATCATGGTGCGCGCCGCCGAGACCGAGGCCGAAAACAGAACCCGACTGGCAACGGCCGATGCCAGAAATATTCAGCGAGTTGGCATCGCCCTTGACGGGAACCGCAGCGAGGCAGCTCGCTACATCCTCCTCATGCGATTTCTTCATGAAATGTCGCGACTGGACAGCTCAGCTGCGAACGACAACGTTCATAAGCCTTACCTGGAGCTCCTGCGTGAGTTGATGACGGACATAGAACCTGTGGTGATCAAAGAGGACCCCAAAACCACGACCACGACCACGCCTACCCCGCCGCCACCGCCCCAGCCCAATTAGATTCGAGGATGCGCCTCAGGGGGTTCGGATCTGCCCAACGATGTCCCGCAGTGCAGACACCACCCGCGCTCTTTGGAGACCAGACAGCTCCCTCGGAAACGAGAAGCGAACACAGGAGCGGGCTTCCGCCTCACTCAGGCCCATGGCCAGGAGAATTCGGGAGGGCTCAATAGAGCCGGTGCTGCATGCGCTACCGGTGCTCACGCCAATTCCCTGAATGTCCAGAGCCATCATGATCCCATCCCCTTCGCAACCTTCAAAACGAACACAGGAGGTGTTGGGCAATCGTGCATGCTCTCTCCCCAGGATTTCCAAAGCGCCGAGAGCCTCCTCAAGCTCCTGCTCAAAGTCATCCCTGATGCCCTGAGACCAGGGAGTGATCTCAGACACCGCGGCGGCGAATGCCGCTGCACCAGCGATGTTGGGGGTGCTGGCTCGCAAGCCCTGCTCCTGACCTCCGCCGATGAGAATGGGCCGAAGCCGCGTTCCCTCCCCTACCACCAGGGCCCCTGTGCCAGCGAGGCCCCCCACTTTGTGGGCAGACACGCTCAGCATATCAACCCCTAGAGCTCGAAGGTTCACGGGGATTCGCCCCAAAGCCTGCACGGCGTCGGAATGCAGCAGCGCCCCGTGCCCTGCGAGCGCAGCTCTAATTTCACCAAGGGGTTGCACTACACCGGTCTCGTTGCAGGCCAGCACGACGCTTACCAGCGCCGTCGAGGGTCGCAGACGCTCCACGATAGCAGGCACCGAGACGACACCGCTTCGCCCCACGGGGATCACATCGAGGCAAATCTCACCGCGCTTCTCCAAGCGCCGCGCGCTTTGCAACACGGCTGCATGCTCAAGGGCCGAGCAAAGCACATGGGGTTTGCCCGGTCCTTTAAAGGCGCTGAGGGCTCCATGGAGAGCCAGAGCATCGGCTTCGGTCCCCCCACTGGTGAACACCAGCTCTCCAGGCTGCGCTCCGAGGGCAAGTGCGAGGCCTTCCCGGGCTTCCTCGAGGCACTCTCTGGCCATGCGACCGCCCCGATGGGCAGAAGAGGGGTTGGCAAAACGCCGGGACGCGTCCACATAGGCGATCCAGGCAAGGGGATGAACCGCCGCATCGGCGTTAACGTCGAGGTAGATCGAGTCGGGATTAACAGACATAAAGACCCGGCTCAGAGAGGCAGGAGATGGCCGGACTTTTGGGCCTTGGCCACGAGGTAGTTCGTGTTGTGAACGTTGAGCTCCATCACCACCGGCGTGCGCTCCTCGATGCAAATCCCATGCTCTCGCAGGCCACTGAGCTTGCGCGGGTTGTTGGTGGCCAGGCAAATCGACTCAATGCCCAGCACCTTCAGAATCAACGCCGCCACGCGATAATCACGCAGGTCGTCGTCAAAGCCCAGGTGCTGATTGGCTTCATAGGTGTCCAGCCCCTGCTCCTGCAAAGTGTAGGCCCGCACCTTATTGCCTAATCCAATGCCCCGCCCCTCTTGGCGGAGGTAAATCAAGACTGCCCTCTCGGCCTCTCCAAAGGTGTTCAGAGCATATTCGAGCTGGTCGCGGCAATCACATCGAAGCGAGCCCAAGACATCACCCGTAAGGCACTCGGAGTGGAGCCGAACCGGGACCTCTCGCTCTCCCTGAACGGTGCCCCGCACCAGCGCCACGTGTTCCTTGTCATCAAGGGTGTTCCGAAACACCAGGATGTTAAAATCACCAAAGCGGGTCGGCAAACTGGCACGTGCATAAACAGAGACGGAATAGCCCTCGGCCTCGAACACCTCATCGGGAGCAGGAAGCAATTCAAGCTCCGACACGGACAGGTTGGGCATCTCTTCGACAGTTTTATGAATAGCGCTCACACTGATTCCTCGACCCATATCGCGTCATCACAGCGCTCCGAGAGCCATGTCTGCGCGCCGCGGCGGGCCTCATTCAAGCAAGTACGCGACACAAAGCGAAGCCCTGCCTCACGAATTGCGGAGTTGCTACCACATAGTTTCTGATCCTGCAACGAAACGATGGAGATCTCACCCCCAGAGCAGATCTGCACGAAAAGATTTTAACTCATTGAATTAATTGAAAAAGAGAGGAGGAAAAGGGAGCCGGCCCCCCCGGTCCCGGCCGGCAACGACGCTGACTTAAGCCCGTCGAACCCGGGCTGTCTGCTGGCGACTCTGGAAAAACTTCATGGTGTTCTCCAGAGAATTCTCCACCACCTCGCAGACAAAATAGCGAAACTCCTTTTCGGGTCCTCGCAGCGCCTCGTAGTACTTCTGACGATCGGTGGAGTGGATCACCACCGGAATATGGCCCTCTCGAATCAACACAAAATTCAAGAGCAGGCGACCGAGAAAGCCGCTGTATTTCGAGAAGGGAAACACCGCCATGAAGCGGTGGTGCAGCTGAGCGGCAAACTCGATGGGATGCACATCCTTTTCGCGTTTGGTCTTCAAAAAGACCAGCAGCTCCTTCAGGCGCTCGTCAATGGTGTTGGGTTGGGCGATCTCATGAAAATAGGTGCGATGAATGGGGATGTCTTTGCGATAAACCCCCGTCATCTCCGGGTCATTCACCAGAACACCGTGGAGTTCCTTCAAAAAGTCCACCGTGATAATCGCCCGCTTGTTCAAAGCCCTGGAGCGCATCTCATCCATGCAGTGCTTCTGGCCCTTAATGGCCCGGTAGGTTGGCAGAAGGCTCACGTCGGAGACGATCTTATTGTCGACCGCGCTTCTAATCTCCGGATAGGTCAGCACCACCCCTTCGAGGCCGTTCTCATGGTAGAGCCATGTAATGTCGTACATGCTCTCAAAATCGCTCCACGTGCACCCGCTGCGGCGAATCTCCTCCCGCACATCCTCTGTGCCATACTCGATGTCGATATAACGTTGACGTAAAGCGCCTTCCGGATCGAACTTCCCCCAATCCATACTGTCCTCCATCCCCATCTATTCAATACTAAAAAAGTTAAATAATCCCGAGTATTTGCATCATAGTAATCCCAAACAAACCTGTCAAAAAGAAAAAGAGGTGGGTCTCTTTTTCAATATTTCGTGGAGGCTTCTGGAAAGATCTCAGGGGTTTAAGTGCCGGTCCCACCCGCCTGCTCCTCCTTGTCCTTTAAAGCGCGCAACCTCCCCGGGGGGCAGCGCCCCCACGGAAGCCCCCCTGCCCGAGAGGTCTCCCCGACCCCCAGCCTCTCAACCTTGTCATTAATTAACAACCCGGGGAGACGAGGAATGATGAGGCGAAAGGTTAAACGAAAAACGCCAAGGTCGCAGGAGATGCTTGCTTTAACCAATCCTCTTGGGTAGCCCATGGAGTATGAAACAATTGGCTTATCTCCTCCTCCTCCTCGCCCTCAGCGCTCCCCTTCCCGGCCTCGCCAAAGACGCTCCGCGCTGCGTCACCATCGCCGGAACCAATGACCTGCACGGCGCCATTACCCCCCAGCATCTCAAGCAATTCGATAAGACCCTGCGCTGGGGCGGTGTCCTCGCCCAAAGCGGCTACGTCCAACGCCTGCGGGACGTTTATGGAGACCGTCTGCTCCTCCTCGACGGAGGAGACCTCTTTCAAGGAACCATGGTCTCCAATCTCTCCCGCGGCGAAGCGGTGATCACTGCCTACAACGAGATGGGCTACACCGCGTCCGCAATTGGCAACCACGAGTTTGACTACGGGCCACTCACTTCAGAGGACCCAGATCGCCTCGGAGTATTTAAGGAGCGCTTAAGACAGGCGACCTTTCCTTTCCTGGCGGCCAACATTCGCGACCGGCGCACCCAAAAACCCGTAGACTGGCCCAACACCCGCCCGAGCCTGCTTATCGAACGTGGGGGCGTGCGAGTGGGTATCATCGGCATCTCCACCCCTCAGACCCCAAAAACGACCCGCCCGCAAAACATCCTGGAGTTGGAATTTCTTGAACCGCTGCCTATCGTCCGCGAAGAAGCGCAGCGCTTGCGTCGGCAGGGGGCAGAGCTTGTGATCCTCATCACCCACATGGGGGACAAATGCCGAGACCTGACCACGCCGGACTCCCTGAGCAGCTGTGAGGGCTCCGGAGAACTTTTTCCCCTGCTTCAGCAGCTCCCCCGTGGCCTTGTGGACGTGGCGATAGGGGGACACACCCACGGTTTCGTCTCCCATTGGGTCCATGGCACCGCCACCATCGAGTCCGGCGGGCATGGGCGATATCTTGGCTGGCTGGAGGCCTGCGTGGACGCCCAGGGAAAATTCGATCGCGAGGCCACCACCCTCCACCGCCCCCGTCGCCTCTGCATCGACACCTGGAGCTCCGGAAAATGTGAGAAAGCGGCCAGCGCAAGCGCGCTGCAAGCCGCGAAGTTTCTCGGAAAAACCGTTCAGCCCACCGAGCGCATGCAAGACCTCATGCGCCCCTACCTCGATCAAGTCACCAAGAAAAAAGAGGAGCGCCTGGGGGTGGTTCTCCCCACCGCGATGCATCGCGCCGCCCGTGGGCACAGCCCATTGGGGCTCATGGTCGCTCAAGCGGCGCGAGAAGAGCTCAAGGCCGACGTTGGTATTCAAAACAGAGGTGGGGTCCGCACCGATTTACCAAAGGGAGCCCTCACCTACGGAATGGTCTTTCGGGTGCTCCCTTTTGGAAATCACCTCGCAAGCCTGCACTTGACCGGCAAACAACTGCAGCAATTTATTCAGCAGTTAACGCATCGACGCAAAGGCGCCCTCCCCTATATTTCGGGGATCGACGTTCAGCGCAGCGTCAAGGGTCTCATATTGAGACACAAAAACGGCAAACCCCTCGACCTCCGGAAAACCTACCACGTCGCCACCAGCGACTTTCTCGCGGGGGGAGGCGAGGGCACGGGGTTTATCTGGGACACTGTCCCCACCGAGAAGATGCGCACCGACTCAGTCAAGCTTCGAGAAGCTATGATTAAGCTCCTCCAAAGAACACACCCTGCCCCGAGCAAAGCTCCCCTCTCTCCTGATGGTAATAAAGTTCAAGGGCCCCTTGAATAAGTCACCCACACAGACTACGTAGCGGGTTCCGCAAAAAAAAAACAGAAGAACAAGTCTACTTATTACCTGAGGAATGACAATGACCATCCGAGTTGGACTCATGGGATTTGGCAGGATCGGAAGGAATATCTTCCGTATTCTCCACGAACGCGACGACATTCATGTAGGCGCCATCAGCGACATCGCTGATCATGCCAGCCTTGAATACTTATTAAAATACGACACCATCATGGGGCGCTTCCCCGATACGATCTCTGTAAAGGACGGCTACCTCTACTCCAGGGGGCGCCAGACCCGGATGTATTCAGGCCGCGACCCGGGGGACGTCAACTGGGCTGAGGAGAACATCGACGTCGTCATCGAGGCGACGTCCCGTAGCCGCAGCCACGCAGAGGCCTCGCGGCACCTTGAGATGGGTGCCAAAAAAGTGATCCTCTGCGCTCCCCCCTCAGACAGCCCCGACAAAACCGTCGTCTACGGACTTAACCACCACGAA
The DNA here is from genome assembly GCA_036230545.1 of Myxococcota bacterium. GTDB lineage: Bacteria > Myxococcota > XYA12-FULL-58-9 > XYA12-FULL-58-9 > JABJBS01 > CAXGXL01. The sequence goes on from JAZAIZ010000038.1 coordinate 11,318, forward strand.
TTAACAAGCGACGACCGGATCGTCTCCAACTCTTCGATCACCAGCCACTGCGCCGGACTCATCATGAAGATTCTGGATGACGCTTTTGGCATCGAGCGTTTCTTCTTCACCAGCATCCACGCCTACACCAACGACCAGCGCCTCGCGGACGTCCCCGCCAAAGATCTGCGCCGCTCCCGCGCGGCCCACGAAAATATTATCCCGACGCAGACCCGCTCCGGGAACGTCTTTGAGGAGCTCTTTCCGCACCTCAATGCGAAAATCAGCGGCATCGCGGTGAACGTGCCTGTCTCTAATGGCTCCCTGGTCGATATGGTGACCTACACCAAAAAACCCATCACAGTGTCCGCCGTCAATGAGGTGATTCGCACAGCAGCAGACTCCGACTACAAGGGATTAATCGAGTATATCACCGATCCGATCGTCTCCAGTGACGTTATCCGCAGCCCCTATTCCTCCACCTTTGACTCCCTCGGAACCCTGACCCTGGGTGACAACCTGGTCAAAACGATCGCCTGGTTTGACAACGGCTGGGGCTATGCCCACCGGGTGCTCGATCTCATTAACCACATGGAGACACTCGAGGGAGGTTTGTCATGAGCATACGAGTAGCTATCAATGGATTTGGGCGAATAGGCCGCAGTGTTTTTCGCCTGCTGAGCAGACAGGACTCCATCGAGGTGGTGGCCATCAACGACCTCTTTGACAACGAGGTGCTCTCCTACCTCCTGCAATATGACACCATCATGGGGACTTTTGATAAAGAGGTTCGCTACGACGACACCAACATCTATGTTGACGGAAGGTCCATTCAACG
>JAZAIZ010000039.1:0-1079 GCA_036230545.1 Myxococcota bacterium
GAAAGGCTCGGGGGACGGAGCTTAAGATGTCTTTTGGGGAGACCGCTCCGGGCTCGACGTAGAAGTTAAAAGCGCCGATATGAGGGGTGGAGGCGTAGCTGCGTCGGCCATTTCCGGTGGATTGAACCCCGGCTTTGCGGGCGGTGTAGCTGTCGTAAAGAAAGGTCTTGAGCACTCCCTCTTCGAGGATGGGCTTGCGGAAGGTTTGGTGTCCTTCACCGTCAAAGGGGGTGCTGGCCAGCCCCCGTCGCAGCAGGGGGTCATCCACTACGGTGAGCTCCGGGGCTGCGATTTGCTCTCCGAGTTTTGTGGTTAAAAACGATGAGTTCTTAAAGACCATGTCGCCGTTGACTGCTCCGAGAATCCCCGCGAGGAAGCCGGCGGCCATGGGGGGCTCGAAGATTACAGGAATGGTTTGGGTCTTGATGGGTCTGGCCCCAAGCATGCGGGCCGCACGCTCACCGGCGGTGCGCCCGATGTTCTCGAGGGACTCCAGGTCTTCGAGGTGGGTTTTGGAGTCGTACCAGACCTCGGTCTGAAGTTCGCCGTCCCGCTCGGCGATGGGGTTGGCCCACGCGGCGATGTTGGTGGAGCGGGAGGAGCGAATGACCCCGTCGGAGGTGGCCAGCAGCGCCGCGCTTTCCCCGTTGGCGATGCCGCTGTTTCTGAAGCGGGTGACGTGGGGCGAGGCGCTTCGTGCCGCACTCTCGAGTTCGAAGGCCCACCGGATTTTGGTGTCGGTGTCGATCTCCATGATGGCGGGGTCGTAGATCTCCAGCGCATCTCCAGCGTCCCAGCGACCAGGTTCCACTGCGGCGAGGCCGTTGAAGGGGTCCTCCTCGACCTCCCGGGTCATGGCCACCGAGCGCTTGACCAGGCCCTCAAGGCTCTCCTTGGAGAAATCGCTGGTTGTGCAGAAGCCGGCTCTCCCTTCAAGAAACACTCGCAGCCCCAGGCCTTTGGAGGTGGCCTGGGTGAGGGTGTCGATCTTCTGGTCAGCGACCTTGACCTCAAACTCCGTGCTTCGTCCCACCACGACGTCGGCGCTGGTGGTGCCGGCTCGTTTGGCGAGGTCCAGC
>JAZAIZ010000040.1:0-2745 GCA_036230545.1 Myxococcota bacterium
GACAAAACTTCGGGGCGAGTAATGGGGGAATGGGGGGTTGGGTGAAGGGTGAGTTGCCTGTTGGTTTGGGAGGCCCAGGCATCGATAGTGTGTTGGGAGTTCCCAATAATGGTCGAGTTTGTTCTTCTAAGGAGGTTCAACATTCCTGCCTTGCCCTGAAATTGGGAGGGGATCTCGTGGGCGAACCAGAGATGGCGGGCGCCGTGGAGCTTCGCTAAATAGTGCCCCACGCCGACTACCGTGGTGTTGGTGACAACAATCTCGGGAGGGGGGGAACCGGTGGAGGCAAAGAGTCGCCTCGCGGCAAGTTGGTTCAGCTTTTTTCGGAGGAAAAAGCTTATCCATGAGTGGGGTTTGTCGGTCATCATCCAGGGGAAATATTGCTGAATGGTGGCGATGCCCTCGGCTCGGAGCGCCCTCCCGAGGGGGCCATTTCCGGGCAAAATGACAGTGGGGATGATCCCGCTCTTTTGAAAAGCGAGTGCCTGCTCCAGGAGGGATAGTTCTGCCCCCGCCAACTCGGCCGAGTGGCTGATGAGGGTTACGTGAAGTGGCATTGGCTGGGTCATAGCAGCTGATTGAGAAGCTTGGGGGTCAGGGAAGCCCAGTCGTAGCTCCGGGCGAACTCTCGGCGCTCCTTCTCCAGATGAGTGGACGACGTTGTGTTGCGCAGGTGGTCGGCGAACTCGGTTGGGGTAGCCGCGGTGTTGAGCATTCCGGGAACCGGGCTCAGGGCTGGGAGGGGGGTCGTGACCACCGGGAGGCCGGCGGCGAGGTATTCCCACGCCTTGAGCGGATTGGCGAATTCACCCACTCCGTCGGCGGTGTGAAACGGGATGAGGCCTGCATCAGCCCGGGCGAGAAGTCGGGGCAGAGAGGAGTATTGAAACCGACCATGGAAGACCACGTTGGGTTGTCGGGCGAGCTCACCGAGTTCTACTTGAACCGGGCCATGAATATCAAAGGTCCAGTCGGGGCAGGCCCTGGCCACTTCGAGAAGGAAGGAGGGATTAAACCAGGAGCCGACGATGCCGGTAAAGATGGCCCGATTTGGACTGGGAGATACTGCGCGGGTGACTTGGAAGGAACTCCACTCACAGCCGTTGGGGCAGTCGATGATTTTAGAGTGATGGGCAGGGGGGACCTTAGCCCGCAGCGCGGGAGAGGTGATTCCGATGTGGTCGCTTTGGGCTATCAACTCTTGTTCGAGGAGCCGGTAGGTGCGTGGGAATTCTTCGAATCCTGCGGCGTTGTCCGACATTCGAAAGAAAGTGGTCCTGGCTTTGAGGGCATGCAGCGCCAGTGAGGAGGGGTAGCCCTGGGAGAGCCAGAGGAGATCCACGGTGCCAAATCCGTGCTCCTTGAGCACGCGGCGTATTTGGGGGGTGCAAAAGAGGCGGTTGGTTTGGGCAACGATCCTGTTGTCGAGTAAGGGTTTACGCCTAAAGGGGATCGGGGCGATGGGGTGCCAGCAGAGGATATTTTCCTGGGTGCCCACCCTTTTTACCTCGGCGAAGTTCGGATGCTTCCTTCTTAGGACTCCGGGGAGATGTACGTCGTGGGAGATCCAGAAAACCCGGTGCCCTGATTCTGCGAGTTTTTCCGCGTAGTGGTGGGAGCCGGTTTTGGTGGTGGAGTCCCAGGTGAGGGGCTCGCACATGACGATGTTAAGAGGGGAGCTCATGCGTGGAATTTACGCGGCGCTTTCGGCGTTATCGTCTTTATAAGTGGCGATGACGTCTTTGGGATCGCCGGAGGCGGCCACGAGGCCGTCTTTGATGTAAACACATCGGTTGCACCAGTCTCGAATTCGGTTCAGGGAGTGGGAGACCATCACCACGGTGCGGCCCGCCTCAAAGAATGCCTCCACCCGTTTTCTGGCTTTTCGTTGAAAGACCTCGTCCCCAACGGCAAAGACCTCATCGAGCAGGAGGATCTCCGGGTTGATATTGGTTGCTACCGCAAACCCCAGCCTGGCGCGCATCCCCGAGGAGTAGGTGCTTAAGGGGGAGTCAATAAAGTCTCCGATCTCTGCAAATTCGACGATGTCGGGAATTTTCTCCTCCATCTCGGCGGTGCTCAACCCCATCATCGCGCCGTTGAAGAAGGCGTTCTCCCTGCCCGTGAGCCGGGTCTGGAATCCGCCGGCGATAGACAAAAGCGGGACCAGGCTACCGTCAACGGTGACAGTGCCGCTCTCGGGGGGAAGAATACCGGCCATGGCTCGAAGGAGGGTAGTCTTACCGCATCCATTCCGGCCAATAACCCCGAGGCGCTCTCCCTTGGGAACGGTGAGGCTGATGTCTCGAAGAGCCCAGAAGGACTCAAATTGACTTCCCTGAAAGAGGTCGATGACAGCGTCTTTGAGGGTGGTGGTCTTCCGGAGGTAGCGCCGATATTTGATGGCCAGATTGTCAACTTGGATGGCTGGTTTCATGGGGGAACTCACGCTGATTTCGCCTTAAGCGTAGTAGACGAACTTGGATTCGGATTTGGTGAAGATGAACAGGCCGAGAATTACCAACCCCAGGCCGATGCCGAAGCTGATGCCCCAGTGAGCCATGGAAGGCACCACCCCGTCATAGATGACTGAGCGCACACAGGTTACCGGATAATAGAGGGGGTTGAACTGAAGGTAGAACGCCGCTTTGGGGCCGAGCATCTCGGGTTTGTAAAAAACCGGAGTGAGATAGAAGAGCGCTCGGAGAATAGCCGTCGTTAAGTGAGTAATATCTCTGTAAAATA
>JAZAIZ010000041.1:0-1969 GCA_036230545.1 Myxococcota bacterium
TCGTCTTTGGTCTCCAGCAGCACCGAGCCTTCCGCGAGCTCAAACACGAGGTCCTGACTCTGCGCACCGCTTCTCACCTTGCCCTCCCGGGCCGAGATCACAATGGGGTTGGTCGAGTCCCGTCGATCGGCGAAGACCACGTCCTGAAGCCTCCCCTGCTTCTCGCCCCGTGCGAGCAGGACCACTCCGGGGATCCATTCATTAAATTCTCCGACCCTCACTCCCTGAGCCAGGGTCTTCTGAGCGCTTCGCGACATGAGGCTACGCAGGCCACGAACCCCCCAGGGCTCCCCCACGCAAGTCGCGTAAGCGGCGACACAAGCCAGGAGGATCCCCAGCACCAAAGGCACACGCAGAAGGCGGTAGGGGCTCACCCCCGCAGCACAGAGCCCCACGATTTCCCTGTCGGTGGCGAGTCGCCCCATGGCAAGAAGGGTCGCGAAGAGCGCACTAACGGGGATCAAAATCCCCATGATGGGCGGAAATGAATAAAGAAGCGCCTGGATAACCTCAGCCCCGGAGACCCCCATACCCGTGACCGAGTCGGAGACCTTCAGCACCTGACCGAAGGCCACCACCACAAAAAAGAGCCCCATCCCCACCACAAAGGGGACGGCTATCTCCCGTAACACATAGCGGTCCAGCGTCTTCATCATAATGGGGTATCGCAAAAAGATCCCGAGCGCACCACAGGAACCTTAATGAATCTTGGGTCGCGCGGCGGGTAAACCAGCCATGCGATCCTCTACGCGGTGTCCGTAGGCATAATATCCCGGAATGGAGACCGGCAAACGCCCCGTCATCCTGATCTCCCCCAGAACAGCCTGAGCGGCGGCTATCTGAGCCACACGACGGTAGCTGTAGGTACAGACGTAGGCCTCCACCCCCGGAACCGAGGTGAGATAATAGGGCGACCCAAAGCTCAGCAAGGCCACGGGAGTCTCATCGAGAGCCCGAACGATCTCCTTGACCATGTTCACATGGTAGCGATTCACCGCCACCAAGATCACCCCATCGGCCCCTTTCACCGCCTCGAGTACCCGCTGCACTCCCTCCCTCCGTTTCGCTCTGCTTGGCACAAACGAGACCCTGACCAGCTCGACGTTGGACTCCTTGCTCATTCGGTCCGCGAACTCCCCCGAGGGGGCCATCACCACCACGCGCTGGTGCTTCTCCTTATTGAGGGGCAGCAACTCCCCGTGATTGCGCACCAGGGTCACAGCCTCCCGTGCGATGCGCTGGGTCACCTCTTCGTGAATGGGGTTGTGGTTGTGAACCTTCACCACCGCGTCATAGTCGGTTAATACCCGAGAGAAGAGACCGCGATTTTTCTTCAGGGTTAAAATTCGACGTACAGATTGGTCAAGGCGCTCCGGGGAGATGGTGCCATCGGTAGCGGCCTTCATCAGGGCCCGGTAGACAATCTCCTTTTTTCTAGCGGTCCACAGCACCATGGGCATGTCGGCCCCCGCCAGAATCGCCTTGACCGCCGCGGCGCCACTGCCGTAACGCTCCACGATCCCCTGCATCTCCAGCCCGTCGGTGATCACCACGCCATCGAATTTCAGCTCCTCTCGCAGAATACCGGTGATCACATTCCGGGAGAGGGTCGCCGGCAAACGAGGAGACTCGGTAATCCTGGGCAACGCGATATGCGCGGTCATAACCGCATCCAAGCCCGCCTCAATGGCGGCTCGAAAGGGCGCCAACTCCAACTCAAAGAGACGGCTTCGATCAATATAGGTCGCGGGCATAGAGAAATGGGAGTCTCCGAAGGTGTTCCCATGACCGGGAAAGTGCTTAGCCACCCCAACGACACCCATCTCCTGCTGTCCACGGACAAACCAAGCTCCCAGCTTGCCCACCAGATCCGCACGCTCACCGTAGGAGCGCACGCCAATGACGGGATTACGAGGATTGGAGTTAATATCCAACACCGGCGCAAGGTTCATATTAAACCCCACCCGCC
>JAZAIZ010000042.1:0-2928 GCA_036230545.1 Myxococcota bacterium
TCGCTTATGCACCGCTTCGTCAGAATCCCCTAACCACCACCGAGTAAATCCTCTGCCTTAAGCTCTGGGGCGGCCTTTTCGTCCACCCATTGCAGAAGACCAAATTGGTCATAATAGGGACGAATCCGACTGGAGAGCAGGTTTAGTCGACGCAGGTTAGGGATAATCCGCTTAAAGAGCGAGCGCCGAAACTGCTCCATGAAGGGTGAGCGCAGGATCATCGCGTCCCACTCCCGCCGGCTCATGGTGTGGCCATAACACTCATCGTAAAACTCGTGCGCGAGAAAACGATTCCGCATAAAGATGCAGATCTCATAGGCCCACTCCTCCCGCTCACGGACCTCCCGGGGGGACAATATTCGCGTGTAATAATCCTGCAGCGCCACCACCCCAAAATGCACGTGGCGGGCTTCATCGGTGATCACCCTGCGGAGCAAATCTCGCACCAATGGCTCTTCTGTGCTTTGCCGAAGGGTACCAAACGCTCCCAGGGCCAAACCCTCGACCAAAATCTGCATCCCCAAAAACTTCATGTCCCAACGAGAGTCGGTCATCAGTGCATCAAGAATCACGTAGAGGTTATCGTTAATCTCGTAGATGCGTCCCAGCTTCTCCTTCAGGTAGCGCTGAAAGACCTCCACGTGCCGCCCCTCATCCATCACCTGACTCGACCCAAACATCTTAGCGTCCATCCACTCCACCGACTGAGTCACCTGGCACGCCGCAAACAACGCCCCCTGCTCCCCATGAAGAAACTGGCTTAAAAGCCAGGCAAAGATCGCTGCCCGCTGTTCACGCTTCTGCTTCACCGGAAGTCCGCGATACGAAGGATGCTCCGCCATGGGCACGAGCTCTTCTCTAAGCAGAACACATTCTGGGTTTTGACAGTCAACATCGATGGACCAGTCCAGGTCGGTCTCGGCGTTCCACTGGTCCTGCTTTGCCTGACTGTAGAGGCCCTGCAGCACCGGATGGTCATGCCCGTATTCCCAGTTGAAATGCGCGCGATACTCGCTGGGGATGTCCGTGTGCGCGCTCCCCTTCCCCCGCTGCAGGATAAGGCCACGCAGCGCCGGTGGCAGGAGGCTTAAGATGACTTTGTAGTTTTTTCCGCGCAGGGCGTCCTGAACGGCCCCCGCGTTGCGGACCGTGTTCTGCACATACCTGCTGGCGTTCTGAACCCCTTTAACCGGTTTTTCAAGCATGGCTCCTCCCATTACAGCGCTTCTTTTAAGAATACCGCACAAAGCGCCTTATCGGGATGTGTTTCTGTAAAGTCAATGAGAAGCCCGCTAAGGTCTGGAAATAGCAGCAGGAACAAGCGCCACAATTACGCCTCACCGGAGAGGGGCCCCCACTAAAGAGAGGCCTTAAACCCCAAGCTTTCGAAGTATCTTCACCACCGACGTGTTGTCGGAATACTTCGCGAAATCCACCAACCCCACACCATCAACACGCACCCCACCAAGATCCACCCCCGCCAAATCAAGGGCGGTTTTAATATGCTGAACATAGGTGTCGCTCGTTAACTCCGTCAACGAGGTGGCTCTGTAATTTAATCCCAGCGCCACACCACCATGATGCTCCACCAGGGCATCCGCAACCTCGAAAGCCAGCCTTCGGCAGTCGGGCCTATCCCACTTGGAAATCATACTGACGAGGGTGTTCCCCAAAAACTCAGGATTGCCTTCCTCAAGCGCCGACCTAACCCCCACGGTGCGAATGAGCGTCGTGGTCATTTTATAGACCGTCTTAATCTCTTTGGCTGAGAGCCCCCTTTCTTTCCCCAGGCTCCACAACATCGCCAGCTGACATGACTTTCGGAAAGCAATGGGACAATTTCCCCGCTTCTGGGAAGCTCGCTCAATCTTCAGGGGGATCTGATCCGACTCGGGGCAACGCTTGAGCCCCGATGATTCCGGGCCTCGGCTCCAAAATGTCCTGATACTTTCCTTGTCCCAATCCGCTCTATCGAGGAACTTCTGCAGGAGCTGTTGGTCGCGCACCGAATACTTTACAGTGGTGCGCTTGTCGTCACCATAATCCCCCGCATTGCAAGCATAGATAAAATCCTCACCGCCTTCCCGGGCATAGACAAACCCAACCGCATGCCCTTTGGGTTGTCGCCAGCCGCTCGCCACAACCTCCATCGTCGAAGGAACGTTTCCATAACGTTTCGCATTAAAAACCCGGTCGTTTAATTGTCCTGGATGACTCTCCCACGCCCAGCACTCCGCAACAGTATCCAACACCCCCGTCCATTTCGCAGCGTCTCCACGAGCCTCGGAGGCAGTCCCATCAAGCAACGTCCCGGCTAAACGTGCTACCCCCTCAAAAATCCGGGGCAGGTAATTAATGGACTCCCGGGTGTAGAGGCCTTCGAGAGCAACCTTCTGGGAAGAACCATGAGTCTTGAAGTCAAACTCTCCACCGCTCCCAATCAGATGAGCCATCATGGGATAACGCCGCAAGCGAGTGAGGGTTTTGATAGAACGAGCCATTCTCTCAATCTCAACTTCGTCCTTCGTCTCGAAATGCGTCATAAGGTCAATCGCTTTCCCCGGACGAAACTTCTTCCCCAAAACACTCCCCGCCAGGCTATCCAGATTGTCGAGAAAGCGATTAAGAACGCTTCCGCCCTCTTCCAGAACCGCCTCTCCCTGAACGGAGACGGGAGCGGTGGAGACCAACTCATCCACCTCGAGAGGAACCTTCAAAGGCCGCGCAACGTCCCCTCCTTTTGGGGAAGAGATCTGAGCAGAGCGTTCCTCTGAAGGGAGCGGCACAGGTGATTGAGGCTTAATCTTGGTCATGGCCTGAGGGTACCCCCTAATTTCATTTCAAATCAACGCTGCGCTCGCGGTCTAAAACTCCAAGCGGCGTAGAAGCTCCACAACTTCGGTGTTGTCGGATTGTCGCGCATGATCC
>JAZAIZ010000043.1:0-8805 GCA_036230545.1 Myxococcota bacterium
GACAAGCCCGACATTTCGAAGAACTCACCCGCATCTATTGCGCCTCCCAAATTAACATCGACATTGGTAGAATCTACCAAAGCGACATCATCACTATGCGCGTGTTTGACGTCCTTGGCTGCGGAGGATTTCTGCTAACCGAAGAAAACGACGCCCTCACAGAGCACTTTGCTGTGGGTGAAGAACTCGAAACCTACCGCACCCTCGACGAGCTCCGTCGCAAAGCGCTCTACTATCTCAACCACCCCGACAAAGCTCGTAGCATCGCCCGGCGTGGCCATGAGCGGGTGTTAAGAGATCACACCATCGCCCAGCGAGTGGGCGTCATGCTTGAAGAGATGGCCCTCAACTGAGTTCATCACTAACCCTCTCGCGCAACACACACACCACTCGCTCCATCAACGTCCCCCAATCCAAGCGCTCGGTCTGTCTAAAGAGACGAAGACTCGGGTACCACGGGCAACGCTCTCCCTTCAGCCCCCAGCGCCAATCCGGATGCACCCCCAAGAGCAACCAGGTCTCCTTCCCCAGCGCCCCCGCCAGATGAGCCAGCGCCGTGTCGGTGGTGATCACCCAGTCCAGGCGCTCAAGAAGCGCCGCGGTCTCCACAAAAGCATCACTCCCCTCATCAAGCAGCGCCCCCGCGTCGAGAACCTGCGAGAGCCCCTCAAGTTGCTCCCTCCCCTTCCCCTTCTGCAGAGAGATCCACTGCACTCCTTCCACTTCCCAGAGGGGCCGCCAATAATGCAGGGGGATCGAACGATGCTGATCTCCCCGAAATCCCGGATCGCCCTGCCAGTGAATCCCCACCCGAGGCTTCCCCGACTCCAGCGTCCCCCCAAGGAGAGCCTCCACCCGCGCACGCGCGTCTGGAAGAACGCTCAGGTAGGGCTGCTCCATCCGAATATCCTCTCCCCTGACCCCAAGCCAAAGAGGCAGGCTCATCAAGGGGACCTGATAGTCGATCCCCTCCCGGCCCATTTCCGGTGCTTCCACCCGTACACGCGCGTCGAGGGTCTGCACCTGACTTCGCAATCGCTCAGGCACCTCCAAAATCACCTCCGCGGCCTGCTCGAGGAGGCGAGGACGAAAACGAAGATAGTGAAACACGTCCCCCAACCCCTGCTCATGGCACACCAACAGACGCTTCCCCAAAAGCGACTGCCCCTCCCACAGAGGCGCGCTCAACCCCTCCCGACGTCCCGGAAAGCCCGGCTGAACAAAACGCCACTCATAGCCTGGCCACCCCAGCTCGTATTCGCCCATCAAGAGCAGCGTCAGACTCCGGTTCCAGTGAGCGCCCGGGTGCTCTCCATCCAGCGCCAAGCATCGGTCAAACTCCGCCACCGCCTCCTTAAGTCGACCCTGCTCTTTGAGGGTGTTGCCCAGGTTGTAGATCGCATCGGTATACCCCCGATGAAAGGCGATGGCCCGACGGTAATGCCCCTCCGCCTCACGGAGGCCCCCCTGCACAGTGAGGGCGTCCCCAAGATTATTGAAAGCCTCCGCAAAGTTGGGGCGCAGACCAATCGCCTCCCGATAGGCCACCACCGCCTGCTCGGTTTTGTCCTGAGCCTTCAACACCACCCCGAGACTGTTGTGATAGTCCGCCACGCTCCCCTCATGGGCGATGGCCCGCTCAATCCAGTGGGTGGCGCCCGCATAATTCTCGGCCTGATAACAAAGGAGCCCCTTCAAATGCAGCAGGGGCGCCGAAGACGGCGCCCTCCCAAGCCCCTCTTCACACAGGCGCGACGCCTGCTCTGAGCGCCCCGCAGAATAGGCCTCCGATGCGTCCAGCACCACCTGCTTCAACGTTTGCTCCATTATGCACCGCTCCTTTGTTATCAACCCGAAGCCTCTGCTCACCAGAGGGCCATTCAATCTATTGTAATTATTATATTTTTTATCCATCGAATCAAACAACGCCCCCTGAGTGGCCCCTGGTAAAATCGTCCAACAACGCTGGATATTGCATCCAACCAGCGATATAGAATTGCCGGACTGAAGCACAACAAGGATGGTTTATGACTTCTCTAGCTACAAACACGGAAAAACCCATGTTCCTGACAACCAATGAGCCCCTCTTCTCTGATCTCGACTTCAAAGTCGCAGATTTCTCAGAGCAAAGCATCGCGTTTGGTCGTAAAGAGATCGAACTCGCCGAGCACGAGATGCCGGGCCTGATGGCCCTGCGGCAGGAATATGCAGGCAAATTCCCCCTCAAGGGCGCCCGCATTATGGGCTCTCTGCACATGACCATTCAAACCGCGGTCCTCATCGAAACCCTCGTTGAACTTGGCGCGGACGTTCGCTGGTGCTCCTGCAACATCTTCTCCACTCAAGATCATGCCGCCGCCGCAGTGGCCGCCGGTCCCGGGGGAACCTCCACCAACCCTCAGGGGATCCCGGTATTCGCCTGGAAAGGCGAGTCCCTTGAAGAGTACTGGTGGTGCACCCTGCAGGCACTGCGCTTTCCCAACAACCAGAGCCCCAACCTCATCGTCGATGACGGCGGCGACGCCACCCTGCTGGTTCACAACGGCTACAAATACAACCAGAGCGGTGCGGTCCCCTCAACCGACACCACCGACAACAAAGAAGAGAAAGTTGTCCTCTCTCTCTTGGCCGAGCTCCAAAACGCCGACAACAATTTCTGGGAAAAATACGCCAAGGAAATCCGCGGCGTCTCGGAAGAAACCACCACTGGCGTGCACCGCCTCTACGAGATGCAAAAAGACGGGACACTCCTCTTACCAGCCATCAACGTTAACGACTCCGTCACCAAGAGCAAATTCGACAACCTCTACGGCTGCCGTCACTCCCTGGTTGACGCCATCATGCGAGCCACCGACGTGCTCATCTCCGGCAAGCGCACCCTGGTGTGTGGTTTTGGTGATGTGGGTAAAGGCTGCGTACAAGCCCTCAGCGCCCAGGCGGCCAAGGTCTCTGTCACCGAGGTTGATCCTATCTGCGCACTGCAGGCGTGCATGCAAGGACTCGACGTCATCACCATCGATGACGCCATCGAGAAAGGCTTTGACATCTATGTCACCGCCACCGGCAACAAGGACATCATCACCGCCGACCACATGCGCCGCATGAAAGACAAAGCCATTGTCTGCAACATCGGCCACTTTGACAATGAGATCGACATCGCCGGCATCGAGCTCCTCGAGGAGCAAGGCAAAGTCGAGCGCATTCAGATCAAGCCTCAAGTCGACGAGTGGAAATTTAAAGACACCGGCAAGAGCATCATCATCCTCGCAGAAGGCCGACTGGTCAACCTCGGTTGCGCAACCGGGCACCCCAGCTTTGTCATGTCCAACTCCTTCACCAATCAGGTCATCGCTCAAATTGAGCTCCACGAGAAAGCCGAAGACTACGGCAAATCCGTGGTGACCCTGCCCAAGCACCTCGACGAGAAAGTCGCGTCACTCCATCTTGAAAAATTTGGAGCGAAGCTGACAACCCTCTCTGAGGAGCAGGCCAGCTACATCGGGGTCACCCCCAAGGGCCCCTTTAAGCCCGATCATTACCGTTACTAATCCCAAAAGCTGTACTCCGGCGCGCCCAGCGCGCCGGAGCCTCTTCCCCCACGGCCGCTCCGGCCGACATCTCCGGTGAAATGCATGTCTCAATCCGAGCAAACCACATCTGATCTTCTCTCCTATATTCATCAAAGCCCCACACCCTTTCACTGCGTGGCCACCAGCGTAAAACTCCTCGAGGAGAACGGCTTCTCCCAACTGCAGGAAGGGGAAGGCTGGAAGCTTGAAGAGGGCGGTACCTATTACGTCGTTCGAGACGGTGCTCTGGTGGCCTTTCGAGTTGGATCCCAACCCGCCTCCAGCGCCGGCTTTCGGCTCCTTGGCGCCCACACCGACTCTCCCAACCTTCGCATCAAGCCCCAGGCAGATCTCAACGAAAAGGGCTACGACCAATTGGGCGTCGAGGTCTACGGCGGACTGCTCACCTACACCTGGCTGGACCGGGACCTCGGTCTCGCCGGCAAAGTTGTCCTCAGCGGAGACGACTCACCTTCGCAGATCACCTCGCGACTCCTGTGGATCGACCGCCCCATGCTTCGGGTCCCCTCCCTGGCTATCCACCTAAACCGGGACTACCGAACCGAAGGGCTCAAGCTCAACAATCAGTCTCACATGGCCCCCATCCTCGGGCTGAGTGAAGACTCTGGTGACGACTCCAAAAAGAAATCCCAGGAGAGCACGCTCGCGAAGATGCTCGGCCAGGAGCTGGGCGTTGATCCCGAGCGGGTCCTCAGCTGGGATCTCTCATTGGTCGACGTCACCCCCCCTGCCCTTGGCGGCATGAACAACGAGTTCATCTTCAGTCCCCGACTCGACAATCAGGCCATGTGCCACGCCTCACTCATGGCCTTGCTGCGCACCACCAAAGAGACCGGAGACAAAGCTCCCGCAGCCACGTCAGTGGTTGGACTCTACGACCATGAGGAAGTTGGCAGCGGCTCCACCAGCGGCGCCGCGGGCTCGATCACCGAAGACATCCTCTACCGAATTGCTGAGGTAGAGGGACCAGGCGCAAGCTCCGGGGGCTTCGCCCGAGCCGTGGCCCACAGCCTCCAGGTCTCTGCGGATATGGCCCACGCCATTCACCCCAACTACACCGACCGGCACGAGCCCAAACACCTCCCGCTTATCAACCAAGGGCCGGTTATTAAGATCAACACGCAGCAACGCTACGCCACCTGCTCCGAAGGTGCCGCCCTCTTTGAGGCCTGGTGCCGCGAACTTGAGGTCCCCTATCAGAAGTTCGTGACTCGTACAGATCTTGCCTGCGGCAGCACCATCGGTCCTATCTCCGCCGCGCGCACCGGTATCAAAACCGTAGACGTCGGAAACCCCATGCTCTCGATGCACTCCATTCGAGAACAGGCCGGCTCCCACGATCCTGAGCGCATGGTTCAGATCATGAACCGGTTTCTGCAACACTGATCAAAAATAGGATTTCATCTGCATGTAAAGCACCGAGGGGAAACCCCCAAACTCGGTGTCAGCATGCCCCCGCGTGAACATCCCCCCCAACAAAATATCCGATTCATCAGAAACCGAGAGGTGCAGTCCGGGCTGCACCATCATCGATTCATCGGAGATGGAATAAAGCGCCGACACGGTAGCGTTGAGGATGGGTGTTAACTCACACCTCCCCATGCCTCCCACGAGGTGGCCGCTTCGGTGCAGCAGCCGGCCCTTGCCCACCAACTCGGCGCGCTCGGACACATTATTCTTCAACCCGGGCGTCTCCGCTGCCCCATTGTAGAGATACTCCACCTCTACGGAGAGATCATTTGCAAGGCGTCTCCCCAGCCCCACAACGGCGGTCATATGCTGAGGCATGGAGTCCCCCTCGAGGGGCTTAAACAACGCCAACTCAGAGCGCAACCCAAGCCCATTCCAATCACCACTGACGCCCCCCCCCATCTGATAGCCCCCAAGCACTTTCCCAGCCTGCACGGTCGCGTCCCAACCATCCAAAGTCGTAAACCAGCGCACCACCCCCGTGGACCGGTCCCAGCGCTCCTCCTCGGTGCCGCGCCCCGGAGAGGCTGCCACCGTGATGCCCGAGAACGCATCCGTCGGAATATCCACCCGCAGCGCGTCTACCCCCGACTTATAATCACGATCAAATTGCGTCGCCCCAAAGGGTCGAAACACATCCAGAGGGTTCCAAAAATAGGCGGTGCCAAAACTAATGGCCTGCCGGCCCACAGTCAGGTCAAAGGCCTCCCGTCGAATCGTGACGGTCGCTCGATCCACAAAGAGGCTCCCCTCCACATCGGAACGCTCATCCGCCTCATCCACCCATCGATGCAGCGTGTCCACACTCCGGTGCCTCAGCCGCCCCTGCTCGGGGCGATGAACCCGGGAGAAGCTGGCGCTGCGTATGGCCACATCACTGACCCCATGCACCTCATAGCTCCACCAATCTTCAGGACTCCCACCCGCGATTAAACGCAGGCTCCCCTGGCCAAGCCCCTCGTAGGTTCTGCCAACCACAGAAAAGCCCCGCGAGCCAAGCAGCAGGGTTCTCAAGCTCCCATCCAGCCCAAAGGCCTCATCGCTGTTGCCCACCATGCCATAAGCCGGGGTTGTCCCCAGCACCAATAAAGCGAGCGCAACCCCAAGGCCCTTAACCAAGCGCCCGCGACTCTCCGTTGGGCAAAATAAGTCCATCCCGAAGTCGAATAATTTCATGCGAACGCTCCATTACGCTTTTGTCATGCGTAGAAAAAATAAAGGTGACGCCCTTCTCCTGGTTCAACTCGGCCATCAAATCCATGAGCGCCGCCCCCGTCGTCGAATCAAGGTTGGCGGTGGGCTCATCGGCCAGGACCAGCGCCGGCTCCCCAACAATAGCCCGGGCCACCGCGACCCGCTGCTGCTGCCCCCCCGAAAGCTCCCGAGGAAAACGATGCTCCATCCCCTCAAGCCCCACCCGCTTCAACACCCCCATGGTCCGCTCCCGCCGCTCTTTTTCCGGGACACCCTGAAGCATCATCACATACTCGGCGTTCTCATAGGCGGTCAACACCGGCAACAAGTTGTAAGACTGAAAAATGAAACCAATACGACGCAGGCGCAGGTGACTGAGCTGGGTCGCCGACATCCCGGTGATCTCCTGACCGTCCACCTCACAGGTTCCGGCCGTCGCCTGATCTAAACCACTGATGATATTCAAGAGGGTGCTCTTCCCAGACCCCGAGGGCCCGGCCACCGCCACAAAAGCACCAGGCTCAAGGCTAAGGTCCACCCCACGAAGAGCGTGTACCACGATGTCACCGCTGCCATAATCCTTGGTGATATTCTCTAATTTAACCAAAGGCATCTACCTACCTCAACACGTTGGAAATCGAGATCTTCTTAACCCTCAAACTCGAAAAAAAACTGATAACAATCGTCGCAACAAACACGAGCGCCCCTAGCCACAAAAACATATTCAGTTCAGGCTTGGCATAAATCACAGGGTCAAATGAAAACCCCGAAATGGTAAAATCTTCCTGGATTAACTCGGACATATCGATGCCATGGACCTTCACCCAAAAGGCGCAGGCCCCACCGGCCCCCAGGCCCACCATCACGCTCCCGGCGCCAATAAAAAACGACTCCACCAGAATCTGAGCCCGAACAAGAGCGGGAGAAGTGCCCAAAGCCAGCATCATCGCAAATTCGCGTGTCCGCTCCAACACTGACATCAAGATGGTATTCCAAATAGTAAATAAACTGAGAAAAATAAGAATGAGATTGATAACCCAATTGGAGGCCCGGTCTATCCGAATAAACGAAGCCAGATCCGCCAGCACCACCTCCCAGGGCAACACCACCGGAACCTTCTCCTCGCTCTCTCCCTTCACTAAAACACGCACCTCCTGAAGAATGCGGTCCCGCTCCCCCAGGTCCTCAACGATAACCCCCACCTGCGTAAACTCATCGGCGGATAGACCATAAAATCGCTGGGCTGCCTTAACCGGAATCTGCACGAGGTGACCATCCATCTCCGGTGAACGCAGCTCGAAGATCCCCTTCACCCGATACAACTCTTCAACCACATCTCCATCAACATTATTACTTGAGAGCACAAGCTTTTTGCCCACCTTGAGTTTCAGCCGATGAGCGAGCTTCGAGCCCACAAGCACCTTTCGACGGTCCGACGCCTCAAGGTACTCCCCTTCAATCAAACTCTTGGCCACCGGTGATGACAATCGTTCAGATTGGGGCTCCACCCCCATCACTGCCACTCCCACCACACCGGAGCCGGACTTCGCCACTCCCTGGCCCTGCAGCAGCGTCTTGGTAGACGCAACGCCAGCAACCCCCTGAATTTTCTCCCGCAGTGCAGCAGAGAGCTTAACGGAGAGGTCAATTGCCGCAGCCTCTCGGTAGTTTTCGTGCTCCAACGTCAAGTGGCCCGCCTGAACTCGCACCGCTTCGTCAACCACCTGCGCGTGGGAGCCGTAGGCAAATGCTACGGCAAAAAGCGCCAACGCCAACCCGCCGCTAATCGCCGAGACAGTGATTAAGGTACGACGCCAGTTACGCCAAATGCTACGCCAAGAGAGCCGGATTAATGCAAGGAGATCAAACATGATTCATCGCCATGGCCGGGTTGAGTCGAGCCGACTTCACCGCAGGATAAAGAGAGGTCACCACACAAATCCCCCAAATCATAAGCCCCGACCGAACCACCGCAGACGTTGTCAGGTGAGCCTTCCACACAAGGTCCATGCTCACTCCCCCAAACTCCAGGTTCCCCTCGGTGTAGGGCGTTAAATCCAATCCCACCACCTCCAGGTAGTAGCTTCCTGCGCTCCCAAGGGCCGCCCCAAGCACACACCCAAGGAGCCCTAAAATAAATGCCTCGTAAGTAACATCACGAACAATTCTCCAGGGAGACGCCCCAAGCGCCCTAATCACGCCAAACTCCCGTACCCGATCATGGGTCGCCATAAGCATCGTGTTCATCGTGCCAAGGGCGGCAGCCAGCGAGAACACAACCCCAAAAATAACAAACGCTCCCTCATTGAGTTTAAGCGCCTCCGCCGTCGCAGGGACCAATTCCTTCCAGGACCTCCACTCATCAGTAGGAGAGGCAGACTCTAACCTCGCCACCACCTCCTCGGCGCTCAAAGCGCCATAGGAATTAAACGCGATCTCATGTACTCTCCCACCGGCCGTAAAGAGGGAGTCAAAATCTTTCCGGTGCAGAAAGATGCTCCCTCGATCGATGTCCGCCGCCACTGGCCTTAAGATCCCCTTAACTCTAAAC
>JAZAIZ010000044.1:0-1361 GCA_036230545.1 Myxococcota bacterium
CCAGACACAAACCCCAGGGGCGCTGATTGATTCGCCGCTTCATCAGAGTTCCGCTCCTTTTTAATTGGTCGGTTTAGGGGCAAAGACCTCGACCCACCTGCCTTGGTGATAGCTGTGGAGGGTCGCATCGTACATGGCTTCAACTCCCACCATGGGGAGGTAGAACTTGCCTGCGTAGCTCGCGTTGAGGGTGGTCTTGAAAGTTCGAGATTGGCCCCTGGGGAGCGAAAAGTAGGTGTAGACCCGATCATCGCGGATGTCCTGGTAGTCAAAGCCGCTGCTCTTCTTTGAGGCCCCGGAGAGCCGCTCGTTATGGATTTCCCACCCGGAGGGGAAGAGGTGGCTCAGGGCCAGCTCGGAGAGGGTGCGGGTGGATAGGTTGGTCACTTCCACCTCGGCGACAAAGTCGGTGCCCTGCTCGATGGAGGAGAGGTCGATGGGGTGCTGGTTGGAATCAAAGTAATTCACGGTCATGCGCAGGAGGTTCTCCGAGGAGCGCTCTTGTCCAAGCACGGGGAGACCTGTGACATGGACGCTGACAAAGACGGGGGAGGTGCCCTCGTTGACGAGCTTGAGATTATCGGACTCTTTGTTTGTGGGAGAGAACTTAAACTCGGTAACGGGTTTAGAGCTCAGGAGCTTTAGAGCTGTGTCCTTGTTGAGGGTGTAGCTGACATCGATGAGGCTTCCGGATTTCTCGTTGATGCCAAATCGGGCGAGGGCCACCAGGGAAAACGCGGTAGCCTGGGTGTTAAGCCATTGGGAGGTTGAGAGTTCCTCGGAGATTAAACGAGCGCTGATGAGGGCTTCTTTGGTGCGCCCAAGGAGCACGAGGGTCTCCAAAATCATGGCACGGTCGCGTAGGGTGGAGCCAAAGGTCCCGGAGAGCTCGTGGTAGTTTTGAACTTCGGGGGAAATGTCTTTGGTGAGGGCGGCGGCGATCCTCGGCTGGCCCGCGAGTTGGTAGGCGGCGGCGAGTCGCCATTGAGCTGTGGTGGAGAGGGTCGCGTTCTCCTTGAAGCGGTTCATGGCGCTTAAGGCGGGTTTCCCCCGGAGCGCCAGGGTGTAGAGGCGGTAGGCCTGCATGAGGCTCGAGCGTTCGTATCTATTCTCGGGGGTCCAGGCGCCGGCCACCTCGCGCTGGTGGTTGGTCCATTTATCAAGCATCTCCGATGGCACCGAAAAGCCCGCGTTTTGAGCCTCCACCAGGAAATGGCCGATATAGCTGGTGCTCCAGTCATTCACCTGATGCTGACCTTCCCAGTACCCAAACCCTCCATTGGACAGCTGATAGTTCTGGAGTTTTTTAACCGCCGCGTCCACATGGGAGCGAACGGCTTGGTCCTGCTTTTGTGGGAGCT
>JAZAIZ010000045.1:0-9147 GCA_036230545.1 Myxococcota bacterium
CCCGATCCCCTAGAGGCGTCCCCAGAAACCACTCCCACACCAGCCCCCACCCCGCCGCCCGCAACTCAGGAGGCGCCTCCCGCCCCCAACCTCGCTACGCCGCTCCCCACGCCCACAGCCGACATCATGGCAACACCCCCAAAAAAGAGCGAGACCATCTCTGGGGCCCAGCTCCTTGGCTGGGGCGTCACCGGCATTGGGGTCCTTAGCTTCGGATTTGTGGGGACCCTCTCCCATAAGGCCGACCAACTAAAAAAAGAGGTCAACGACCTCGAAGACAAGGCCAAAGACGACGATTCCTACAAAGAGAAACATACCCAGAAAAAGTTTCAATATGAGACCGCTACCAACCAGGCCCTGGCCGCAGGGGGCATGAGCGCGACCCTCACCTGCTTTGGGATCGCCCTGCTTCTGAAGGCCCTCGATGACGCCCCCGCCACTCCCGCCGCCACTCCGCCGGAGGCTAAATCGGCCATCGAATGGAACTGGCAGGTGGGCGCACGCTATCTCGGTATCTCGGGGTCCTTCTGAGCCCAGCACACGAGGCGCCGAAAAAAACTAGCGGTAGGTTCCCGGCGCCCGCAACGCCAGGCTCCCCCCCCTCAGCACCATAAACACCGCCAGCGCTCCCCAGAGGAGATGATTGTTCTGCAGGTGCAATCCCCAAAGCGCCAGGGGCACAAACCCCACCAACGCCGCGAGCACCGTCGACTGCCGCAAGGCCCGACCATCGGTCAGCCCCAGGAAATAACCATCCAAGGCGTAGGCCAGCCCGCCAGCACCCAGCACCGGCACAAGCCAGGGAGTGTAGTGCCCCGCAAGCGTAATCATCTCTTTGTGGTGGGTGAGGATACCATAGAGGGCCTCGGGAAAGCCCCAAACCCCCAGGGCAAAGAGCAGACCCGTCCCAACACAAAAGCCGCAGTTCATTAGCAGCAGCCTCCGCAGCTCTCCCCGAGCGCCCTGCCCCTTGAAAATCCCGGCGAGGCTCTCGGTGGCGAAGGCGAACCCGTCAATGAAATACGAGGCGAGCGAGAGCACCTTCAGCACCACCGCGTTAGCCGCCAAAACCAGGGTCCCCAGAGTGGCGCTGAAGTTGATAAAGAGCGCGAAGGTCGTCTGCAGGGCGAAGGTCCGCACCATAATATCACCGTTTAAGGCTATCAGACGTCTCAAGCCCGCGCGCTCCCACAGGTGCTCACGGGCCGCGAAAAAATCCTGCAAAGGGCTCAGGCGAAACACAAAGAAGAGCCCCACCACCACCATCAGGTATTGACTCGCCATGGTCGCCAGCCCCGCACCGTAGCTCTCAAGCCCCAGGTGAAAGATAAGCAGATAATCGAGCACAATATTCGCACCATTTCCCACCACCGCCATCACCAAAACCAGGTCACTGCGCTCCCTCCCCAACAACCACCCCAGCACAACAAAATTAAGCAGCGCCGCCGGAGCCCCCAGAATGCGTGCGTCAAAATAGGCTCGTCCCGCCTCCTTCACCTCCCCGGCGCCCGTCAGCAACCCAAACCCCAGGTCCCCAAGGAGCCCACTCCCAAGCACCAGGAGCCCCCCGGCCACCAAGGCCACCAGCGCTCCACGCGACGCCACAAGATGAAGCTCCCGGGTGTCGCCGCGCCCCATCGCCTGTGCCGCAAGCCCCGTGGTCCCCATGCGGAGAAACCCAAAGGTCCAATAAACATAATCAAAGAGCACCGAAGCGAGGGCCACCCCGGCCAGATGATGCAGACTCCCCAGGTGCCCGAGCATGGCGGTGTCCACCAACCCCGCAAGGGGGACCATGAGGTTCGAGAGGACGTTAGGGAGCGCGAGCCGAAAAAAGCGCGCTCGCAAAGTGAGGGAGGTGGCGTTCACCTTCTCTTTGTAACGGGGTCCCCTGGTCACGACAAGACATTAGGCCCAGGAAATCAATCCTCGTCGCGAGCGCCAGAATAAAGTTGAATCAACTCAACCAGCGTCCGGTGCTCCTCAAAGACCAAGCCAGAGAACCCAAAGGCGTCACCGCTGCGAGCATAGATACGACAGCCAGGAAAAAACGAGTGGTCTCCCTCCACTCGAATAATCTCACGCCAACCAAAGCTCTTAAACGATGCGGCCCCCACCACGGACACGCCCGTGAGGTCCACCTGAATAGCGAAGTGGTGGTAATGAAAAACCACCATCAGAAAGAAGAGCACAAAAAGCAGGGTGGAGGCATAGACGGGAAGCGGCGTCACCATGCCAGAAAGAATGTCAGTCACCAGGAGCGTGATCCCAACCCCCAGCCAGAACACCAGCGCCAGCACCACCGGAATTCGAAAAGCAAGACGAGGCCGAAAGATAATCCCCTCCCCCATGGGATGAGTCGTCCCCGAAGCCTCTCCCCCCCCGGCGACTTGATCCAGATCAACCTCCCGGACCGAGACTCCCGGCAACCCGCGGCTGCGACGCATCCGTCTCCTTAGTTGACCAAGGCGTCCCCTCATCTACCCCTCCTCCGGCTGCGGCTGACAGATTGGGTCCGCCCCTTCGGCGCTTTCACCGTCGGGGCACGTGGCGTTACTCCAAACGGCGTCCGTGCGGGTCGTCCCGCTGAGCTCGGCGTTCGTCAGGTTGGCGCCGCTTAAATCAGCGCTGGTCAGGTTGGCGCCGGTCATGGACGCACCCACCAGGTTGGTCTCCGACAAATCGGCCCCGCTGAGGTTGGCGCCGAGAAGATTGCAGCCCGACAAGTCGGCCCCCCGCAAAATCGACCCACTGAAATCCGCGCCAGCCAGATCAGCGTCAGCAAAATCACGTCCGCTCAGATCCAACCCGCTGAAATCCCAGTCACGCAGGCCCTGGTCCCGAAAGGAGGTCTCCGGACTCAGGACAATGGCGTCGCAGGGGTCGGGGCAGACCTCAGCAGCGTCGATGTTGCCACCGTCGCAGCGCTCACCTGCGGAGCGATTGGTGATTCCATCACCACACAGGGGCACCGTGCAATCCAGGTCACACGCCGCGGTGTTGCCAATGTCATCACAGACTTCACCGTGAGCAATGTTGAGGTAGCCATCGCCGCACACCGCCGCGGAGCAGTCCGAATCACAGCCAAAGCTGTCGCCACCGGTGTCACAGGCCTCCTCGCCCGTGCGAACGCCGTTGCCGCAGCCGGTGGGAGTGCAGTTGCTGTCGCAGCCATCCCCATCTGCGCGGTTGCCGTCGTCGCAGGTCTCAACCCCGGCCACAAAGCCGTCCCCACAGACCGGGTCCTTGTCCATGCAGATCCGACGGGGCCGGGCACACTTCATGGAGCCGTGAACCTCATAGCAGCCGTAGCCGCTGACCTGGTCACACTCGGTCCCTCCAACGCAGGCTGCAGGCCCGTCCCCCTGCACCTGAAAGAGATCCGCCTGAGCCCCTATCGGCGCGCGACAGACTCGCTGGGGACCGCAGCTCAAATCACCGGCCTCAGACTCACACATCGCGCGACACAGCGAGCCACCCTCCCCCTGCACACAGTGAAGCTCCGCGAGGGAGATCCCAGCCGCGTCCTCCCCCAATCCGCAGAAGCGATGCGCCCCCACCCCATCGCACTCGCCCAGAGCGAGGCATGCCGCCACCCCCTCTGCGTCAGAGCGGTCACACAGAGGAATCGATTCACCGCACCAGGCCGTGGGGTCCGCCCCCAGCGCGCCCGCCGGAGCCACAAAGCACACCTCCCCTTCGGGGCACGCTCCCTGATTCCCAATTTGCGACACATCACAGAGGGTTTTGCAGCGATATTCATCCGGGATCCCGTCCACAAAGTTCGAGAACAAGGGCACACACGCCTCGGTCTCCTGACAGGCCTGCAGGTTCTCGCGGCACAGGCCATCGCGCGCGGCGCTTCGCTCCAAACAATAGAAGCTCTCCACATCCGTCCCCAGAGACACCCCCTCGCAGGCCTTTTCACCGCAGGCGCTGTCCTCGGGCCCGGCGCAGGGCTTCAGGCAACTAAAATCGGTACCGTTCCCAGAGAGGCACGCCAGCCCCGCCGCGCAGGTGTCGCTCCCATCCTCAAGGAAATCACAGCTTTCACCTTCCAGCGCCTCCGAATAGCACAGGCGCAGGGGCCGTCCGCAGCGAGGCCCCTGGTTGAAATACTTGCAGTCGTTGCCCTCAAGACAATCGTCGCTGCTCTGACAGGGTACCGCGCCGTTCGCTTCGAGGTTGTAATAAAAGCGCTCGACTGCCGGGGGAATTCGGCACAGAAACCCTTCACCACAATCGAGTGACTCCTCCCCCGCATCGCAGACCCCAACGCACACGGGCCCCAATCCGAATTTGAAACACATAGTGTCGGCCGGGGTGCCCTCCGCCGTGGTGATCCCGCAGATCTTGTGGTCCTCCCGATCATCACAGGGAGACTCGGAGACACAGCGGGCGATGCCCGTGTAATCCAAACGGCCGCAGAGGGGCGTCACGCTACCACACCACCCCACCCACTTGGCGCAATAACGGGCGCCGCCGGAAAAACCCAAACACGCATGCCCGGGAGCGCAGCCGCTGGCGTCATCGCCCACGCAGGGAACATTCTGCCCGTTTACTCGCTGAATATCCGCGTAGCTCGCCGAGTTTCGAGCGCAGAGTTCGCCCTCCCCACAGCTCCCCTGACTGCCGATGGATCCCCCATCACAGGCCACCTTGCAGCGAAAGTTCACCGGCCCCTCTCCGGTTCTGTATTCAGTAGACAGGCAGGTGCCTTCTCCGGGAGCGCAGAGCTTGAGATTGTCTCGACAGGGCTCATCCCGAGTCGCGGTGCGCGGCAGGCAATAATAACGAGTGTCGTTGGTCCCAAAGGAGATCCCACCGCAACCGTTCACCCCGCAGGTCGCGGTGTCACCCGGGCCCGCGCAGGGTTTCAGGCAGGTGTTCGTCTCCTCCCAGGGTACGCAGTGAGTGTGGCCTCGGCAGTCTCCCTGATAATCGCCATAGGAGGTGCAGGCCTGAAACTCTTCCACGAGGGTCTCCCGCGCACAATCCGCCGAACAGGAGTCAAAGGGCTCGCGGTTGCCGTCGTCGCAAACCTCGCCCTCGGTCACGACCCCACTGCCGCAACCGCTGACCTGGCAGGTGCTGTCACAGCCGTCGCCCTCCACCATGTTGCCGTCGTCACAGGTCTCCAACTCCGCACACACCCGACTATCACCACAAACCGGCTCCTCACCCGCCCCCGAACAGTCGTTGTTGCAGGTCCCACATCCATCAATAAACCCATCGTCGCAAATCTCGCCGTTGAGGGTGTCGAGGGCCCCGTCACCGCAATAAGAGGTCTCCCCGGCCTGCAGGCGGCAGCTGGCATCGCACACCGTGCAGACGCTCTCGCCGTAGGCGCAGACCTCCTTTTGCGTGTTCCCGTCATCGCAGAGCTCCCCCGCCGTCGAGTCCTGCACCCCGTCACCGCAGAAGCTGGTCTGTCCGGGAATAATCCGGCACCCCGGGTCACAGACATTGCAGCTGCGCTCCCCGTAGACGCAGGACTCCAACACGTTGTTCCCGTCGTCGCAGACCTCCATGCCCTCAAGGACCCCATCGCCGCAGACGCTGCTGTAGGCAGGAGCGCGCTCTTCGGCTCTGCCCCGGGTGCCCTCCCGCGCGGGCTCACCGCAGGCGCTACCCAACCAACATGCCCCAAGGAGCAGCCCCCAGCCCCAATGTCTTACCCCTGCATTCATCCCCTCTTCCTTTCCTACCTTCTAATATAAGCCATCATCTCGCTTCTGCCCCCCCATTGAGGCTATTTCTTCCCCGAGACGCCAGCCCGACGCGAGACCGCAGACTCGGCTTAAGGCACTGTATTTAAACAAAAATACTTTCAAGCCACCAGCAAAGCACGGCCCCAAAAAAGACTATCCCCCAGGTTAAGACCTCACACAACCGCCCTGCCAGCAACGCCACGAGGGCCCCTTTTCTCTGTTCAAAGGAAGCGGGACGATGCTAGGAAGCCCCCCGCGCGCGGGAGCGCTCCCCGAGGTGAGCTCCCAACGAACGCCCCCATTCATTCCAATGGAAACCGGACCATGACAAAACCACGTGTCGTCTGCCTGCTGCTTCTCATCCTTCTCACGCCCGCGCTGGCCCAGGCACACCCCTCCAGCGCCGAAGCCCTGCGCCGCATCGACGAGCGCCTTGAAAGCCGCACCCCACCCGGAGTTCTCTATCTGCGCAAGGGCATCGTGCACCGAGACCGCGGTGAGCTGCCTGCGTCCCTGACCTTTCTCAACAAAGCCGCCGCCATTACGCCCGAGGATCCCGACGTCGCCTACCATCGGGCCCTCACCCTGAGAGCCCTTGGCCAACCTCACCAGGCCCTCGACGCCCTCGAGCAGGCCCTGCTGCAAAAGGGACCCATCGCCAACATCCACTGGGCGCGCGGGCAGGTGCTTGAGGATCTGGGACGCAGCGCCGAGGCCCTGCGCGCCTACGAGCAAACCTGCGACCACGCCCCCAATATCGAAGCCTGGCTGGCGCAGGGGCGACTCCTCAACGAGCAAGGGGCTCCTCGCGCCGCCCTCGACGCGTTAATCAAGGGTGTCAAGCAGACCTCCGGAGCGTCGGTGCTTCGAGTCGAAGCCTTTCATCTGGCGCAACGCCTGAACGAGCCGGACATCGGCGTCGCCATGATGACCCCTCTGGTTGAGAAGAGCCGGCTGCGTACCCCCTGGCTGCTCCTGCGCGCCGAGGCCCTGCAGTCCTCTGGAAAGACAAAGCAGGCCCACCAGGATCGCCTCCTGGCCCTCGCGGACGCCGAGCGGGGAGCGCACAAACGCCCCAGCGCCCTCGCGTTCCTAAGACGCGCCAAAGCCAGACACGCCCTCGGGGACCTCAAGGGGGCCCGAGAAGATCTCAAACGCTCCCTGCGAACAGCCCCCCACCTGCCTCAGGCCCGGGAGTTTGAACAAACCCTCGACGCCCCCCGGAGGAGCCCCCGATGAACAAAGCGCTGCTCACCCTCGCCTGCCTCACCTGGCTCCTCCCGGTCAACCCGGCCTCCGCCCTCTCGCTAACCCGGGGCCCCTATCTTCACCAGAGCACCCCCACCTCCATCATCATGGTCTGGCAAACCGACGACACCTCCAACAGTAAGATTGTCTTAAGCGACAGCCCCGGCGCCGACGGACAAGCCTACGTCTCCCACAGCCAGAGTACCCTGCACGCCCTGCAACTCTCAGACCTCCTGCCGGGGCGACGCTACTATTATACCGTGGGCTCCACCACCACCACGGTGGCCGGCGGCGACGCCTCCACCTTCTTTGAGACCGCCCCCCCCGTGGGAAGCCCCGCCTCCACCCGACTTTGGGTGGTGGGAGACTCCGGCACCGGCGGGACCAGTCAACGGCAAGTGCGAGACGCCATGCACAACGCGGTGGGAGAGCGCTCTCCGGACCTCTTCATCCACGTGGGCGACATGGCCTACAGCGACGGCGAGGACCACGAGTTTCAAGCCAACTTCTTTGACGTCTACGCAGAGACCCTGCGCCACAGCGTCATCTGGCCGGCCCTGGGCAACCACGAGGGCCGCACCTCCAACTCCGCCAACCACAGCGGCCCCTATTTCAACAGCTACTTCCTCCCCAGCGGGGGAGAGGCCGGCGGGGTGCCCTCTGGGACCGAAGCCTACTACAGCTTCGACTATGCCAACATTCACTTCGTGGTCCTCGACAGCCACCAAAGCTCCCGCGCCACAGACGGCGCCATGCTCACCTGGCTCGCCCAGGACCTCGACTCCACCGATCAAGATTGGCTCATCGCCTTCTGGCATCATCCCCCCTACAGCATGGGCTCCCACCACTCCGACCAGGAGCGACGCTTAATCCAGATGCGCGAACGAGCCCTCCCTCTGCTTGAAGCGGCGGGGGTCGATCTGGTGCTCTCCGGTCACTCCCACATCTACGAGCGCTCCCACCTGCTCAACGGCGCCTACGACACCCCCACCACCGCCTGGGGGCACCTTCGAGACAACGGCGACGGCGACCGCGATGGCCCTTACCAAAAAGGCCCCGAGGGACAGGGCGCGGTCTATGTGGTCGCCGGTCACGGCGGGGCCGGCCTCTACCAGGAGGGGGTACACCCGGTGATGGCCTTCACGGAGGTCGTGCACGGCTCCTGCATCGTGGATGTCCAGGGCCAGAGCCTGGTCCTCTACAATCTGCGCAAAGATGGCCAAATCTCCGACACCTTCACCCTCACCCGGGGCGAGGCCCTGGCGGTGACCTCCCCGGCCCCCAACAGCGAAGTGCTCACCGGAACCACCCAATGGATCGAGTGGACCTCCACGGGCTCCCCCGCCCCGGTGAACCTCTTCCTCAGCGTCGAAGGCGGCCCCTTTGAGCCCCTCGCCATGGACGTCTTCGACACGCGCTTTGCATGGCAGGTGCCCCATCGCCCCACCGACGACGCGGTGATCCGAGTCGCCTCCACCCAGGACCGCGACCTCTTCGGGGAAACCTCCTTCACCATCACCGACCAGGAGACCATCAACCTCGTCCCCTTCGGAGCCTCCTGGCGCTACCATGACCGGGGCCAGCCCCTGGACACCGAGTGGGTGCAACCCAGCTATGATGACTCCCCCTGGCAGCGGGGCGCAGGACAGCTGGGCTTTGGGGACGGTGACGAGGCCACCTCCCTCTCACCACCGGAAGGCACCCCCACGGTCTACTTCCGCAAGACCATCAACCTCGACGCGCTCCCCACCACCGCCACCCTGCAGGTGATTCATGACGACGGCGTCACCGTCTGGGTCAACGGCTACGAGGTCCTCTCCCGCTACATGAACAACGGCCTGCACTACGGCGCCTGGGCCAGCGAGGTCGCCGACGACAACGAACTCAGCGTCACAAGGCTCACCCTCGACTCCTTCAACCCCTTCGTCGCCGGTCCAAACACCCTGGCGGTGATGCTCAAGCAGGTGGGCCCCACCTCCTCAGACCTCTCCTTTGACCTGCAGCTCTCTATCCAACGCCCCCACGCCATGGGGACCAGCCCCGAGCCCCTGGAGACTCCCGAGACCGCCCCGCAAACCCCCGAAACTCCCGAAACTCCCGAGGCCCCGGAGCCCACCGAGGCCCCCGAAACCAGTCCACAAACTCCTGCGTCTCCCCAAGCCCCCGAGACCACCCCGCAGGCCCCCAC
>JAZAIZ010000046.1:0-4483 GCA_036230545.1 Myxococcota bacterium
GGCTGGATCCCGTCGCAGCGCGACGCACCGACCGGCTTATTCAAGAGATGGCCCAGCGCCTGGGGATCACTTCGGTGGTGGTCAGCCACGATCTAACCTCCATGGAGCAAATCGCCGCTCAGGTGACCTTTTTGCATCAGGGCAGGGTGCACTTCGAAGGCCCCCCCGAGACCATGATGGCAAGCAGGGACCCGGTGCTGCATGCCTTCGTAAACGCGGGGGGCGGGCGCTGGTCTCCGCCTGCGCCCTGAAGAGCTATGCAGCGCTCAGGCTTGTTTCTTTAAATACGCGCGTGATAAATAAAGATTCCCCGAGTACTCGGGATATAAGATTTATCGGAGAAGGGTGCCGGGTGTTATGAGTAGATTCAGCACGGAAGTTCGAGTTGGTTTCTTTGTTCTGAGCGGGGTCGCCCTGATGGTGGCCTTTATTCTTATTCTGGGGGACTTCAGCCTCAAACGCTCCATGACCCACTATGTGGATTTTGGCTATTCCGGCGGATTGCAGGTGGGGGCTCCGGTGAAGCTTAGCGGCATTAAGATTGGCCGGGTGTCGTCCCTGGATTTCCTCGCCCATAAACCGTCTCCTCCAGCGGCCACCGGCGCCGGGCTGGGGCAGGCCGCCGCGCCCATGGTGCGAGCAACCCTTAAGGTCCACACCGATGCGGCGCCGCTTTTTACTCGCAGCGCGCGCCTGGCGGTGGGGACGGTAGGTCTCATCGGTGAGCCCTACCTCGAGCTAATGCCCGGCGACCCCGGCGACCCCGCGCTCCCGGCCGAGTCCGCCACCCGGGGGGTCGACGCGGTCAAATTTCACGTGATGCCGGTTCAGGTCGCCGCGATTCTGCAGGCGGTGGGGGGCGTCATCGGGACAAAAGAGGAGCTGGGACTTGGGGAAGTTGGGGCTGCGGTCGCCGGGCTGGTGACCACTTTGAACGAGTTGGTCGGTGATCGCCGGCAGGAGTTGGGGCAGGGGCTGGCCGATCTGGCGTTAAGTGCCCGGGATTTCAACATTATCCTTAAAGAGGTCAAGGGTTGGGTGGGCCCCGGAGCCCCCCTCTCGCAGGCCGTAGTCGAGGGCCAGGAAACCATCTCGCAGGTGCATAAGCAGTTGCCAGATCTGCTAAAGCTGATACAAGAGAGTCTCACCTCTGTGAGGGCCCTCACCGATCGCGCGGACGTCGCAGTTTCTGACGCTGTGGTAGAAGAAATGGTCGGGAGTCTGCGTCAGACCACCAAGCGTCTCGAGCAGCTCACCCAGGACACACAAAAGATGGTGAATTTAATGAAACGCGGGGAAGGGACTGTGGGTGGTTTGGTCAAAGATCCACAGATTTATGACGACCTGAAAGAAATGATGCGGGATTTAAAGCGAAACCCGTGGAAGTTTATCTGGAGAGACTAAGTGGCCATTTCGACAACCCTCAGAAAAAAAATCGGCAAGCCCATGGACCCCGTGGTGTTTGAGGTTGAAAAGGGGAGCATCCGCCGCTTCGCCACCGCCATCGGCGAGACCAATCCCATTCACCAGGACGAAGCCGCGGCGAAGGCGGCGGGCTATGCCTCCCTGGTGGCTCCGGTGACCTATCCCTGCTGCCTGCAGAAGTTTGAAGAGACCCTGGCAGTCCTGGACGTGAACACCAACGCCATCATGCATGCCGAAGAAGAATATGAATACTTCAAGCCCATCGTGGCGGGCGACCGAATCGAGATTACTCACACCCTCGTAGACGCTTACGAGAAGCAATCACCCAATGGTCTGCTGGTGTTTATTGTGATCGAAACCCGGGGAAATAATAAAAACTCGAAGCTCGTCTTTAAGGGGCGTCGAGTGCTGGTCGAATTCAGGAGATAGGGCAGATGGTAGAGAGATTGGATTTTGAAACAGCGGAAGCAGGCAGCCCCATTGATGGGATCTCCATCCCCGCATTGACGCGGGTCACCCTGGCGCGCTTCGCGGGAGCCGCCGAAGACTATAACGCTCTGCACCTCGATGATAAGGTCGCCCAAACCTTCGGCAAGAACTCCGTTTATGCCCACAGCACCCTGGTGATGTCCTACATGGGCCGCATGGCACAGGAGGCGCTGCACGGGACCTCCATTCGACGATTTGGGGTTCGGGTTCTCAAACTCCTCTGGCCGGGAGACGTTCTGACATGCCGCGGAACCATTGTGGCAGCCCGAAAAGAGGGAACCGAATACATCCTTGATATCGACGTCTGGTGTGACAACCAGCGAGGCGAGACGGTAGCCAAGGGCCGCGTGTTGGCAGCCGTCGCTAAAAGCGCCGAGAGTGATCTCACCAAAGCGGCACGCTCGGTGGGGCTCTTTTACGAGACCCCTTCCCCAAAAAAGACCACCAAAAAGAAGAAAACCAAAAAGGTAGCCTGAGCCTCCTTTAGCGTCGAGACTTCTTTCGCGCCCGCTTCTGGGCCTTTCTCTTATCTTTGGAGCGCTGCTTCTCTTTGGCGGTGCGCGGCCCACGGCCTACCGCGGAGGAGGGCGCGCCCATACCGTATTGCTGCATAGCCGCCGCGTAGGCTTCCGGGGACATGTCCGGTGGCATCCCCGGCATCCCCGACATGTCCGGCATCTCCCCCATCCCCGGCATTCCGCCTCCCATCCCTGGCAGTGCTGGCATTCCTCCCCCCATTCCCGGCATCCCAGGCATTCCACCGCCTCCCATCCCCGGCATTCCAGGAATTCCGCCCATCCCCTTCATCTTTCGCAGTTGCCCGAGCTGTTTGATTCCCGGGAGATTCCCCATTAAGCCGGGGGCTGCCGCCAAATTGGCCATCATTCCCTGCATCATGCTGAAGCGCTGCAGGAGGTCCTTCACCTCTTCAGGCTTGCGCCCGGAGCCTCGTGCGATTCGCTCGGCCCGGCTGTCGTTGATTATTTTCGGGTCGTCACGCTCCGCGGGGGTCATGGACTGAATCATCGACTCCATCACCGTGAAGGCCGAGTTGTCGATTTTTGCACCCTCGGGCATGGAGTCGCCGAAGATGGGGAATTTCTCGTAGATATCGCTGAGGGAACCAATTTTTTCGAGAGACTTAATCTGCTTGAGAAAGTCCACCAGAGTGAACTCTCCACGCAGCAGCTTTTTGGTGTCCCGCTCTGCCTCCTTCTCATCCACCACCCCCTCAAAGTCCTTCATCAGTCCGATGATGTCGCCCATGCCCAGGATTCGAGAAGCGAGACCTTCGGGGCGGAAAGGCTCGAGCTTGTCGAGGTCTTCGCCCATCCCCAGAAACTTAATCGGCTTGCCGGTGATCTCTTTGATGGAGAGGGCCGCGCCACCACGGGCGTCTCCATCGAGCTTGGTCATGATAAACCCGCTGATGTCGAGACGCCGATTAAACTCACTGGCGGTTTTCACTGTGTCCTGGCCGGCCATGGAGTCGCACACCAAAAAGATGTTGTCGGGCTTGGTTCGCTTCTTGATCTCCTCCAGCTCGCCCATAAGGTGGTCGTCAATCGCCAGACGGCCGGCGGTGTCAAAGATCACCACATCCTTCTTGCGCTTCTTGGCTTCACGCAGCGCATCCTGGCAGAGCTGCTCGGGGGCGAGGCCCTCCTGGGCGTAGACGGGGACACCTATCTGTTGGCCGAGCACCTGGAGCTGGTCCACCGCCGCCGGGCGGTAGACGTCAGCAGCCACCAGCATGGGCTTGCGCTTGTTTGCCACGAGGTATTGCGCCAGCTTGCCGGCGGTGGTGGTCTTTCCGGTGCCCTGAAGACCCACCAGCATAATGATGGTGAAGGGGCGACGGTAGACAATCGGAGCCTCTTCCACCGGCCCCATGAGCTTCTCGAGTTCGTGCTGGCAGATGAGAACGAAATGCTCCCCCGGAGACGCCTGCAGTTTTTTGCCGCCCTTTTTAGCCTCAACCTGCACGACCTCCCCAATGGCCCGCTTCTTCACCCGATCGAGGAAGGTGCGCACCACCCCCAACTCCACGTCCGCCTCCAGCAGAGACACGCGAATCTCGCGAACCGCCTCATTGATGTTTTGCTCGGTCAGGGTGGTCTTGCCCGTGAGGGTGGCTTTGGCGTTTTTGAAGCCTTTAGAGACGATCTCAAGCATTGATTTTACTCCTGGTTGCGGGGCCACCTTAAAGAGGCAGACAGGCTCTGTAAAGAGGTCCCCCCGGGGGATCAAGGGAATCTTCAGGAAAGCGCTTGTTTTTGAGCGGGAGGGGCGGCGATGGCCGCCAAAAGGGGAGTGGAGTCTCCGAAAGCGACGCTTTTTTCACCAAAGGATCTCCCCAGGATCAACCCCGACAAGGGCGCCGGCCGCTCGGTGAGGTCGCCTCTTTCTGCCCAAGGCGCGGGTTCTATTGAGTTTTCGAAACTCGCCCCGTCACGCCGGCACCGGAAGGTGGGCATGCATCACACCACTGCCCACATAAACCTACTGCAAAAACAGCAAGTTAGGAGTTTGAGCGGTTCGACCTCCGCCTTCCATAGTCATAGACTAG
>JAZAIZ010000047.1:0-4797 GCA_036230545.1 Myxococcota bacterium
TCTCAGCGGCTGTACCCACCGGCTTGGCTGTGAGCCTCATCTGGGAGTGACTGACAATCTCGAGCTCCGCGTAGCGATCGTCGATGCTGGGTTTGAAGATCTCAACCCGCTGCCTGGCATAAACACAGCGCTCAATGCGACGAATCAGCTCCGAGGTCTTGCCAGAAAACATCGGACCACAAACCACCTCTACCCAACCAATATCTCTTGGTAATGCCTGCATAACGCTCCCGCCCCTCTCTATTGCTCATCGTTTAAGGCTCTTTAAACACTGCGGTATCTTTGCCCAATCGTCGCTTAATCAAGATAGCGAAGATTATCAAAACAATGACCGCCACTACCCACCCATATTGGGAGATCAACTCGACGGCCTTCCCTATCTGCTCTCGCATCAGATAACCAACATAAAGTTGGGCAGGAAGCGTAATCAAAGCCCCAAGGGCCGTACCCGCCACAAATTTGGTGAGGGAGATTCCGCTGAATCCCGACAGGAACGCGATCCCAAGTCGCGCGCCAACGCTGAAGCGCTGCACAAAGCCGATATTATCGCCGTATTTTTGAATTTTGGCCATGGCGCGGTCCGCCTTGCGGGGGTCGTTGAAGATCTTCTTCTTGAGCCGCTCGCCAATCGCCTTATGGGCCAAACGCCCGAGGATAAAGGTCCACGTGTCGCTCAAAACCACCCCCGCATAAAGCGCCACAACGTAATATTCGATGGGAAAAGGGTTTTCGCCCCGCCCCCAGAGCCCGCCCACCCAGACGGCGAGTGCGTCTTCACTGACCCCCAGCCCCGTCCCAGCCATCATCAGGAGCACGAGGTACCAAATGGGGTGAGCGTCCTGAACCAAGGCTAAAACTGTCTCAAACATCTCATCTTTACCTAATTCTCCGAGTACCGCCGGGGAAACTCTCACCAATCGACCGCTGCCAGGACCACGATCCCTCAAGTCCCGATCGAGAATCCCACGCTACGGGGACCGTCCTATACCCCTGTGGTGTAATTAAACCAATTCAAACATGACTTTTTCTTGTCAAGCGCAGGATCTGGGAATAGGAAGAACGTACAAAGCAGTTGTCTTGCTGAAATGTATACGTCATGAATAACTCAGGGACGTGAATCTTTGGACGACTTTTGAAGTCCGAAAATTATCGGGAGAGATGAAAAGCATGTCAGTTCAACGAAAATGTTCCCTCTTTGTATTACTTCTGGTGACCGCAGGGCTTATGAACTGCAAGCCACAATACCCCAATTGTAAAAGTGACGACCACTGTCGAGTAGAGAGCCACCTTGGGGACGTCTGCGTCAACGGCACCTGCCAGGAGTGCCTTGAAGACATCCAATGCACCGCCAGCAAGGGCGACGATTTCTACTGTAACGCGGGCCGATGTGACGCCCGCCCCGAAGAGGTCTCCACCTGCGCCATCAGCGATGACTGCACCGAAGGATACTCCTGCCAGGAGGGAATTTGCGTCGAAGCCCTCACCTCAAGAACCTGCGAGCAGGACCTCGATTGTGACGCCGCGACCGCCTGTATCGATGGAACGTGTCAGGATCGCTCCGCCGCCGACGCAATCCTCGCCTCCTCCGAACACTGTCGGGCCTTCAAGGCCAGCAGCATCGAGCAGGCTCAGCTGGTCAACTTTGCCTTCAACAACCACGAGTTGAGCCAGGAGACGATCACCTACCTCCAAAACGCAGCAGAGTGCCTTAAGGAGCGCCCCTCGATGCAGATCGTCCTTGAGGGACACTGTGACGAGCGCGGCACCCAGGAGTACAACCTCGCTTTGGGCGAGAAGCGGGCCAACACCGTCAAGGGTTACCTCCGCAACCTCGGGATCAGCACCGCGCGCATCCAGACCCGCACCCTCGGTGAGAACAAGCCACGCTGCCTCGAGCCCACCGAAGAGTGCTACTCACAAAACCGTCGCGTTGAGTTTATCGAGCTCATCAAGAATTAAAGGGCGCCCTCGCCCTTGGGCCCTGCCATGCACACCATCCGTCTCCGCAACCTCATCAGCGCTCTTTGTCTTATGCCCCTCTCCGCCTGCTGGGTAACCTCGCAGACCGGGGACCGGATGCTTTCGGACATCAATGCCCTGCAAAAGCACACCTACCAGTCCAAAAAGACCCTGGAGCAGCAGGGCGCGCAGCTCAGCGAGCAGCGACAGCAGCTGGACGAGCAGATGAAGGTGGCGCAGAGCAAGATTGAGGAGGTCGCCACGGTTCTGGACACCCTCAACCGTGCAGCTCGTATGACCGACGCCGACTTTGGCGTTCAAATTGAGCGCCTGATTCAAGAGGTGCAGGAGCTCCGGGGAACCCTGGAGTTGGCGGATTTTCGACTGGGACAGATGGAGCAGCATTTCGCCGAAGAGTCGTCAATCGTCACTCGGATTGAAGCCCTCGAGCAAAAGCTCGACGCCGCAACCCTCGCGGTGGGCAAAAAGCGAAGCTCGGCTAAATCGTCGGGCGGGAAAAAGCCCAAGGACAAGAAGAGCCTCCTCGGCTATGCCCAGCAGCTTGTAAAAGACGGTAAAGAAAAAGAAGCCCGGGGCGTTTATCGCGAGGTTATTCGGAAGTGGCCCAAGAACCAGGGCGTCACCGATGAGGCCTACTTCAGGCTGGGAGAGCTCTATTATCAGAGCCGCAAATACCGCAGCGCCCTGCAGGAATATATTCACGTCGCCGAGAAATTCAGGAAGAGCTCCTTTGTGGACGACGCCTATTATCGGATTGGGATCTGCTCCATGAAGATCGGCAGCTACAAAGACGCGGAAATCTTCTTCAACGCCCTCATCAAGGAGTACCCCAAATCTCCTCTGATCAAGGCGTCCAAGACAAAGATTCAAGAAGTACGCGCGAAGCTCGATAGCAAGAAGAAAAAAATAAAGACCTAGACCTCTCCTGACACCGCGGGTGCTCTCCCCCCGCTTATGGACCTATGCTCTCTTTCAGCGACTACCGCCGACATAAGGGAGACAACCACCATGGAAGCCACTCCACGGGATATCTCACGCCAACTCGCCCGGGCGCTCCAGGCAGAGGACCTCTCCCTGGCCACCCGACTCTATGGTGCCGGCCAATCCCCCCTCACCCCCGCCAGCCACCATCTCGGAGGCCTGGCGCTCTTTCACCATGGTCAGATAGAAGAGGGCATCGTGGCGCTCGGGCTCGCCATCGAAGGCGACTCTACCAACCTTTCGGCCGTGCTCGACCTCGCAGCTATCCTCGAAGAAACCGGTCGCCCGGAGGAGAAAGAAGCGCTCCTTTTGCAGGCCCTCCTCCCCCACCCCACCGCCACGCCCCTGCTTCAGCAACTTGGTGAGCTCTACCTCCTGCAAACCCAGGAGCCAGGGGAGCGTCACGCAGAGGAGAGCCCTTACCACAAGGCCGGCGGGATGTTTGAGAGAGCGCTCGCCACCAGCCCCAACGACGTCATCCTCCTCAGCCAGCTCGCGCTGTGCAGGCAACACCTCGGAGACAGCGACGTAGCCGAAGCTCTCTTAGAGCAAGCCCTCTCCCTTGAACCAAACAACGGCCAGGTTCACCATGGCCTGGGGCTTATTTGCCAGCCCGCACCGCGGCAGCCCGAGGCGGCCCTTTATTTTCAACGAGCCGTGAAAGCCTGCCCAAAAAACGCCGAGTCCCACTTTCGGCTCGGCCTCAGCCTGGAATACAGCGGAAATATGAACTCGGCCCGCGCGGCCTTTGAATCAGCCTGCGAGCTTGAGCCCAACCACGAACCCTACCTCCTGGGGCTCGGCAATCTCTACCTGAAGCTCAATCGCTTCGAAGAGGCCGAACGCACCTACAACCAACTGCAAGAAGCCCATCCAAACTCCGCGAGCGTCTACTTCAACCTGGGTCAGATCTACAGAACCCACAACCTCACCGAGCGCGCCATTGAGGCATATACCAGGGCCGAGGAGTTGGACCCGAACAACCTCGAGAACCACTGGGGCAAACGCCTGACCCTCCCGGTGCTCTATCAATCCACCGAGGAGATTCACCAGGCGCGGACCCGCTTCACCCAAAACCTCAACGCCCTGAGCGAGGAGGTTCCCCTGGATAGCCAGGAGGGGGGTGAGAGGGCGCTTCTGGCCCTTGGCTCCCGCACCAACTTCCATCTGGCCTATCAGGAGCAAAACGATAAAGCCCTGCAGAAGCGCTATGGAGAGTTGACCCAGAAGATTCTTGAGGTGGCCTGCCCACAGTGGCGGGCGCCGCGACTTCAACGGCCCCCCACTCCGAAGATCAAAGTGGGGTTTGCGTCAGCCTTCTTCTGGGAACACACCGTAGGTAAGCTCTTCAACGGTTGGCTCACCCAATTGGATCCTGCCCGCTTTGAGGTCTCAGCATTTTATAATGGTCAGCGAGAGGACGCCCACACCGAAGCCCTCCGCGCCCAATGCCATCGCTTTGTTCACACCCCTGACACCCTCGAAGATTTAGCCCAGGCCATCGCCGGGGCCGACCTGGACGTTCTGATCTTCCCCGAACTTGGTATGAACGCCACGACGTTTCAGGTGGCGGGCCTCCGACTGGCCCCCTTGCAATGTGCCGCCTGGGGCCACCCCGTCACTCCGGGGCTCTCTACCATCGACTATTTCTTAAGCTCCGAGTTGATGGAACCTGCAGACGGGCAAGACCACTACAACGAGCGGCTGGTCACCCTCCCCCACCTCTCCATCTACTACCATGAGCCCACCCGCCCCAAACCCCCCAAACTTCGCGCAGCGGTTGGCCTAAGCCCAGACCAAGTGATCAACCTCAGCGGCCACTCACTCTTTAATTAA
>JAZAIZ010000048.1:0-20457 GCA_036230545.1 Myxococcota bacterium
GCTCGTGTAGCAGATGCTCGACATAGTTCAGTTTGGAGGGCGCAGCGAAAGCGAGTTGCTTTTGGGTTTTATACGCCTTCATCGCCCGGCGGCCCGCGACGCTCACTGAGGAGCGAATAATGAACTGGGACCAGCCATCGGGGCTGCCCATTCGAATCCCCTGACTGCGAATAAAATCCAGATAGACCTGCCTCGCCTCCTCATAGCGCTGCCGCTCCTCGGGGGTCAACTCCACCAGAATCTTCTCGACGGAATACTGCGCGAGATAATCGCCGGCCAATTCACCAACATCGCAGCGGTAGGTCGAAGGTCCAATCAACGACATGAGCTGCTGGTGACGCCCGTCCGCCCTCTCGGGCGTGGCACTTAATCCCAGGCGAAAGGGGGCGAGACAGCATTGCGCTGCAAGGGCATAGGCATCTCCCGGCAGGTGATGGCACTCATCAAACACCACCAGACCAAATCGAGCGCCGAGGTGCTCCATGTGCATGTGAGCAGAATCGTAGGTGGTCACAGTGATGGGTTCGACGCGATACTCCCCGCCCCCAATAACACCCACCGAGCACCCGAAGCTCGTTCGAATCAAGTCACGCCATTGAGCTACGAGGTCCAAGGTGGGGGCCACCACCAGGGTGTCCCTGCGAATATCATCCATCGCCATGAGCGCGACCTGACTTTTCCCGGCCCCCGTGGGAAGCACCACCAGCCCCCGGCCACCCCCTCCCCGCCAGGACTCCAGCGCCTCCGTCTGAAAGGGGCGCGGAGCGCGGTGCACCTGCAGCCCCGACTCCAACTTACTCCACGCAGGAGCGTGGTCCGTGAAGTGGATTTCATGACGCGTTAAGCAGCTGACAACATCCACATAATCAAGAGCAGGCGAGCGAAAAGCGAGGATCCGCGGGTCCCACCGACAGCTGGCCGGGAGCAAATGCCCCTCTTCTTCTTTCAGGCCGCGTACTTCAAGGGTTCCATCTGAGAAGCGCAGCGCTATTTCATCTTTCATCCACCCAGCTCCCATGGAGTCCGCCCCTCAACCGCGTTGGTCTTCATGGCCTGCGGTTCCTCTCAACTCAGCGCGGGTATACACACAAGGCCGCAAAAACGCCATCACCCAACGGGAGTTGATTGATCCCAACCCGCACTTCGTCCTCGACGATGGTATCCAGCAAGGGGAAAGGGCTCGCCCTCCCCCCCCACCGTTTGCCTTTCCTGAAATTTGTGCTAGCAGCGAGGGCATGGAATTGGCGAAGATTCTGATTGTCGCAGGATTGGGGATGGCCCTGCTGGGGGTCTTGGTTGGACTGGGGGAGCACCTGCCCGGGCAGCTGCGCCTCTTCCGACTGCCTGGCGACATTCGAATCGAGCGCGAGGGTTTTAGCTTCTACCTTCCCATCACAAGCATGGTCCTGCTCAGCCTCACAGGCAGCGGCGTGCTCTGGGTGATTCGCTCGTGAAAGGGAACATGGAAGCATTAGAGGAGAAGAGATGATTATCGTCACCAATCGTATGTCAGTCGCAGAGGGCCATGAAATCGACTTTGAAGACCGCTTCAAAAACCGAGTGCATCTGGTAGATCAGGCCCCCGGATTTATTCGCAACGAGGTTCACCGCCCACGGCCAATGCGCTTTGACCACTCCGAAGGACGCTTTGTGGACGATCTGCAAAAGGCAGGCACCTATGAGGTAAAAACCTGGTGGCGAACCATGCAGGATTTTGAAGCCTGGACCCAAAGCCCGGCCTTCGCCGAAGCTCACAACAACCGCCCCCCTAAAGAGATGTTCACCGGTCCCAGCCAGCTTGAGATCCACGAAGTCTTTCTAAGCACCGATCACGGCGACAATTAAGCCCCTTCTCAACACATAGCCCTCTCCCTGAAGCTCTCCCGCAAAAGGGACGAGTGGTTGGCGAAGAGGGCTCTTCGGCGTATAATGGGGTATGAAGGCGACCCGGCAGGAGCTCGCACCGGGAGTGGTGCAGGGCGAGTTTCACACCTCCCTTGAGAGCGGAAAGCTCCGCTGCGATGTCTGCCCGCGCTATTGCACCCTCAAGGAGGGACAGCGAGGCTTTTGCTTTGTTCGTGAGGCTCGCGAGGGCGAGGTGGTTCTCACCGCCTACGGACGGTCCACGGGATTTTGCGTTGATCCCATCGAGAAGAAACCTCTCAATCATTTCTTCCCCGGCACTCCCGTCATGTCGTTTGGAACCGCAGGCTGCAACCTGGGCTGCCGCTTCTGCCAGAACTGGGACATCAGCAAGGCCCGAGAGGTCGAAAAGCTCTCATCCCGTGCCTACCCTGAAGACATCGCCCAAGCAGCCCTTGACCACGGGTGCAAATCGGTGGCCTTCACCTACAACGACCCGGTTATTTTTCTTGAATACGCCGTCGACACGGCCCAGGCGTGCCGCGAGCAGGACATTCAGTCGGTTGCTGTTACCGCAGGCTACATAGGGGAGAAGGCCCGAGAGCGCTTCTATGGAAACATAGACGCGCTCAATGTGGATTTGAAAGGGTTTACGGAGGACTTTTATCACAAGCTCTGCTTTGCTCACCTTGACCCAGTGCTGGACACTCTCCGTTGGCTCAAACACGAGACCAACGTTTGGTTTGAGGTGACGACGCTCCTCATCCCAGGAGAGAACGACTCCGAGAAGGAGGTGGCCGAGCTTTGTAACTGGATGGTAGATAATCTCGGCCCTGATGTGCCACTCCACTTCAGCGCGTTCCATCCAGACTTTAAGATGCTGGACAAGCCCAGGACTCCCGCTCACACCCTGCAAAGAGCGCGCTCTCAAGGGCTCAAAGCGGGCCTGAATTATGTCTACACGGGCAATGTGCATGACTCCCATGGCGGAAGCACCTACTGCCCTGGTTGCTCGAAACTTCTGATTGAACGGGATTGGTACCAACTCGGAGAGTGGGGGCTCAGCGACGAAGGACATTGCCTCGGCTGCGGAACGAAGATCCCCGGTCGCTTTGATGGTACGCCCGGCGGGTGGGGTCGACAGCGCCGCCCCATTAATATTCTATAAGAAGACCAAGTGGCCCACTCGCCAAAGCAACAAGCGCTGGAAGGATTTGCGCCATCAAACAACAACGGCTTGATAACGGGGTGGCGTCGTCCCCTCCTGCGTCACATTCACTCGTTCTTCCAGAGCCTGTAGTTCTTTCAGGGCGGTTCCCAAGGCGGTAGGGGCCAGAAATGGATCTGCGGAGACTATTTGCTTCATCAGAACCACCTTTTCCGCCGCCCTTTCAAGATCACCAAATCGAGCGTTTATCTCTCTTCTGCCTGCAGCGTCGGTAACAGCTGTGCCTTCATAGGCGATAAGGGTCTCCTTCACCTCGTGCTGCATCTCCTCAAGGAGGCCGTTCACCGTCGTCACAATAATCCGCCCGTCGGGGATCCCGAGCAGGGTTTTGATAGCTCCTACCCCCTCAAGTCGACCTTGCGCGAGAAACTCTCCCACAACCTGCGCCTTCTCCAGACCAGTGTTAGCCTGCTTAAGAGCCAACAGCAACGACTCGAACCGGGCAGATGAGAACGCGCCGTCCCGTGCCATTCTCTGAATGTCCTCCGGCGTCAAGGCGCAGAGAGCTTGAATTTCTTCTGCGGAGGTGACCCCGCTCGGTGTAAGAATTTCAGCCAGGAGGGCTCTCACCTTCCTGGCTGTATCGGGATTTTGGGATAATCTTATTGAGGCGTATCGAGGCGAAACGACGCGACGGGCCGACGCTTTGCCAGAGTGAACCACTTGGGGAGAAAACCCCAGGTCTTCCATTGGTTGGTCTTGGTGTAATCAGCAAACTCGGGATAGGCACCAATAATGGCATCAATGACTTCATCAACATCCGCGTCCAAATCAAACACAATCTTAATGCCGGGAAGTTCGTGGGTGTACCCAAGGAACGCTGCGGGCTCAACGGAGTAGACGCCGGCAACACCATTTCCGGAAGCGACACCCGCGTCAAGTGCCTTAAATAGGTTCCAATTGGTGGTCTCACCGGGTCGACCGGAATAGATTGGAGGAACGGGCTTATCTAAGCTGTCTGCTCCGGAGGAACCACTTGCTGCTGGCGGATTGGCGGAGGCACCTGCTGGAAGGTCATTGCTCAGGGCAAAGGATGGACTGGAGGCCGAGGTTATTCTAGACATTGCTATTTCTCTTTATGCTAAAGGGTTCACAACAGGTTCTCCCCTCAAAGCAAAAGGCACCTGCAGTATAGATATTTTCGACGTCCGAAGGCTGGCGTTGCCTGGCTTCGCATCAATCCAGCCATGAAGCTCTTGATTGGTTCTTGCACTACACACCAGTTTATGAAGCCATCATCAGGAAAAGGCATACTTGAATAGGGAGGTCCCCATGAGCGACGACGCAGAAAAGGGAGGTCAATCAACTGACGTTGATCTAACCCTCAATCAAAGGAAAATGATTGAAGAACACCTGCAAGGAAGGGATATTCACTCGACTTTGGTTTTGAACGCTATGCAGAGAGTCCAGCGGCACACCTTTATCCCCCACGAGATGACCCCTGACGCCTATGCGGATTTCCCGCTGCCAATCGGGTACGGGCAAACCATTTCGCAACCCTATATTGTAGCCCTTATGACCCAATTGGCACTCGGAGAGTTCTCGCCCTCCCCTAAACGGGTCTTGGATATAGGAACCGGTTCGGGCTATCAGGCCGCGGTTCTTTCCGAGGTAGCCAAAGAGGTCTACAGCATGGAAATCATCCCCACCCTTGCCGATTCCGCCCGTGAGAGGCTAAAAAAACTGGGTTATAATAACATCACCATTCGCTGTGGTGATGGACACCAGGGCTGGGAAGAGAACGCTCCCTTTGATTGCATCATCGTTGCTGCGGCACCCAACGAGGTCCCTGCAGCGTTGAAGGACCAACTCGCCCCAGGGGGCCGTCTGGTGATTCCGGTGGGGAAGCACTATCAGGAGCTACT
Organism: Myxococcota bacterium; assembly: GCA_036230545.1. Taxonomy (GTDB): domain Bacteria; phylum Myxococcota; class XYA12-FULL-58-9; order XYA12-FULL-58-9; family JABJBS01; genus CAXGXL01. The sequence continues at coordinate 4,957 of JAZAIZ010000048.1, forward strand.
AAGAATCACCCACACTGAGACAGGCCAGTTTGCCACAGAGATGATCACCCCGGTGCGCTTTGTCCCCATGACGGGGAAACCTCTGGAAAAATAAGGTTACCCCTCTTCAAGAGAGACGAACGATCTACGCAACCGACCATCGAGGGCAAAAGTCCCGAAGGGGACGAGCGCGCCGATGAAAAAGAGCGCGGTCTGGCGCAGTGGCCAGCGCTGCTTCATATGAACGTCCGCCAAGAGAAGACAGTACACGGAGAAAAAGAAGCCGTGAATCGGCCCCACCATGCGAACCGCCTCGGGATCCCCTCCGAGGTATTTCAGGGGAACCGCGACCCCAAGCAGCACCAAAAGAGAGGCCCCTTCAAGCCATCCGACCAGTCTGAACCGACCATAAGCGTTCATCATCATTTCTGCTTCCCTTGCATGAGTGGTTTGAGCCCCGCTTCGCACCGATGCCACTAAAGATCAATTGGGTGGGGATGCTATAAAGCCACATTGTTCTCAATTTTCCCCTGCAAAATAAACCGCCAGGACAAAGCAGACCTCTCGGTTAAGCAAATTTGCCCATTTACGCCCTGGCCGGTTGCACTTAACTAAGTGTTTAAACTACTGTTCTCTATCTTTGATTTGAACTCATGCGAGCTCAGGGGAACCCATGCAAACTAAGAACAATCCTCATCCAGCGCTTCCCGGTGTCAACGACCTTAACGTCACCGGGCTTCTTCCATTTAACTTCCGCCGGGTTGGTGAAGACTATTTCCTCACCAACGATATTGGCGAGTCTCGCTTCCTCGCCCCCGACCAATTCACTCAATTGGTCACCGGACAGCTGGAAACAAGCGATGAACTCTACACAGAGCTTCAGAGCCAGGGTTTTATTCAGGGCAGCCTGTCTGACTCGGAATACTACGAGAAATTCTGGGCTAACAGAAAACACCTATTCTCCGGCCCATCACTTCACCGACTGGTTCTTGCAAATCGCAACGGCCCCACGATGTCCACCAAAGTAGCAGAAAAAGCCATCCGCTTTGCCTTCCAAACCACCAACCCTGAGTTGGTGATTGAATTTCGGGGTGAAGAGTCACTCAACCACTGGGACACGCTTACTCACTGCGTGCAATACGCTCAGCAGAAGAACACCACACACAAGAAGCAATTGAGCTTTTCTCTGGTAAACAACCTCAGCGGGCTTGACGAGGAGAAACTCACCTTTCTGCTCGAAAATCAGATTCAGATTTGCACAGTGCTTGGTGCACCGGAGGAGGGCAGTCAAAACAGGGAAGCCAATGCAACCACGCTGACCTGGGTCCGAAAGATTAATCAACGCTATGAGGAGATGGGCCTGACTCCCGCGATGGGCCGCGTCGAGGTCCTGCAAACCATCACCGGAGACTCGTTCCCCTACTGGAAAGAAATCGTCGACACCTTTGTTGATCTTGGTTGTCAAACCGTCTTCCTGAATGGATTGGATGCTTTCGACAACGTCAACGCATCAGCGAAGGGGCTTGACTATTCAACAGAGGACTTTCTCACCTTCTACACCAACATGTTGAACTATATCATTGAGCTCAACGAGGGTGGGGTTCAAATCACCGAGCAGCTTGCGGCTACCATGAGCAGCAGGATGGGAGGTAAACACGAGCTTGCCTACCTCAACCTTCGCTGTCCTCGGGGCCCCGTGCTTGGCCAGCTGGCCTATAGCCCGGAGGGCGACGTCTACAGCAGCTACGAAGGACTCATGGTTGCCGCCATGGGAGACGACTTCTTCCAACTCGGCAACCTCAGCAGCCTAACCTATTCGGAGCTGCTTAAGAGTCCCCAGGCCAGAGCGCTCGTCATCGCGAGCATTCAGGACTCGCTGCCGGTCATCGGAGACAGCACCTACAAGCCCTTTTTCCTGCAACAGCCAGAGATTCATTATATTACCCAAGGCTCCATCCACGGCCGCATGCCAGAGTCCCTCTGGTATCAGCGACAGATGGGGGTGTTTGATTATCTGGCCAAGCGCATCAAGCACAACGACAGTGGCGATAAAGCTATCTTTGAGCGATGGGGTGTCGCGGCCGACCGGACGCACTTCGTTCACAACGCAGCACAATAACGGGCAAAACAGCTCTAGACTGGGGCAAACCCGGGATGCTCACTGGCCCAAAGCTCCCAATTGACCTGATGGACAAGGGATGATTTGATTATGGGGGAGCCTCCATGGTTAAGATCAAACGCCCTCCACTCAGCTCCTCACCGGAGCCCCGAACGGACCCAGCCAAGCGTCCTGATGGCGCTGTTCCTCACCAAAAGAGCGCCGTTGCAACCCCTGCAAGAGACACCTTGCAACCCAGCGTTCACCGCTCACCCACGCCGCCCGACACTTCCCCACACCCTTCCCTGCCCAATCACACCACATCAACGCCTGTCGAAAACCATCACCTGAGGCCACCGAACGCCACCTTGCTGCACGATCATTGGCAAAGCTTTCTTGACACCGAGGATCCCTCCTCGGAGTTTCTTAAGGAGATTCAACCACTCTATGAGAATCTCACCAACACCCACGTCACACTCACCGAGCAATACGACGCTATCAGCCTGAACGCTCTCCCCCTCAAGGGTGACTCGCAAGGGCCCCTGTCTGCGGGTTCACTTTACCAAGAGGCACATCAGAATTTCCAAGCGAGGGTACAGCGTTTTATACGCGAACTTACCTCCTCCACACGCCCACGGGATAAAACACGAACCCATCTTCAGCTACAAATCCAGACGAAATTAGAACGAGTGACCGCAGATCTTCCCTCCCAACCTGGTACAGAATTTATTGAGCAATACTCATGGTTCGCAAGTGAATTTGGGTTGGGAGCCGCGGATAAACACCAGCTAACTTCCCAGGTAAATCAACTCGCGGAGCGGAGCCAGTCCCTCAAGGATGAGCGTCTGCTCATTGAACACCAGCGAGTACACTTTCTTGCACACCAACAAAGCGCTACCGAAATTGAAGACCTTGAGAAGCTCCTGATACAGATTGATGACATGGCCGTGTCGGTCGACCGCTACCGACACAACCTACGAGAGTTCATCGCCCACACGCACAATTTCAAGGAGCACTATACCCAGGTCACTCAAGCTGAGAAGAGGGGCCAACCCTTGAGTCTCCGGGATAACCTGCGTTTAAAAAAAATACTCAGAGACATGATTGGTTCTTTACAAACCATTCGCCCACCTTCAGAGGAATTTAAGAAAAACTATTACCGAATCCGAATGGAGGTAGGCCCCCACCAAGCAGAGGCGACCTACCTGTCGGGGCGCTTCGAAACCCTGCATGACCAATACCTCACTCAGAAAAAGAACTGGGATCACCTTCAACTCTTTGCCGCGTTGTTAGATGGAGGGGCTTACACCCCCAATGAGTTGAACAGTTATAAAAGGATGAAAGATGTCATCAGGTGGGTTGAAAGCATGGCGAAGCGCCACCACTCCGCCCAACAATCCTTTACCTCAAGCGTCAGGGACTTCCACCAGGAGTGCCAAAAGGTCAAAGGGCTCGGACGACAAACCACCTTCCAACAAAAGGTCGCCACTCTTCACACCGCCTTCATGCAAATTCCAAAGCAAGCGGGCACCGAAGATATCCTGTCCCAACCCTTCTCCCAACTTCTCCAAACCCACCCCGACCATCCCGACCGCACGCAATGGGAGGCTGCATTCAATATTTTGAACCAGGATTTACAGGGGTTGATAACTTCTCAAGATGACATTCAAGCCCTCAGAGCCTCCATAACCAGTGGCATGTCCAACCTGACTTCCAACAAGCACCTTAAAAAGCTCGAACAGGATGTCCTTCTTTGCATTCGGTTGACCAACGACCACAACGCTCGAACCGAGACCTATCTCTCCAAAGTGGAAGCTTTTACCCGCTCGCTCCCCTTGGATGCCAAACTTGCCCTGCCTTCTTCGCACAAGCCCGAAACAACTCCTGAAAGCGAGGCACTCACGACCTACTTAAGCTCCGAACCCGATCGCATCCTCAAAGCGATAGGCGTAAGAGGACTTTCGGACCAAGAGAACACATCCATCTATTTCACCCCCAACGATCGCCTGAAAACGATCCGTTCATTTTTGCCCCCCCTCTCGACCAACGCGATCAACAAATCCGGCGCGGGGGTGATTCACAAGGTGATTAGTAACCGTGACTTGAGTGAAAACGAAAAGGTAATTCTGCTTCAAGGGCTTAAGCGTCTCAAAGCAGATTTTAATCAACCCAACGCTGAAGGCATCCGCCCCCTCGACCTCGCCCTGAGATACTCCAAACCCGAAAACCTGGTAATCAAGGCCCTCCACGACCTCGGGGCGTCTCCATCGGAGGAGTCCCGGATACGTATAGCCGCCCATCTCCTGGGAACCGGAGGGAGCATGCCCCACCCATCGCCCCTGCTTGGAGTTCCCCAAGAAGTGCCTCTTGAGGGGCTCACCAGCAACCTGGCCCACTATGGTTTGGACCCGGTCGTCAGAAAGATTCTTCAGCAACATATCCCTCAGGCCAGCCAAAAGATGGAAGCACCACTGCAACACACTCTCAACTCCTGGGCGAATATTCGAGACGCTTCCTCACTCATGCAAAACCTTGAAGCCGCGCGCTCACCCTCCACGCAGCACCACGTTTCTCCCAGCGTTCTCATGACCGGATGGACGAGCCCAAACGCCCATGCCTTAGGGTTTGTCTTCAACCAAGAGGGAGACGAAAGCTATCTTTACGCCTGCAACACGGGGGGAAACATGGACCCCAGCCGTACCATCGTCAAATACAAAGTGGTGGACTTTGAGAAAACCATCCAACTCTTTAGAAGCGCCTCCCGCAACCCCGATGAGACACGTGGAATCTATGTTGGTCCTCCCTCCCTATGGGGATTGGAGCGATGCCCCGAGGAGGAGCAAATCCCCTCGGCGATTGATAAATCGTCCCAAAAGCGCGGCAACTGCCCCATGGCAGCAAGAAAAGCCTGCGCCCTCGCCATGCTCTGGAGCACCAGTCGCGACACCAACGTCCCTCCGAGCGAGGTGAAGGCAACCTATAAGGCGTTCACCACCGACCTGCGTAAAGAGGGTGTTCAGCAAGCCGTCGAATCGGAGAACCCAATCCTGCAGGGTAAAGCCCTGGTGAGCCTCCTCACCAAGTTCGACCGACCTGGCTACGACACAATCGCCTATAACCTGGCCAACACCATCATGCGCCAACAGAATCCGCGTTTTTGGTGGCTCCGAAAAGGCGCACAGGGCAAGGTCCCTGCCACGGGTTCACCTCAATACCTCGCCACCATCCGCAGCGCTCTCGCCACCGGAAAGCAGGACTTAGGAGCGATCACGAGCACCTTCGGCGAAGACCTTGCCATCCACGCGCTGCGAAAAGGCAACTCCAAAGCCGCAACCATTTTACAAGCCCTCATTGACGACGAAATTTGAGGGCTGCCACATGAGCAGTTGGCGATACTCTCGAGCAAAAACGGTCACTTGAAAAGACAAGAGCCCCTTGCCAATTGATTTCACAGGAGTAAAGTGCGGCCATGAGCAGTCGTTATTCCAATTATATCACCAAAGAGGGAGCCCAGAAGCTCCAGGATGAGCTCACCCGACTCTGGAACGTAGAGCGGCCCAGGGTCACCCAGGGGGTCGCTGACGCCGCCGCCGAGGGGGACCGCTCCGAGAACGCCGAATATATCTACGGCAAGAAGCGCCTCCGGGAGATTCATCGACGCGCGCGCTTCCTGAAAAAGCGGCTGGAGAGCCTGACAGTGGTGGAGGAGACCCCACCCAACACCGGTAAGGTCTATTTCGCGAGTTGGGTAAAGGTTGAGGATGCAGAGGGCAACGAAGCGATTTATCGCATTGTGGGGCCCGATGAGACCGATTCTGAGCGAGGCTTTATCAGCATCGTATCGCCCATGGGCCGCGCGCTGATGGGGAAGTGCCTCGACGACGAGGTGGTGGTCAAGCGCCCTATGGGAGACACGACCCTCATTATCCTTGAGATCGCCTTTGAGCCAATTGAAGAAGGCTGAGGCTGGTTAAATTACCACGACGCCACGAGACAAAGCAGTTCATTCATGGTAACCACACCCTACAAAACCCCATAACGACAGAGCACCATGCCCCCTGACGACCTTCAAACGCCCTACCCCATGGGCGACCACCTCTTCCCTGGACTTTGGCGCCACCTCCTCCCTGAAGACGCGCAGTGGTTGAAGCTTCCCTCCGAGCGACGGGCAAGCTGCGCCTCCTGCCCCAAGGCCGCCGCAGGAGTGCACCACCCCAACACCCGGTGCTGCACCTATTTTCCAGAGGTCCCTAACTTTCTTTTGGGCCTCGCTCTGCAAGACCCCAACTCCCGGGGCCTCATTGAAACACAGATAAACCACGGACACATCCTGCCCACCGGCCAACAAATCGACGCGGGCCAATACCACACGGCGGTGAAGAGCTATGCCCAAAATCGTTTTGGAGAACTCACCGACCTTGTCTGCCCCTTTTTAGACCCCGAAACCATCCAATGTGGAATCTACGCTTATCGCAACTCGGTATGCTCCACCTTCTTCTGTGAGAACGACCACGCCGAGACCGGACACCAGTTCTGGGAAAAGACCCAGGATCTGGTAGGGCATATTGAGATCGCGCTATCGCAGGCCGCCATGCAGGCCCAAGGACTAGACGTCCAGAACTACATGGCGACCCTTAATTCCTGGGCGGGAGATATCACCGGAAGCTTTGAGCCAAAAGGCGGGTGGTCCCTTGATATTCGAAGAGAGCTCTGGGGTGACTGGTTCGAACGCGAGGTTGAGTTCCTAACCAACACCGCACAGTGGGTGCTCAATCGGAGAGATACCCTCTACTCACTCGCATGCAACCACACTCTCTTTGAAGCCCAGGAGTTCGAGTCGGCGGTCCGTCGCTGGCTCCCCGAATCCATTCGCTCTCATGCATCACAGGTGAACCCGGGTCCCCTGACCCCGGTGCCATCACCGGTGAGCGAATTATGGTACAAAGTGCAATTGGCGGCCCGCCAACTGTGGGAGATCCCATTTGAGGGAGGAAGCTTTATCCTCAATCCACAGGTAACGTTTGCAATCAACGAAGGCTCTACAGAGAGCACCATGCGTCTACAGCGCTCCGGTTGCAATTCATCGGAGTCAGTGACACCCATCACCCAAGAGCAACAGACCCTACTGAAGTTTTTTCACGAACCGCGCCAATTCAACGAGGCGCTTATGGACTCCCCCGAGGTTCAAAACACTAAAAACGCCAGGGAATTTTTCGCAGAGTGTCTTCGCTCGGAGGTTTTGGTACCAGAGCCCTCTGCCTGAAATAAAGGTAACGCTCAAGAAGTGAGTTCATTCAAGAGTTCGAAGGCTTTCTGATGACCCTTTCGGCGAGCATGCAGAGCAAGACTCACACCATCCTTGACTGTCATGCTCCCAAGATCCTGTTTGGTCGCCTCAAGGGCTAAAGCCAACCTCTCAATGGGATCGGTGACATTGCTCGCACTAACATGGCGCCGCCCAGCCCTGACCCCGGATGCATTCTCAAGGATTTCATCAACAAGCCTGTGAGCGAGCTCTTGACAGGGGGGCCGGTCATATTTGCTAAGCATACTCACCAAGGCCTTGCCCTCTAACTCCCGAAGACCTTGCTCAAGCACCATATTCACGCCCAGCCCCCGGAAGTTCGTCGTGATGCCCTTATAAGCAGTTCGTACCTTCTTTGGGTCGGTCCCGGAATCACGGCTTGTGCTCCAGAGCGCCGCAAGAAGACACGCCTTACGAGACGCCATTGGACAATTCCCTCGTTTCTGAAACCCCTTATTGAACTCTTTAGGAATCTGGTTTGTTCTTTCACATCGCTGAAAACCGTAACTCGCAGGATCTCCCGTAAAGAATAGTAACGTGGTGTTCTCGTCCTGCTTGCAGGTCTTAAAAAAACCAATCGCCTTATCAAAATCCGTCACCTCGTATTTGACAATACTCATGCCAGGGTCACTCTTACTCCCCGCGTTACAAGCATAAAGGTAGCTGCCGTCACTCTCCTGGTTAAAAACAAAGCCCACAGCGTGTCCCGACGGCTTGTTCCAACCCGTGGAAAGCATCACCGGCGCCTGACGCTCTGACTGCTTTGAGGATCTAGCAAGCCGGAGTCTATCAATAAATGTCCTGTAACTACGCACATCATTATACATCCCGTAAACAAGCTCCAGGTAGGGTTTCATTTCGGGATCAGCCTCGTAACATTGTTCCGCAATAATTTCTTTGATTTCAGGGTCCAAGAAGATCTCGGTCACTCTCGGGCTCAACCCTTCCAAATCCACATTTACGGGCCCGGTCCTACACTGAGTTGAAACAGAACCTCCCGTACCAATAAGATGAGCAGCTATCGGAAGATTCTTGACCGGTGATAAAATAGCTCCCTTTCCTCGAAGAAACGCAATCAAATCGGGCGCCCTCCTCCCACTCACCATCAGCGTGTCCAACGCGTAGCGATTATCCTTGTCATACTCATTTAACCCGACCCCCTCAGCAATAAGAAAACGGAGGATTTCAATCTTGCCAAACTCGCTGATTGCCGAATTATTGACCACCTTGTGAACAAGGTTGTCCCCGCTTCGTTTGGTGGCGTGAACATCCAGAGACGAGGGCTCTTCCAGAAGTCGCTTGAGAACCGCGATGCGGTCTTCGACCGTAATATCCAAGTCTCCCTTCCCATCGGTACAGACATTTCCGCTCTGAACCACCATAAAGAGTGGCTCCGAATAACCACGCGCTATATCCAGGAGACGAGTCGCTGCAGGTTTAAGAACCGGCTGTGACTCGGTTGTTGAAGCTGAGGTGGCACCTATCGACGAAAGCAATTTTAGGAGCCCTTTCGACTGATACTTATAACCAATAAGCCGTGCATTATGCGCCGTCACTAACCTCCTGTGCCGATGGACATCCCGCTCAAGTTGACGCGTCGTACTCTCAGAAGGTTCCTCCCGAAGCGCTTTATTGATAGAGGATTCGAGACCTTGAATCGTTAGAATCCCCTTGCAGAGAGTGAAATATTCTTCTTCCAGATCATTATGTGCAGCAATCAATCTCGGCTGCTGGCTCCGCGACTTAAGGACCCTCTCCTTGGTTTCAGAGATCCAATCATAAGGAGTTTCAAATTCGGGAGAGTGTCGGAAATAATCCTTCACGTCCACAATGCGCTTCGAAATCCATAGACGCTGATACTCCTCCCGCTCGGTCTTAACTATTCCAATAAACCGTGTGGCCTCCGCCGCCAAACGCGCAGCGTCCTGGATGTAAAGATCGCAGTTGTTGTTAAGCGCTTGAATACGTCCCTCGATTTCATCAATAGCGTTTATCGAGTCAGCAGATTCAATATCTTCCGCCAACCTGTGCCGCACCCCCTGTAAATGCTTATACGTCTCCAAATTGTCTGTATAAAGGTCCCGAAGCCCCCTCCAGACCTCGTGTATACCTTTTCGCGCAAGCGCGACTTCCCCTATCTGCTCTTTAATATTTCGGTAAGGAAGCTCGAATTTTTTTGTTGGTCGTCTCAATGCTTCAAGCTGCGCAAGTTTCACGGTTGCGCCCAACTTTCGGGCGTTCACCTTTTTGCGCAGAGCAATGATCGCATCCTTTTCTTGAGCAGCCAGCCCAATCTTGTCCATGAATTCTTCGGCGGAGTGGCTCAAAGCCCGATGTTCATCGGCATAATCGCCATATTCGTGCTCCATGGCCTTAAGGTCGGCCAACATCTTCCCTAAAGTCTCCATATCCATCGTTTCGCGTAAGATTTTCGCATACTCGAAACGTTTCGCCTTCATCCTCCCCCGCTTGTATTTCTGACACTCCACTCGGTATTCGAGTTGGTTCATCTTCTTATCGAAACCGCTCTCCTTTCCCGCCTCATCCCCATAGGAACAAATGTATCGCGAATAAACAGCCCCAAAGGTCGTATCAGGTGATTCCAATGTGGGAGAAACATTTAGCTTAGCGATGATTTCATTCTTAATTCGGTTAACCCTCGGAGACATCGTAAGAACAGTGGGAAGAAAGGCCAACCCAAATTCTTCAACATCCTTAGTGCACTCTTCCACTCGCTCCTGATGCAAGGCCGCATCCACCTCGTAAGCTTCACGCCCCTTTAACACAGTGAAGCTCCCTACAGCCCTCGGTGTCAGGGCTGCCTGCTCCAGCTGTAACGCCCGCAGTCTCAGCACCTCCCGATCTTCCAGGAGTTCATCATAAACCACTGACAGACTTTCATAGTGAGGCTCAAGAACATCCATCGCCTCTTTAGCCACAGGTCCACTCAAGCAAGTCTTCCAAGCCTCCTTGAGCGAAGAGCTATCGGGAACAATTGGATATTTCTGGGAAGTCCCAAACTCCTTGGGCAACTCGGGCACTGCCGAGACTGCCTCACTTGAGGAACGGAGGGAAGTCTCGTCGGGAAGCTTGGGCTTCGCGGATGGAGAAGCACCGGAAACGGGGACGGGTGATGCAGGCAACTTCTCAAGCTGGTCCCGCTCATAAGGAACGCTCGCTGAATCGACGCCATCCTTCCCGGAAACTTCAGGCGACAGCGCGCCAGAGCGCTCGCTGTCCTTAGGCGCTGAAGACACCGATTTCTTGATTTTAACCACGAGGTCCCCCTCCTGATATCAAACCATTCCCAAAGCGTTAAATCAATGCCAGAAACTAAGGTCCCCCCTCAAAAAAGCCCACTATTCACAGACTATTAGCGCCCATCCTGAATCATTCGCTTTGCGGCGTTATGCCCGCAGGCTCCCATCACTCCACCACCGGGGTGGGATGCCGCCCCACACAGATAGAGGTCTTTGATAGGCGTTTGGTGGTTAGACCATCCCAGCACCGGGCGCAGGCAAAAAAGCTGAAAGAGAGTCATCTCTCCCTGAAAAATGTTCCCTCCTGTCAACCCGAAGATCTTCTCAATGTCCGGCGGCGCCAACACCTGCTTGTCGATAACCGAGGCCTTGAAATTGGGAGCGTATTCATTAATCAGATCAAAGCAGCGCTCGGCAAAATCCTCACGGTGGTCATCCCACGTCCCCTCCTTCAGCTTGTAGGGCGCATATTGCACAAAGATGTTCATGAGGTGCTTGCCCTTCGGGGCAACGCTATCGTCCACCACCGAAGGGATGGTGCATTCAAGCACCGGCCGCTGAGAAGGAACTCCGTATTTTGCATCATCAAAGGCCCGCTCCATGGTCTCAAGGGTCGGGCAAAGGTGAATGGTACCACGGTGGTGAGGCCCGGGCTCCCTGCCTGGTCTGGCTTTGAAGTCCGGAAGTTCGTCGAGCGCGACGTTAATCTTCATGGACGCGCTCTCATATCGGATCCGACGAATAGACGTCATAAAGTCTTCAGGCAGGTGGTCCTCTCCCACCAGCTTTTCGAAGGTCTGGTGGCAGTCCAGGTTGCTCGCAACTTTACGAGCCCGCAGCTGCGTGCCATCTTCAAGCTCCACCCCCACCGCCGCGCCCTTCTCCACCAGGATCTGCTTAACCGAGGCGTTGGTTCTTATCTCAACTCCCGCCGCCCTGGCGGACCTTGCGATGGACTCCGAGAGTTCCCCCATCCCGCCCTTCACATAGGCCCACACGCCTTTCTTGCCGTTGGTCTCGCCCATCACATGGTGAAATAGGACGTAGCCCGTGCCCGGCGTGGAGGGCGACGCCATGGCACCGATGATGGCGTCAGTGGCCAAGGTGGTCTTGAGCTCTTCGCTCTCAAACCACTCGTCCAAAATCACCTTGGCGGGCTCCACCAGAACCCGTAGAGCATCGGCCATATCCTGTCCCAACCCCCGAAAGGACATCCCCAGCCTCATCAGCCGCCAAAGCTCACCGAGATTTTTACTCTGGGGATTAGGGGCCTCTTCATCGAGAGTCGGCTCAATAAACTCCGCCACCCTGTCCAGCATCGCCTCGTATTTTGGATACGCCTCAGCATCCTTTGCGCTAAACTTGGCTATCTCGCGCTGGGTGGCCTCTTTGTCGGGCCCCAGCAGGAGGTAACGACCATCCGGAAAGGGGGTAAAGCTGGAAGGGTTTCGCTCCAGCATCTCAAACCCGTGCTCAGCCAGGTTGAGGTCCCGAATAATTTGAGGCCTGAAGAGAGAGTTGACATAAGCGGCAGTCGAGACGCTAAACCCAGGGAAGGTTTCTTCGGACACACACGCGCCCCCCACCATGGGTCGACGCTCCAGCACCAAAACCTTTCGGTTCGCTTTAGCAAGATAAGCAGCGGCCACAAGTCCATTGTGCCCACCACCAACAATAATGACATCATAGTTTTTGCTCATGGTGGCGACACCTAGCGCGATACCCCTCACCGAACAATTTTTTTGCTCCGCTTTATGCTTTCTGACCGTCCCTCTGGCCAAACCCCTCGGTTCATGATTGAGTGCTGTCTTGGAGGAGGCACCATGAACACAACACCCGACGTCAATATCTACGACCCCGCACAATACGCGAGCGCGGTTCCCCACGACAAATTTACAAGGCTCCGCGCCTCATCCCCCATCTTCTTTCAAGAGGAGAGTAATGGGCCTGGCTATTGGGCGGTGATGAAGCACGCGGACATCTCGTACATCTCCAAAAACCCGCAGATCTTCTCTTCGGCCAAGGGGGGAATCAACATCCCCGACGCCGAACCCGAAGACCTGGAGATCGCGCGACTCATCATGATCAACATGGATCCTCCCCAGCATGGGCGCTTCCGCAAACTTGTCTCCACTGGCTTTACTCCAAAGATGACTGCCCGCCTGGAGGATGCCATCCGCGCCGCGGTGACTCTCATTCTCGACCGGGTGGCCAGAGAGAGCGAGGTGGACTTCGTCGCCAGCATCGCCTCACAACTCCCCCTCTACCTCATCGCCGACCTTATCGGATGGCCAGAGGCTGACCGCGACAAGATGTTCGATTGGAGTGACCGGGTCAGCCGCATCGACTACGACCCCGAAGATGCACGGATCGCCGCCTTTGAATTCTGGGACTACTGCACGACGTTGATTGAGAGCATCGAGGACCCCAAAAACGGCAACGATGATCTGCTCCACACCCTGCTTCGAGCCGAGATTGACGGCGAGGCCCTTAGCCCTCTGGAGATTGTAAACTTTCTCCTCTTGCTGGCCATCGGCGGCAATGAAACCACCCGCAACTGCATCTCAGGGGGCTTTCTTGCGCTTCACCAAAACCCCAAAGAGCTTGAGTTGCTGCTCCAAAACCCGGAGGCACACCTCGACAACGCGGTGGAAGAAATGCTCCGCTGGACCTCCCCCATCATCGCGTTCCGGCGCACCGCCACTGAGGACGTCACCCTGCGGGGGGCGAACATTCGCTCCGGCGACAAGGTGGTCCTTTATTACGCCTCCGGCAACCGAGATGAGGAAATTTTTCAACAATCCCAGCACTTTGAGATTACCCGCTCCCCCAATCCCCACCTCTCCTTCGGGGTGGGGCAACATTTCTGCCTGGGCTCAACCCTCGCCAGGATGGAAATCAAGCTGCTCTTTGAGGGGCTCCTGAAGCGCTTTCCCAAAATGCGACCCATCGGGGAGGTTGAGCGCCTTAAGAGCAACTATGTCAACGGTGTCGTGAGCTTCAAGGTCCTCCCCGGACCCGACCATGCGGGCTAAAAAAACCGATAAAAAAAGGTTATTTCCAACATCCTGCCCCTGTACCACCCCTGAAATCTGGGCTAAGAACACAGCACCGCCCTGGAAACGAGAGTATACCATGATGAAAACTTCGCTGTTGATTACCGCCCTGATCCTCATCTCTGCATGTGGCTCCGAAGACACCAGCTCCAAAACTGCTGACACCGTATCGATCGCCGAGCACTCCTCAGTCTGGACCAAGTGCCTTGTGGGGCAGGTTCATCGAGACGGCCAGTGCTTCAACCAACCAAGACGCCTGGCCTACTGCAGCGACTCCGAATGCACCATATCCCCCGCACGAGAGGCCTGCCTTGAGCGTGGCCCCCAGTGGCGGCTACCCAATTTCGATGAATACAAACGACTCCGGGACCATTGGGAGACCTATTCCGAAGAGTTTGACTTCCCCAACGTCAGGACCGCCATCCTCACCAGCACCGCACACCCCCGCTTTGAGGACTGGGTGGTAGCCTACCAGATGGATCCTCGTTCTCCAGAAGAGGACCCCTCTCTAGCCCTCAGAAAAACCGACGCTGCGTGGGTACACTGCGTGTCCTCTTCCTGGCAACGCTAAGCCCGGCCCCCTCGGCTTTGACACCTTTTTCGCCTCCAACACGCCAGCCCGCACACCAACAAGAGCTGTGAAAACACGGGGCCACTGGCTGCGCAGCCATTGGTCCGACCAGAGCGTCCCCCCCGACTTCTCGGCTTCTCCTCTATGACCTCGGCCACCGTCTGCTCAACGGGAGGGACATTTTCCGAAACGTCGTCCTCTTTATCCGCCCCCCCTGAAATCTCCGCATTAAGGTATCCTTCCAACCAGCTCCGATACGCGCTAACCCTCGTATACACTCCAACACGCCCCGGCTCAGCGCACTCCCCGGTACCGAAACTGGTAATCCCAATCAGGCCTGGTTCCTCTCCTCGTCGCCGAATCAAGGGACCGCCGCTGTCACCCACGCAGCTGTCGACGCCACCTTCCGGGTAGCCAGCACAGAGCATCCACTCCCTGTAGATCTCCTCATCGCTTGCCTCACAGGCCTCATCACCCCACAGCGGCAACGCCGCCTCCTGCAAAACGTCGGCATAGCGTGCGTTGTAACCCGCAGAGAGCGCTCCCCACCCCAAGACGATAGCCCTGCTCCCCTCTTGAGCCTGCTCCTCCAGCTCCCCCACTTCGACAGGTGCGTAAAGAGACGGCTCCCCCAAGCGAATCAACGCGATATCATGCAGGTCGACGCGACGGTTATAACGAGGATGGAGAATAAATTCAGCCACACGAAGTTCCTCCGTGGGGTTCAACTCCGGGTAGCCTGCGTTGGAGAGGTCATCAAGGTGGTGGGCGCCCATCAAGACGGTCACCTCCGAAGGATTCAATCGAGACAGGCAGTGCGCTGCTGTCACCACCCAGTGAGATCCCACCAGCGCCCCCCCGCAGAAAACGCCGCTTTCGTCACGCAGGCCTGCCATAAAGGGCCAGGCTCCAGCCTCTGCCTCGTATCCTCCCACGATGGCATCCACGGTCGACAGGTCTGTGTATTCAACCTCGGCCTCGCCTCCACCACACCCGAACCAACAAACCAACATCGCTACCAGAAGAAATATACGCATGAACTCCCCGTTCTGAAACACTCCCCCCCACACACAGACTATCCGCCAAAACGAAAAGTGGCAATATCCACTTCGGCCGCGACTTCTTCAACACCAGGATCACATGCGACACCGCAGCGCGTGGGGCCCTAAGGGATTAAACCGCAGTCCCCTCATCTTCAAGCCTCTCCATCAACTCGGTGCTCTTCTTCATCA
>JAZAIZ010000049.1:0-8642 GCA_036230545.1 Myxococcota bacterium
TCCCTCCCCGATAAACTTTGGGAGCGCCTGAAAAAGGACCACTTTACACCAGAGGTGTTCTCTTCCACCAAGGCCTATCAGGCCCACCAGGAAGTTCACCCCAACTGCGACGACGAGTTTCGCTCCTGGCTACGTGAGGGAATCAACGCCGGCCTCTCCGATCTTAAGACCTGCAACGAAAACCAGCTACCCAACGACTCGCCCCTCCTCAGAGACCGCCTCGCCATTCTCAAGAAAGTCGCCACCTGACAAACGTCTTCTCCCTTTCCTGATATTGCGTCTCCCCCAAAACCGTGCATGACTCCACGACTGAACAACGTGGTCAACCGACCACATGAGGGGAAGACCATGCTGGAAAGAATCTTCGCGCTGCGCGACCACGGCACCAACGTCCGCACCGAGCTCATCGCCGGGCTCACCACCTTTTTATCCATGGTCTATATTATTCTGGTTAACCCCTCGATGCTCGCTGAAGCAGGCATGGACCACGGCGCCGTCTTCGTAGCCACTTGCCTTGCCGCAGCGTTGGGCTCTCTTCTGATGGGCCTCTTCGCCAACTACCCCATCGCCCTCGCGCCGGGGATGGGCCTCAACGCATATTTCACCTACTCGGTCGTTCTCGGAATGGGACACCCCTGGCAAACTGCACTCGGAGCAGTCTTTCTCTCAGGGGTTCTCTTTAGTGCCCTCTCGCTCTTGGGCATCCGTGAGTGGATCATCAACGCCATCCCCACCTCCTTGAAACTCGCCATCTGCGCGGGAGTCGGATTCTTTCTGGGGATCATCGCATTGAAAAACGCCGGAGTCATCGTCTCTCACCCCGCGACCCTGGTCACCCTGGGGGACCTTGGAAGGCCTGAGACGCTGCTCGCGTGCCTTGGCTTCATCATCATGACGAGCCTCGGTGCCCGAAAAGTCCCTGGCGGCATCGTCATTACCATCCTCGCCATCACCTCATGCGGGGTCCTCTCTGGCCTTACTCCCCTACAAGGGATCGTCTCCCTTCCTCCTAGCCTGGCACCCACCTTTCTCCAATTGGATATCAGCGGCGCCATGGAGGTGGGCGTGCTCACCATCGTGTTCGCGTTTCTTTTCGTGGATCTATTTGACACCGCCGGGACGCTCATCGGCGTCGCCCATCAGGGCGGTATGCTCGACAAAGACGGCAGGCTCCCCCGAATCGGTCGCGCCCTGCTGGCCGACAGCAGCGCGAGCGTTGCAGGCGCGGCGCTGGGCACCTCCACCACCACCAGCTATATTGAGAGCGCCCTGGGGATCCAGGCCGGGGGCCGCACTGGCCTCACCGCCGTCACCGTGGCCCTCCTCTTTATCGCCGCCCTCTTCTTCGCCCCCCTGGCCGCCACCGTCCCGGGCTTCGCCACCGCCCCCGCTCTTCTCTACGTCGCGTGCATGATGGCCCGAGGGCTCGCCGAGATCAACTGGGAGGACACCACCGAGGGGGTCCCTGCGGTCATCACCGCCCTCGCCATGCCCCTCACCTTCTCCATCGCCACCGGAATCGGCATGGGATTTATCTCCTACGTCACGATTAAGATTCTCGCGGGGCGCCCACGGGAGCTGAGCCCCGCCTCCGCCCTGCTGGCAGGCATGTTCGTGCTCAAATTCATCCTGGTTTGAGTCCCGCCCACCCTAAAACCAAGGGCACCATCAAAGCCGGGATTATTGCGGTTTCCCGGGATTTTTTCCCTTTTGGCACCGCATTTTTCGGTTTCCTTAGACCGCATTGCAGCGTATAGGTCTTTCTATGAAGACTCCCGCGCGCATTCAGCCCCTGGTCGATGATGGGTTGGTTGACGAAGTGATTCGCCCCCTGATGAGTGGCAAGGAGGCCTCGGTTTACGTGGTGGTCGCAAGCGGAGAAGTTCGTTGCGTCAAAGTCTACAAAGAGGCCAACAACCGAAGTTTTCAGCAACGCTCCCAATACCAGGAAGGGCGGAAGGTAAAAAACAGCCGCCGCGCCCGGGCGATGAAAAAGCGCAGCGACTACGGACGCCGCGAGCTAGAAGTCGAGTGGCAAAACGCCGAGGTGGACGCCCTTTATCAGCTCTCCGGCGCCGGCGTCCGCGTCCCCACCCCCTAATATTTCTCCTAAGGGGTGCTGGTAATGGAGCTCATCGTCGACGCTAAGGGCGACGTCGCCCCCCGCCTCAACGATGTAGAGCTAACTCCAGCCCTGGCCAGACAATACCACATGCGCCTCGTTCGTGAAGTCGTCCGTATGCTTTGCGCCGGCCTCATTCACGGCGATCTATCCGAATACAACGTCCTGGTCGACGCAGATGGACCGGTGATTATCGATCTGCCCCAGGTCATCAGCGCAGCCGGAAACAACAACGCCCGCAAGATGCTTGAGCGAGACATTCGCAACCTCGCCCTCTATTTTTCCCGCTTCGCTCCGGAGTTGCGCCGCACCGAGTACGCCAAAGAAATCTGGAAGCTCTACGAGAACGGAAAACTCCACCCCGAAATCGAGCTCACCGGTCGCGTCAAACAAAGCACCCGAAGAGCCTCCGTCGAGGATGTGATGCGTGAAATAGACGACGCCCGTGAAGACGCCAACCGTCCATTCGGCCGCAAAATCGTCGAAATCAATCGCCCCTCCCCATCCCGTCCACAGCGTAAACGAAAGCCCCAAAACCGGAGCAAAGAGGGTGACGCTCAGGAGCCCCGGCAAAAGTCACGTCGCAGACGTCCCCCAAAAAGCCGCAGCGCTCGCACCCCCTGATATAGCAGGGGCCTGCTACCCTCTAAACAATTCAACCCCACACAGCCATCCTCCCGCCTTAGAAACCAGGCTTAAGCAGCTCAGCCGCGTCTCTCTCCACAGCATCCATTTTCCGCACCCTTATTGGTCCCCTTTGCCGATACCAATAATAATAAGGTTTCTTCACATCAAAAATGCACCAGAACCGGCATAGAAATCAAAAGGTTAACATCCCACGCTTCCCCCCCCACACACTCACCGGAAAGCCTTATTGGAGTAAGGCTCTCCCCCAAAATAAACCCGTAGGTTAAACCTTGACAGATGCGCATTTCAACGCCAATAGCTGGCTCCACCACGTGCGAAACAATAACTAACCAAACCAAAAGGGAACTATCTCATGTATCTCACAAAAATAACCGCGCTTGCGTGTATCGTGCTCACAGCAGCCGCCTGCGGCGACACTGAAGAAACCACCACCATGGACCACTCTCAGCATGACATGGGTGGTGACCACCAGCCAACAGATGCCCCCACGGCACACCCCCTGGCACAACTCGTTGAAGGCACCTACGCTGTCAAGATGGTCATCCCCAAACTCCAGAATCTCCCTGTTATTGGTGAGACCGAGTCTGCAGTTCTCTCTTACTCCCTCGGAACCATCAAGCAAGAAGGTCACAGCTTCACCATCACCGAGCAACCCTGTCACTATGTTGCCAGCACCAACGAGCTGATTCAGGTCTCCATCCCCGACCGTATCCCCGCAGCGATCACTCCCACCGTCACCCCCATCACCTTCCAGGGTGAGGGCGACAACATCAGCTACGACCGAGCTGAAAGCGTCGTGGTTGTCGGAGCTAATCTGGCAGACCCAGCTAACGATCCGCTCCCAACCAGCCCCGACGATGATCGCGTTGTCGACCACGAAGGCGACGGCAAGCCCGGCGCGACCGCTATGATCAGCGGCATGATCTCCGGCGAGCTCTACTATGTCCAGCGCCAGCACTACACCTACTCTGGTACTCGCGCTGCAGACGGGACCTTAAGCGGCCTGCTTCTGGATCGTTCCCAACAAAACACCATCGACGCCACCGAAGATATGCTCAAGTCGGACACCAGCAGCACTCCTATCCCCGAGCGGACCACAGCGACCTTGCTGCCCCTCACCGGCGACTACACCTGCTCCCAGCTCATTTATGAGCTCCCGACTCTCTTCCCTGAGAGAGCCGACCAGTAATAAGCAATCATACGAGAGCCCGTCTTAAGCGCCGACGTCCTGTCACCGCTTAAGGCGGGCACCTCCCCCCAAGCCACTCCACCCATTGACGACTTCTGAGTTCCCATCGATAGTGCTCGTTACAGTAGCGCACCTGGGACGCCAGCGAGCGCTCCACCTCGTTTTCCTCTGCCCCCCGCATGACCTCAAGCGCCTGAACAACTGACTCCACAAAGGCGCTTCGATATTCCGAGCTCCCTGGTTGCTCTCTCAGGAGGGTCCCAAAGCCAGCGGTGGTCTGGGGCAGCGCCCCAAGGTGGCTGCTCACAATGGCGCAACCACTGGCCATGGCCTCCATCATGGCCACACAGGCCGTCTCTTCGAAAGTGTTGGGGTAGGCCAGCACGCTCGCACGTTTTAGCTCTGCCGCAAGCTCCGCCTGAGGCAGGGGCCCCACAGAGTCCACCCCCTCGAGCCCCCGGCAGCGCTCATAGAGGTCCCCAAAAGGGTCTCCCGCTTCTTCAACCTGGTAGATCTGCATACTCGAGAAAATGCGCAGGCGCACATTCGGCACGCGCTCCCTTATGGCCGGAAAGCAGTCCACCAACACCTCCAGCCCACGAAAAGGCGTGCTCGTATAAACAATCACCGGCGCCCCCTGCTTGGAAGCGAGTATGGATTCATCTCCCGCAAACACCTCTTCAAAAGGCGGCGCGATCCCCATCCCCAAATCCACCGTTTTGCTTCGCTCCAACCCAAAGCGCTCGCACACTGTCTCCAACTGCCAGCTGCCCATAAAGACATAGCCGTCCCAGGCGTCCCGCAGATCCCGCTCACTGAGCGCCTCATGATGAGGCTGGTTCACAGCGTGCCCTGTCCAGAGAATCAATGCGGCCCCTTCGGGCAACAAGGGACGCAGCTGACTCCCGGCCGAGCTCGTCGATAAAACCACCACTGCGTCAGGCGCCAAAGCCTCAAAGAGGCTGCGCAGCTTTTCCTTCTCCAACACCATGGGGATACACAGCACCCCCCGATGCCTGGCCACCTCTTTGGTGTGATTAATCAACGACACCTCGTGCCCCTGCTGAACCAACGAATTCATCAGATAACACGCCCCAGACTGAGTCCCCCCCAAGGGCCGCTCCCAGGGTGTCTCGGGGGTGTACTCCCACTCAATGAAATCCATAAAGATAAGTCTCATGCATCCCCTCACAAGCTTTTATCAACCCTTCCGAGTATGCAATGAGGCTGCCCTGTGGGCAAGCGCATGTCCTGGCTCACCCTCTCAAGAGCCTGAGCAACGTAGCCTTTAGGGGACATGGCCCCACAAGAGCAATGGGAGCCAGCGGCATCTCCCCCAACCACAAAAAAAAATGCGACCTCAAAGTGCTCATCACTCTGAGGTCGCTTTCACGGTCAATAGAACCGGCGTTTGAATCAACGCTCCTTAAAGCATCTCACCAAAGACAGTCGCCTGAACATCAAAATCCGCACCCGACTGAACAAATTGTCCATCGAACTCCTTCTGAGTCTTACCCGCCGCGCTGTCAACGCTGAAGAGTGTCAGAACGTGGTTGCGCCCCGCGAGGGTCGCAGTCGCCCCAACCAGCGCCAGATTGTCGCGATAAATAAAGAGGACTTTACGCACAGCGTCGTTTCTCAACTCCTCATCGTCAACATCTGCAGCCGCTGCCAATTCAGCGATCATCGACTGCACCTGCTTGAACTCCGCATAGTCAAGAAAGTCTGCAGCCCCCTGCCCCTTCTTAAAGAGCTCGCGTTTCGCCGGGTCCATCCAGGCTCTTCGAACCTCTCCGGGGTTCAGCGCTTCCCACGCATGTGCGTAGGCGGCCCAGACAGCGTCAGCAGGGGTATCAAGCAGCGTCTCCAATCCAGCATCTGAGATGACCACCTGAGTGCTCACCTTGGTGTTACGGAGTTCGTTACGAGGTCCGATCCAAAACTTACGACGCTCGGGGATAGCGCTGATGCCCTTACAGTAAGCGTTCAGCCTCTTAGCGTTATCCCCCTCCATCAGGTATGCGGCGAGGGCCGAAGCCTCCACCACTTCATCGTAGGAGGTGAAAACATCCTTCCGCTCACAATTCCAGGTCATCCAGTTTTCCTGAGCCTTCAGCTGTCCCAAATCGCCTTGGTCAGTGGTCTTCAAACTACGGCTATAATCCATCACGCTGTAGCTCGTATTACAAAACAGGCCACCGGTTGTACGGCTGTTAGTATCTTCGTCACTCTCCACCTCGTAGGTTCCACGTGCGGTCACTACATCAGAAGAGCGCAGGGTCTCACCACCCGCCTGGTCAAAGTGTAATCCGAGGCCATGGGCCGCCAAAGGAACCGCCTTGCCCGAAATCTCAGTAAAGATAGAACGCTCCAGGGAGACACCTGGGTCTCCGTTGCGACCCAACTTTTGGATCTCAGACCAGTCCCCCTCAACCGCCTTATCGTAGGCCCGCTTGATCTCGGGACGAGCCAGGTCAAGGGAAACATCCATTAATCGGTTGTCTCCCGTGCTGTCCGCGCTTCCACCACTTGCTCCCATGCTCAGGAACATTCGGATGATGCCTTCAATAACGCTAACGATCACACCGAGGATCGGGCCCCAAGGGTTGACCTTCACGGCGTCAGGCGCGGGGAAAGCCGCCTCCGGCGATAACCCGACCTTAACCTCCAGGCCTCTCTCATTGCCCTTGTTTTCACCATTACGCAGCACAAGTCGAGCACTGGTACCACCGCCTCGTACAACCTCAGTGGTCGTATCACCGGAGAAGGTAACTCCCGTCTCGAGCCCTGCGCGCAAGCCCAAAGGTCCGTAAGCGAGCCCAACCCCTGCCCCACCTGCGACACCGTGGCTGCTCTGGCCCTTCACACTGAACGACTCACCGGGGTTCATCCCGAGAACCTCAACAGCGTTCGCCGGTACCCGCAGGTCTTCGTCGGTGGGGTTCTCTCCCAGACGTAAATCATCGGTCAACTTAACAACGCTAACCTCACGGCTGTCGGACTTCTTCACGTCCCCTTTCACATAGGCTGTCCCTGTGGGGACAGCGATGCCGAGTTTGTGAGAAGAGACATTCGCTGCCCCATACTCGACATAGCCCACACCCTCCGGCGTACCTTTTAAAACAGCGCCGCGTAAGGAGCTGACATAGTCCTGCCCAGGCTTGACCATCGACCGACGGACTTTGACCGTCGTTTTGCCGATTCCCATCGTGGTGGTTTCACCGTAACCCAAAGCGTCACTCAGGGTGACCGCACCCTCGAGGCTCTTCGATTCCATTGCAGGGTTTTTCGCATAAGTGTATTTTCCACCAACAAGGGCTTTCCCATCGAGGACAGACTTGGTGCCACCAACGCTCACCCCCGTAGTATCGGTAGCCGCATTCTTTGTTACAGAGAGTTCTACCAAAGTAGAGTCATCGATCAGCCCTTGGCTGACCGCCTCAACCTTAACTCCATTTTTCGAATCCCAAGTGGCGCCACCGCTGACGACCGCGCCATCAACGTCCTGGTACGCGCCGGACGCCTTGAGGCTGCTGTTGCCCTCATCATCCCAGATATAGGAGGCTTCAGTCACCGTCTGACTCTTCCCGTCAACAAGCACAACTCCGCCGGTGACTCCCTTCACTCCCCGGGAATCGACGGTGGCGGATCCATTAACGAACGTGGTCTCATTTACCCGCTTCTCGCCACCACCGGAGACAGTATAGCTCTCGTCACTTCGAACGGTTCCTTTACCAAAAACGGTCGTGTCTTTGTCCGCAACATGGTCCACCCGACCGCTGGCCTCCCACTCACCCTCGGTGGTCACCGCGGCACCGGTGGTCACCAGAGTCTCTTTGTCGACTCTCTTATAGTGCTCCCCGGAGATAACGCCGTTGATGTTTCCCTTCTCATCAGCGATGATAGCCGCATCGCCCTTCCAGTCTTCACCTCTGCGGTGCCCCTTATAACCAACGCTGGAGCCGCCCTTCTCGGTGCCGGTGTAATGAACCGAATCGTATCCATTTTCATCGATATGGAGCCACTCGCCTTCCACAAACGCTCCACGATCTGAATCTTCTCCCACGGCCAGCCCTACGGTGTTGCCATCCCCCACATTGGAGAGCACGCCCACCTCTACGCCGGTCTCGCCACCCTTGGCTGCGCTCGCGACGCCGTAAACGCTGGTATCATCCGAAACCTTGTGGTTCCCCGCGGCCGTGCCGATGATCGCTCCCGAAGCCTCATCAAAGGTCCCCTTCACCATGACGTCCGTCGTGTCGTTGGTGTACCCCACCATAGCCTGACCGGAGGCATCCTTGTGAGGCCCGTCACGCTTGACGGCGTATCCATAACGAACTTCGCCATCGTTGTAGATGAGCTGGTCACTGTTTTCGGTGGTAGTGCGCGAGGCAGCACCCGCTCGCACATTGGTCGCAACGGGGGTCGTCCCTTCGTTGGCGGCAGGCGTAGAAGTCGAAGTTCCAAGAGGTGTTCGGGAATTCACGTTTGACATCAATGCTCCATAGCGGGGCGGCTCAGGGCATCACGGGGGATAATCGGTTTATCGGTTGACGAAACAAAAAGTTGCGTGGTTCATGCCCGAAAAAGCAAAAAAGTCACAACCCCTTGTTTTTACGACACTAAAATTCAGTGTTTTTTACCGAAATATGCTGTTGCTGGAGCCTTCGACTCCATCCGGGG
>JAZAIZ010000050.1:0-2335 GCA_036230545.1 Myxococcota bacterium
TCAACGACCTCTTTGACAACGAGGTGCTCTCCTACCTCCTGCAATATGACACCATCATGGGGACTTTTGATAAAGAGGTTCGCTACGACGACACCAACATCTATGTTGACGGAAGGTCCATTCAACGGACCCAGATTCGCAACCCGCGGGAGCTTCCCTGGAAGGAGCTGGGGATCGACGTCGTGGTTGAAGCGACGGGCATCTTTCGTTCCCGAGAGCAGCTCAACGCGCACCTCGAAGCGGGCGCAAAGCGGGTTCTCTTAACCGTGCCCCCAAAAGACGAAATTGACGCCATGGTCGTCATTGGCGTCAATGATGATATCCTCAGAGAAGAGCACCGCATCGTCTCCAACGCGTCCTGCACCACCAACTGTCTGGCCCCTATCAGCAAGGTGCTTGACGACGCGTTTGGGATTGTCAACGGCATCATGACAACGGTTCACGCCTACACCAATGACCAGCGGCTCGCGGACGTCCCGCACACCGACTTCCGACGCAGTCGCGCCGCGGCAGAGAACATCATCCCCACCACCACCGGTGCCGCAAGGGCGGTGGGCAAGGTGCTCCCGCACCTCAACGGCAAACTCGACGGCATGGCCGCGCGGGTCCCGGTGGCGGATGGTTCGATTGTCGATCTGACGCTTAAGCTCATGAAATCCCCCAGTCGGGAGGAGCTCAACGCAGTGGTGAAAGCAGCAGCCGAGGGACCACTGACGAATATTCTTGAATATTCGAACACCGCAGTGGTCTCCAGCGACATTATCGGCAATCCCCACTCCTCTATCTTCGACTCCCTGGTAACCCAGGCCAGCGGAGACGGCTACGCGCGAGTGCTCTGCTGGTATGACAATGAGTGGGGCTACTCCAACCGCTGCGTGGACATGATTAAGCTCCTCGCCGCGTTTGACGCCTAGAAGATAGAGCCACGAATACGGGCTCTCCTCTGGAGAGCCCAACTCAGGGGGATCAGCCCCGCACAAACCAGCCCCACTCCCCAGGCCCCCAGGGGGACGTAGATCTGACGTCCCAGCGCCAGAAGTCTAAACACGTTAGCGCCTGAAAGAACCAGGGCGATGGCAACAACCCCGCCGCCAAGGTTCACGGCCATGGAGCGCCTCCGATCAGGATCTACAATCCATGGGGCCGCCACCAAAAAAAGCCAGAGCGCCAGAAGAGGAAACGCGAGTCGATTGTGCTGCTCAAGCCGGTGGGCCGCGTTGTCAAAGCCCGCATGCTCACGACGAAGAATCAGATTGGTCAGCTCTTCCCAGGAGACGTGACGGGGGTTGCCCGTGACGTCAATAAGGTCTCGAGCGGAGACCTGCATATCAAGCTGAAGCTCATCCATTTTTTCATAGGCCACACCGTGGATTCGAGAGATGTGTACGTTCTTCAGGGTCCAGCCCGACTCCAACTGCTCCATGGTCTCCGCATCGATGACCTCGCGCACCACCCCATTGGAGAGGTCATAAATGGAGGGCTTGGAAAACACCCCCGTCTCCAGATTTACTGCCGGGAGATACATCACCCGCGTCCCATCCTTAAACCAGTGGGTGCGCCGATTGTAAAATCGACTCAGGGCACTGGAGCGTCGCATGTGCTCCACCCGAATCGTCTCCGCCTTCTTCAGAGCCCACGGTACCCCCCACTCCCCGGAAACCACCCCCAAGCCCGCGGCCAAAAGCGTCACTCCCAGGCAGGGCGCCAGAATCTTCACTGGCCCCATCCCGGCAGCCTGCATGGCCAGAAACTCGCCACTTCTCGCGAGCATCACCCCGGTCACCAAAGCCCCCAAGAGAGTCGTAACCGGCAACACCTGATAGGCATACTCAACCGCCTCAAACATCGCCAGTCGCAGGGCAATGCTTGCCCCCTCTTCGACTTTCACCAGGTATCCAGCGTTCTCGATGAGAGTCACCGAAGTTACCAGAACCACCAGAAGCAGCATGCTCAGAAAAATCGAGGCCGCATAAACACGCGCAATATAAAGAGCGAGTTTCATATAGCGCTCCGGCGAAAACGAATCAGCATCACAATCAACGCCACCACCCCAAGCAGATCTGGCAGCCAGGCGGCAAGGACCGCAGGAAAGTCACCATTGCGGGCCTGAAGCTCGGCCGCTCGACCAATATAATAATAGGCCCCCACCAGCACAGTGCTAATCAAAAAGCCCCTGGCCCGAGCCCCTCCCCCCCGCCGGCACCCCAAAGGGACCGCCAGCAGAGCGAAGATGATAGTGGCCAGGGGGATGGCCGCCTTGCGATGCAGGACAACCGTATAGAGGGCCCGTCGCGACTCTTTCTTGGTGTTCCGAGCAGCCTCCCGCAGCTCAAAG
>JAZAIZ010000051.1:0-6683 GCA_036230545.1 Myxococcota bacterium
TTGCAGATAAGGAGGTCCCCGCAGGGCGCGCAGGCAGAGGCTTCCTCAGCAGGAGCCTCGCAGGCGCCGAGCAAGAGCAAGAGCAAAGAAAGCAAGAGTCGTAAAAGCATGGAATCCCCCCCCACGGCATTCGTTTTTGGCGCTGGCATGGCGTGAAACCATGATCTGCCAGCAAAGCAACGCTATCAGCCCGGGGTGGGTAAACTCAACACACCCCCCCCTCACACACACTGCGATTAAACTAAGTCCCTGTAATTAAACGACCTGTTGATGAAGGAACTTAATGATTGCCCCGGATACCGGTTCTGATAAAGACGGGGCTCACCTTTTTCTCGTGGAGTCAGTTATGACGGACGTTGTGATTTTGGGGGCCAAACGAACGCCGGTGGGGAGCTTTTTGGGGTCTCTAGCCAGCGTCGCGGCGCCACGCCTTGGGGCGGCGGCGATTGAGGCGGTCCTCAGCCAGAGCGGTGTCGCGGCCGACCAGGTGGAGCAAGTGCTCTTTGGAAACGTCCTCCAGGCCGGGCTGGGCCAGGCCCCCGCGCGGCAGGCTGCGATTTATGGTGGTCTGCCCGCGAGTGTGGGCGCGGTCACCCTGCACAAGGTGTGCGGGTCGGGGCTTCGGGCGGTGATGGACGGTGCCAACGCCATCAAGGCCGGGGAGTGGTCGGTGGTGATTGCCGGGGGGATGGAGTCGATGTCCAACTCCCCGCATATCCTTCCTAACTCCCGGGGCGGCTATCGCATGGGCAACGTGCAGGCCGTCGACACCATGGTGCACGACGGCCTCTGGGACCCCTACGGAGACAAGCACATGGGGAGCTGCGCCGAGCTCTGCGCCACCCGATATGGCTTCACCCGTGAAGAGCAGGACGCCTTCGCCCTCACCTCCTACACCCGGGCTCGAGCCTCCGTCGAAGGGGGGCTCTTTAAAGACGAGATCGCTCCGGTCAACGTTCCCCAGCGGCGTGGCGACCCCATTGTGGTGGACACCGATGAAGAGCCCTTTAAGGCCCCCCTCGAGAAAATGCCCACCCTGCGCCCCGCCTTTGATAAGGCGGGCACCATCACCGCTGCGAACGCTTCCAAGATCAACGACGGCGCCGCCGCGCTCCTGCTTGCATCAAAGGAGCAAGCCGCCGACTCCGGTTGGACCCCCCTGGGAAGAATCGTCTCCTACGCCTCCCACGCCCAGGAGCCCGAGTGGTTTACCACCGCCCCGGTCGAGGCCGCCCGAAAGGCGCTCGACAAAGCCGGCCTGAGCGCAGGGGAGATTGACCAGTGGGAGGTCAACGAGGCCTTCGCCGTGGTCACCATGGCGTCTATCCGGGATCTGGAGCTGGATCCTGAGCGGGTGAACAAGCGAGGCGGCTCGGTGGCCATTGGGCACCCCATTGGCGCGTCGGGGGCCAGAATCTTGACCACCCTCCTGCACACCCTGCTCGCCGAGAAGCAGCGCTACGGCTGCGCCTCTATCTGCATCGGTGGCGGCGAGGCCGCCGCAGTGGTCATCGAAAACCTAACCCTCTAATCAAACCCCGTCAGGAGGACCCGTGGAGCAGCCCAACCTTCTTTGGAGCCCGTCCCCGGACCAGGTCGCCGCGAGCCAGATGGCGTCTTTTCTTGAAACTGTGAACACCACCCAGGCCGCAGCGGCGCCCCTCGATGGTTATCCCGCCCTGCACCAGTGGTCGGTGAAAAACCGAGAGGCGTTTTGGGAACTCTGGTTGAGGGAGTCGGGCCTGCAGACCAGCGGCAGCACCGACCCGGTCGAGGTGGACGCCTCCCCCACCCTCGGAGCGCGCTTTTTTCCCAACGTCACCCTGAACTTCGCCCAAAACCTCTTGCGTTATCGGGACGACCGGCCGGCGCTGATCTCCGTGAGCGAGACCCGAGCCACCGCCACAACCACCTACGCCGAACTCTATGAGCAGGTTCACCGCGTGAGGGTGACCCTCGAGGGCATGGGCGTGGTGGCGGGTGACCGGGTGGCGGGTGTGCTGCCCAACATCTCCGAAGCGGTGGTCGCCATGCTCGCGGCCACAAGCCTCGGGGCGGTGTGGTCTTCGTGCTCGCCTGATTTTGGCACCCGCGGCGTGTTGGAGCGCTTCAGCCAGATTCAACCCCGGGTCCTCTTTGCCGCAAGCGGTTACACCTATGGTGGCAAGACCTTCTCATGCATAGAGAAGATCGAGGAGATCGTTAGCGCGCTCCCGGATCTGGAGCGGGTGGTGATGATTCCCTATGGGGCCGCGAGTTCCGAGTTGAGGGTGAGCGCCCCGTGCATCAGCTGGGAGGACGCCCTCGCGGTGGAGGTGCAAGGCGACATCCCCTTCGCGCCCCTGCCCTTCAATCATCCCCTTTATATATTGTATAGCTCCGGCACCACCGGAGTGCCCAAATGCATCGTGCACGGCGTGGGGGGGACCTTGTTGCAGCACACCAAGGAGTTGATGCTGCACTGTGATCTGCGCCGTGAGGACAACATCCTCTACTTTACCACCTGCGGCTGGATGATGTGGAACTGGCTGGTCTCCTCCCTCTTTGTGGGCTCGGCGGTGACCCTCTTTGACGGCTCGCCCGCCTCCCCCACCCTTGGTCGACTCTGGGAGACGGTGGCGCAGGAGGGCGTGACCCATTTTGGCACCAGCCCCAAATACATTGGCAGCTGCCGTGGTGTGTTGAGCCCCGGAAAAGAGCACGACCTGAACCGCCTGCGGGTGATTATGTCAACCGGCGCGCCCCTGCTGCCGGAGGACTTTGACTGGGTGTACGAGGAGGTGAAGCAGGACGTGCTTTTGGCCTCCATCAGCGGTGGCACCGACATCATCTCGTGCTTTATGCTCGGCAACCCCATGCTGCCGGTAGTGCGAGGCGAGATTCAGGCCCTGGGGCTTGGTATGGACGTCGCGGCGTTTAACCAGGAAAGCCAGCCCGTGGTGGGGCAAAAAGGCGAGCTGGTGTGTCGCTCGTTTTTTCCCTCCATGCCGATCAAGTTCTGGAACGACGAGGGGGACGCGCGCTACAGCGGGGCCTATTACCGCGAGGGGGACGGCACCTGGTACCACGGCGATTATGTGTCCATCACGCAATCCCAGGGAGAGTGCGGCGGCGTGGTGGTGTTTGGCCGCTCGGACGCCACCCTCAATCCGGGCGGCGTGCGCATTGGGACCGCCGAGATCTACGGGTTGGTGGAGACGCTTCCCTGGGTGCAGGATAGCCTCGTGGTGGGGCAGCCCTGGAAGGGGGACGTGCGGGTGGTGCTCTTTGTGCAGACGGTCAAAGGCGTAGCGCTGGATGACGCTCGCCGGGCCGAGCTGCGTCAGACGATTCGTTCTGAGGCGTCGCCCCGTCATGTGCCCACCAGAATCCTCTCGGTGGAGGGGGTGCCCTACACCCTCTCCGGAAAGAAGGTTGAGATTGCCGTGCGGGAGATTCTTGAGGGGGGGGAGCCTCGCAACAAAGAGGCGCTGGCCAACCCCGAGGCGTTGAACTACTTTCGAGACAGAAAAGAGCTTTCTACATAACCCAAACGGGAGGGAAGAGGAGTTATGGTTGATTTTCGAATCGCGGCGCCGGGGGACCAGGGGCTGGTGGTGGAGTTGATGAACGAGCTCATCGTGGAGTTGGGGCCCTCCGATGAGATGGATACCATTTTGGGCCACCTGGATCAGGACATCGAGACGGCGCTTGGTGCGGCGACCACGCGTATTATCCTGGCTGAGGTGGGGGCAGATGTGGCTGGGCTTGGTCGCGCGGATATTCTGTCGCGAGATCCCATCTTTCGTCTAAGAAAAAACCAGCGATGTGGTTATGTGGACCAGATGTACGTGCGAAAGCGCTACCGCAAGACCGGCATTGGCAAGAGTCTTCTCACTCAATGTGAAGATTGGTTTAGAGATCAGGGCATCGGCCACTGCATTTTGCACGCCTCCCTCAGCGCGGTGGGGTTTTATGCCCGGGCTGATTATGTTCCGAATCGTGAGATGTTTAAGAAGCTCTAGGGGGCGTCAAAGAGCTGAGTGAGATCGTGCTCGGAGAGCTCGCGCACCATCCCTGCCGGGGGCGTGGCGTCTTCGGTGGGGGACACCCACGAGAGCAGGGTCTGCACCATCTCCGGTTGAAACGAGGCTCCCTTGGGCAAGAGCGAGTAGCCCTGACAGGCGGAGACCAGTGCGGCGTTGAGTTCCTCGGTGGGCTGGCCCTTAAACCCACCCTCCCGGAGCACCTTTAGGAAGAGCGCGGCGAGTCCGGTGGGTTCGGCGCCCACAAAGGGCAGTGGAATCGCTCGGAGGGCAAAGCGCCCCGGCCCAACGGGCTCTATCTCAAACCCAAATTGCGAGAGGGATTCCCAGTGCTCCTCGCAGAACGCGCTCATGTCACGGTCCAGCTCCAGCACCTCGGGAAACATCAGGCCCTCTCGGGGGATGGTGCCCGCTTTGAGGCCTCGGCGATAGGACTCCCCGCCAAAATGGGACGCGACCCGGGCCAGATCTACCCAGCGAAGTCCTGCCGGCGTCTCCTGCATCCAGAAGCGGTCTTTGATCAAAACGCCGTCGGCAGCGCCCACAGGGGAAGGCGGCATTGGGGCCGCGGGCTGCGATGGCGGCTGGGGGGGAGCTTGATGCGGGGTCGTCTGATGCGGAGTCGGCCCACCGGACCAGCCTGCTTTGGCGAAGTAGTCTTTCTTGTTTTGAGGTGGTCGGGAGGGGGTTTGCGCTCCCTGGTAATAGCGCTCCACTGCGTGCCGCACGTCTGGGGCTGCGCCCGGGCTCGCGGTCACCGACTGACGCGTGGTCCAGGGCATCTCCGTCAACACCGAGGCCATCGCGGCGCTGACTGCACGAAACACCGCCCCGCCGTTGCTGAAGCGAACCTCCAGTTTTTGTGGGTGCACGTTGACGTCCACCACCGAGGTGTTGACCTCCACTGAGAGCACCACGATGGGGTAGCGCCCCTGCCCCACGAGATCCCGGTATCCATCCAGCACGGCTCGCTGCATCATGCGGTCTCGGACGTAGCGGCCGTTGATAAAAAACCAGAGCCCCTTGGTGTCTCCCCGGTTGAGCTCCGGGCGGGTAACAAACCCATGCACTCGAATCCCGTCCAGCTCTTTTTCGAAGGGGTAGAGGGCTTCCACCCGCTTGCCCAAGGCGCTCTGCACCCGCAGGGGCTCTTCGGCGCCGCCGGGGATGTCCAAGAGGCGGCGCTTGCCCGAGGTCAGCACCAGCCCCGTTCCGGGCTTGCTCAAGGCGACTTGGAGGCAGGCCTCCACGATGTGGGCCTGCTCGGTGGCTGGGGAGCGGAGGAATTTTTTGCGAGCAGGGGTGTTGTAGAAGAGGTCCTCCACGTTCATGGTGGTGCCCACCGGGCAGCCCATAGGGCCCTCTTCCACCACTTGGCCCTGAAGGAGCACCACCCTAAAGCCCGAGGCGTTTCCGGCCTGGCGGGTGGAGATGGTGAGCCGGGAGACCGAGGCGATGCTTGAGAGGGCTTCCCCGCGAAATCCCAGGGTGGTGATTGCGAAGAGGTCCTCGGAGACCCGGAGCTTGCTGGTGGCGTGCCGCTCGTAGCAGAGGCGTGCGTCGGCTTCGTTCATCCCACGACCATCATCAGAGATGGTGATGCGCTGCAGCCCTCCCCCTTCGATGTCCACCTGGATGGCGGTGGCGCCCGCGTCGAGGCAGTTCTCAAGCAGCTCTTTGACCACCGAAGCCGGCCGCTCAATCACCTCCCCGGCGGCGATGTGATCAATGACGTGGGATGGCAGGCGGGCGACGGAGGGAGGCGTGGTGGATGAGGTCATGCTTTGCTCTAAAGACACACGCGGTTACGGCCGCCCCGTTTCGCCTCGTAGAGTTTGGCGTCGGCGGCGGCGATAAACGCTTCGGAGTCCTTGTGTTGGGATGTCTCGTTAAGAAAGGCCGCCCCGAGGCTCACGGTCACCGGGATGGACTGGTCTTCAAAATGGAAGGAGTGGTCCTCGATGGCTGCGCGAACCTTCTCGCAGACCTTCGCGGCGTTCTCCTCGCTGCATTCGGGCAAAATGAGCGCAAACTCTTCGCCCCCGTAGCGGGCGAAGAAGTCGTTGCGTCGGATGCACTCCCGGGTCACCGTGCTGAGCTCGCGCAGCACCGCGTCTCCGGCGAGGTGCCCGTGAGTGTCGTTGATGGTCTTGAAGTGATCGATGTCAAACATGATCAGCGCGACGCTGCCGCCATAGCGGTTGTAGCGCTCGCACTCTCGCTCAAGGTGCTCCATGAAATGACGTTTGTTGTGGGCCTGAGTGAGCCCATCGCGGGTGGTGAGGCGATAGACCTCTTCATGAAAATTTGATTCCGAGGCGCTCACCACAAATTTGAGGATGTTAGGGCCAATCTTGAGGTGGTCGCCCTCCTTAAGCACGTGGCGCTCCACCCGGGTGCCGTTCACGAAGGTCCCGTTGGTTGACTTCAGATCTTCAACCACGAAGGTGGCCCCCTCCTTGAGGATCCGGGCGTGGTCTCTGGATACCCCCTCCCCCTCCAGGGTGATGTCCACGGAGCGGACCCGGCCTAGATGCAGCTCCGGGGTGTCGAGGGCATATTGTGCCGCCAGATCTTTGCCCTGAAGCACCACCAGGTGGGGTGTCGCTTCGGGGTTGTCACCACGGAGGGCCTCCAGCTCTGCCTGGCTGGTGACCC
>JAZAIZ010000052.1:0-2447 GCA_036230545.1 Myxococcota bacterium
TCCTCTCCATCCCCTTTGACACGGTGTATTATACCGCCGCCGCCAGCGAGCGCAGCGACGCCGGTTATCATGAGGCTTACGTCCAAGGCGTGCGCCACCTCATTAACGCTCTGCAGACCAACCCTGCCGTGAAGCGGCTCATCTTTGTCTCAAGCACCAGCGTCTATGCACAAACCACCGGGGAACTCGTGGACGAAGACTCCCCCACCATTCCGCATCATTTCAGTGGCCAGCGCATGCTGGAGGCCGAGGCCCTCATCCACCAAAGCCCCTGGGAATCCACGTGCCTGCGCTTTGGGGGGATTTATGGCCCCGCCCGAACCCGCCTCGCGCGCAGGGTCCTTGAGGGGGGCGCCCAGCTGAAATCCCCCGCTTCAAACGGCCTCCCCTTCTACACCAACCGCATTCACCGCGACGACTGTGTGGCCGCGCTGGCCTTTTTGCTGCAGGTCCCCAGCCTCCCCTCCCTGCTGCTCGGGGTTGATGATGCGCCCGCCCCCTGGAATGAGGTGATCACCTGGATGGCAGATACCTGCGGCCTCCCTCCCCCGAGCGTGGTCGCCCCCTCCCCCTCCGCCACCAACAAGCGATGCGACAATCAACGGCTCAAGGCCCTGGGCTTTGCCCTTCAATACCCCTCCTGGCGGGAGGGCTACGGCCCCATCCTCGCCAGCCTGCAGAAAAAATAGCCCCACTGAGAACTTGCGGTCCTCGATATTAAAGACTATCCGAGCCTCCGCACGGGTCGCTGTGGTTCTAACGCGAGCGGCCGTGGTACCCGGAACAGAAAGAGAGCGTTCACCATGGCCGATGTTCAGCAATCGTTTATGGAGCCCTTTCCGCCAGCCTCCGTGGAGCAGTGGCGCGAAAAAGCAGAAGCGGGCCTGAAGGGGGCGTCCTTTGAAGGGGTCCTCTCCAGCCAAACCCATGAAGGCATCCAGCTCAAGCCCCTCTACACCCAGCAGGATCTCGCGCAGCCAGATGCTGCGGGCTTTCCTGGCTTTGCCCCTTTCACCCGAGGCAACACCCTCCTCGGCAGTGGCGAAACCGGATGGAGCATTCACCAGGCCATCGAGAACCCCGACCCCGCTGAGGCCAGCCGGCAAATAGACGCCAACCTGACCCTCGGCGCTCACAGCGTGTGGCTGCACCTGAACGACGCGTTTCAAGCCGGGGCGGCCCCTTCCGACGCAGGGGTTCACTGCAATTGCGCAGAAGACTTCGCTCAACTCCTCCCCAAAAACAACGACGTCGGCGACATGGGACTTGAGGTGGGAGGCAATGGACTGGCCGGGCTGGCGCTGCTGCTTGCGCAACGCCGCGACAACCCCACCCCACAGGGCTCCATCAACCTCGACCCCCTGGGCACCCTCGCTCGGGTGGGCCGCCTGCCCGGCTCCCTGCAGGACGCCTACAACCAGATGGCGGCCATCACCCGCTTTAGCATCGAGCGTGGTGCTCCCCTGCGCACCATCTCAGTCTCCACCACCCCCTATCACCGCGCCGGGGGCAACGCAGTGCAGGAGTTGGCCTGCGCCCTCTCCACCGGAGTGACCTATCTGCGCGAGATGACCTCCCGCGGCATTGCAATCAACGACGTGCTCCCCAGGATGAGCTTTCGCTTCTCCATGGGGCGACACTTCTTTATGGAGATGGCCAAATTACGCGCCGCTCGAACCCTCTGGGCCAGAGTCACCGAGGCCTGCGGCGTAATCCCCCCATGCGGCATGCACATTCACGCCGAGACTTCCCGCTTCACCGGCACCCGACGAGATCCCTGGGTCAACATGCTCCGGGGCACCTCCCAAACCTTCGCCGCTATCGCCGGGGGCGCGAACCAAATCACCACCACCCCCTTTGACCACCCCCTCGGACAATCCAATGAGTTCAGTCAACGTCTCGCTACCCACACCCAGGTCGTCCTGGATGAAGAGTCGCATCTTGGAGCGGTGATAGATCCCGGCGGCGGCAGCTTTTATATCGAGTCCCTCTCCAAGGACCTCGCGCAAAGCGCCTGGGCCCATTTTCAGAAAATGGAGAAGAGCGGCGGAATCACCACCGGCCTGCAGAACGGAACCCTGCAAGCCGAGCTGGAGGAGAGCTGGCTGCAAAAACGGGACGCCGTCGAGCACCGACGAGACCCCATCACCGGGGTCAGCGAGTTCCCGCACCTGCAAGAAACGCCGCTCCCAATCCCCACCACCTCCCCGAGCCTCGCCAACACCCCCGACAAGGCCAGCCCCTTCGAGGACCAGGCCGCGTTAAGCGACGCTCTTCAAGCAGGCTCCGCTCAGGCGGTAACCATCGCAGTGTCCGCATTGCAAAATGAGACAGGGCTGCAGACTCTGCTTGGAGCACTGTGGAAAAACTCCGAGCCTGCCACGGCCACCCCTCTCCCGGCACACACCCTCGCGGAGCCCTTTGAAGAGCTCCGTAACCAAAGCGAC
>JAZAIZ010000053.1:0-1100 GCA_036230545.1 Myxococcota bacterium
AGATGCAGCTCCGGGGTGTCGAGGGCATATTGTGCCGCCAGATCTTTGCCCTGAAGCACCACCAGGTGGGGTGTCGCTTCGGGGTTGTCACCACGGAGGGCCTCCAGCTCTGCCTGGCTGGTGACCCGGGTTTTTTCGTCTTCGTCGTCTACCATCCCCTACCCCCTTGCTGTTTTATGGTGCGCTCTCGATGGACTCACGGGCCAGCACCTGGTCGGCGTCGTCGTTATAACCCGGGCAGCCCATCAACCCCAGGGCCATTCGCTTTCCGGCTTCAACCCCCGGTTGGTCAAAGGGGTTAATGCCAATGGCTGTCCCCGCCAGGGCACAGGCTCCCTCCAGGAGCACCAGCAGCCCTCCCAGGGTCTCCGGGGTGATCTCTGAGAGGGTGACATCCATCACCGGCACCCCTGCGTTGAGCAGGGCCGCTCGAGTTCCCCGCCGCTCGGCGTGGAGCAGCTCGCCCAGATCCCGTCCGTGCAGGAAGGACACCTCGGGGCGATCCGCCAGCTCGTCAGGGATGCTCAGGTTTCGGGCGAAGTTTTCAACCGAAACCAGGGTGACCAGCTTGTCGCGTGGCCCCTCGATAAAGAGCTGCATTTGCGCGTGTTGGTCTGTGGCGCCGATGGCCGCGATGGGGGTTTGACCGGCGTGCACCACCTCGCCGTTTCGGTTAACGCGCTTTCCGAGGGACTCGGCCCAGAGCTGCACAAACCAGGAGGTGGTTACGCGCAGGGCGTCGGTGTAGGGCATCATCACCATGGACGTGCCGTTATAATGCTTCAGACCAAGCAACGCGCCAGTGGCGAAGTCGATGGCTGGGTTGTTCTCGACCTCGTCAGCGGTGATGCGCTCTACCATGGCACGGGCACCCTGCAGAATCTGATCGATGTTGATGTCCACAAAGGCCGCCGGTAGAAGACCCACGGCCGTCAGGACGCTAAAGCGGCCCCCTACGTTGCTGGGAATGGGGAACGAGCGGATCCCCTCGCTCTCGGCCAGTCCCCGCAGGAGCCCTTTTTCGGGGTCTGTAATGAAGGTCATGCGTTTGCGTGTTTCACCCTGGCCCAGGCTTGCCCGAAACCAGCGCCGCACGATCA
>JAZAIZ010000054.1:0-19016 GCA_036230545.1 Myxococcota bacterium
ATCCCTCGAATATTTTGGCCAGCGCCTCGTCGCCTTTCGCGACAGTCAGGGCGAGGTCGCCATCCTGGACGCCTATTGC
The DNA here is from genome assembly GCA_036230545.1 of Myxococcota bacterium. GTDB lineage: Bacteria > Myxococcota > XYA12-FULL-58-9 > XYA12-FULL-58-9 > JABJBS01 > CAXGXL01. Next base: position 80 of record JAZAIZ010000054.1, read on the forward strand.
GCCCACCTGGGCGCCGACATGGGAGTGGGGGGAAGCGTTGAAGACGACTGCCTGCGCTGTCCCTTCCACGCCTGGAAATTCGACCGCACCGGGTCTTGCGTCGAGGTGCCATACGCTAAAAAGATACCTGCAAAGGCCAAGGTTCGTAGCTGGCCCGTACAGGAGCGCAACGATCTCGTGTTTGTGTGGCACGATCCAGAGCACAAGTCCCCTGACTACGACATCCCAATCATTGAAGAGTACAGCGGTGACTCATGGCTCCCCTGGAGTTCCAATCAGCTAACCATCAAGACTCATCCCCGCGAGGTCGTCGAGAACGTCGCAGACAAAGCGCACTTCCCCATCGTCCACAACACCCACGTCGCTCGCTTTGAGAACGTCTACGACCAACACATGGCCACCCAAATAACCGAGGGAGTCGCCTATCCCCGTGGGGGTGGTAAAGATGAGTTCTCCCTGCGCGCGACCTACTATGGCCCCGGCTATCAGATCACACACATGCAAGGGGTGATTCCGAGCATGTACTTTCAAGCACACACGCCTATTGACTTTAACACCCTCGAGCTTCGCTTCGGAGTCAGCCTGAAAAAATTTGGGGACGATTCCAAAGCTTCACGTTTTGCAGGACAATACGTAGACAACCTTACCCTCGGCTATCACGAGGACGTCGCAATCTGGGAAAACAAACGCTATGTCGACCGCCCGGCGCTCTGCGATGGAGACGGCCCGGTGGGCAAACTCCGCAAGTGGTATCGACAATTCTACGAACCACGACAATAACCGACATCTGCTCAAGAAGAATCACCGGGGCCGAGGGGCCCCGGCGCTACAATCAGGCCGCGTGAATTCTCTGCACCTTGCCGCTGGGCTCAGCGTTGTCCTCCACATAAAACTGCTTGCACCACTTCCGAAAAGCCCCAATGGGACCATCGCCATCACAAAGGGCCGGACGGTCAAGGTAGATCTTGTTTTCCCAGATGGGGATATCTTCTTCGAGTTGGCGACTTACCTCGGCGACGAAGGCCTTGCCCACCCCTTTGGTGATGTCCGCATCATGCAACTTCTTAACCCTAAAAGAAAAGCGCACGTCCACGTGCTCGTCGTCGATGGGAGTCACCGAATTGGTCAGAAGCGTCTCCACAATTCCGGTAAAGCGAATGTAGGCAAAGCCAAACCCATAGCTCACCGACTCCACCTGCCCATCCACGCCCCCACGGGGGGTCTCCATACCCGTCCCTGAGATCACCCTCATCACCGGCCCCTCGAAGGTTCCCTGCGCTTTGGGCATATTGCTCGCTCCGTGCACATAATGAAAATGCGCCGAGTCCACCGCGTTCTCGGCCATCTCCTGGTTGCGGGTCTTAATCTTCCAGGAGAGTCGGGTATCATCAGACCACTGGTCATCACCGATCTCCTCGAGCCCAGGAAGCTCAAAGGTGGGAGCCTCCCCGTGCGGATGCTGCCACACCATAATCTGGTTGTTCTTCTCCACCACGTGCCAGGGTTTCATGTGAGCTTTTGGCGGGATCTTGTCGGCGTAGGGGACATCGGTGCACTTGCCATCCCCATCAAAGGCCCAATGATGAAAGGGACAACGAACACAGTTCCCCTCCACCTTGCCACCATGTCCCACATGAGCCCCGAGGTGCGGGCAAAACGCATCAAGAACGTTCGCTTTGCCATCCTCTCCCCTGAAGAGCACCAGCTCTTTCCCAAAATAGTGCAGGGGCAACACATCCCCGGGCTTAACCTCATCCCCGTAGGCGACCTGAAACCACCCGATAGGATAAGGATGAAACGGGTATTGCCTTTCAACCATCGTCTTGCTCTCCTTTAGACACGCGCTCTCGCGGCCCGCGCCTGTGTTTAATCCGGGCAGGATTCAAGTTTTATTCTCGTTCCGTCTGTGCCATCCCCTTCAACAGCAACTCCGCGGCGACCCGCATCTGGTCCACCACCGCCTTGCGGGAGTGCAGCCCACTGCTCCATCCCACCAGGGACGCGAACCACATATTCTGCAGCAGGAAGGACACGGTCTGCTCGAGTTCACTTGCCTCCCCGCCCTCCTCGCTCACCGCCTCCCCGCGCAGGGCCGCGATAATCATCTCCGTCATGGTCTCGTGAAATCTTGCTACGCGCTGAGCGAGGTCCGGTTCACCGGACGCCACCGCCCGCAAAATCGCCTTGGCGAGGTTCGGCTTGCGGGTAAGGCCCTTGGTCGCGCCGTTGAAAAAGCCCGCCACCCGCTCCAGCCGGGTCACGCCCTGCGGGGGCCGCCCCTCCAACCGCTTGGCCATCCGGATGCACTCCAACTCAAGCGCCGCGATCAGAAGATCTTCCTTGCTGCTGAAGCGTTTATAAAACGTCCCCAAAGCCACCCCTGCCTGGGCCGCCACGTCACGCATGCGCACCGCTTCAAACCCACCCTCTTCAGCCAACTCAACCGCAGTGGCGACAATGCGCCTTGTTCTCTCTTCCATCTCTTCTCTTACCATGTTCACATCCCTCCCATGATCTTCAAACCATCATCCCCGTGATGAACCTCACTCGTTAACTCCCCGTGGTATAATCCGAACCGGCCAACAACGTCCCGAGCCTGCCGAGGGTCTGGTTGGCCCCTCCAAGGCTAAACTCAAGGGCCTTGGTCAACAGGGTGTAGCGATGCAAGGGATAGTCACAATCAACACCCATGGCACCATGAATGTGCTGCGCCGCCGCCGAGACGCGGTGCCCAACCTCTGCCGCCCAAAACCGGGCGATCAAGATCTCCCGCTGACACTCCAGACCTTCTGAGAGCCGCCACAAGGCCTGCTGGTAACTCACCCGCAAACACTCCACATCTATGTAGGCGTCCGCGGCTCGCTGAGATACCGCCTGAAAAGCACCGATGGGCTGCCCAAATTGCTGGCGCTCTGTTGCATATTCGGCCAGCATACTCAACTGTCGTTTTGAGGCTCCCACCTGAATGGCGCAGAGGCCGATCATCGCGTGCTGCACCATCCACCGCAGAACCGCCTCGCCCTCCTCAGGCGTGCCCAACAATGCGGTCTTGTCCACACAAACCCCTTCCATCCCCATCAGGGCCAGAGGCTCTCCGCTGGTGGTGCGCTGGGCCTTCAAGCTCACCCCTTTCCGAGCGGGCTCCACCAAAAAGACCCCCACACCGCCCCCTTCCAGGCATGCTGGCACCAGGACCCATTCAGCGAGTTCGGTGACGGGCACGGCGGTCTTCTCGCCGGTCAAGGTCCATCCATCCCCATCCCGGCTCGCCACCGTAGCAGGCCGCATCGGATCCGGCGACATGCGCTCCGCGAGAGCCGCAGAAAGGATAAGCTCGCCACAGGCTATCCGCCGCAACAACGAGGATTTCTGCTCCGGGCTACCAAATCTGGCGATAGCGGATGCCCCCACCATCAAGGTCGACATCAGGGGCGCCGGCGCAACGGTGCTCCCCTGCTGCTCCAATAGAAGGCCCAACTCGACAAGTCCCATCCCGGCCCCGCCCTGGTCGGCAGGGATGGCAACGCCAAGCAGCTCTGCCTGAGCGAGCGCCTCCCAAAGAGGACGGTGCATCCAGGGGCCGCCCTGCTCAACCTCTTTAAGACTGGCTTCACTCACCTCGGCCTCAAAGATCTGGCGCGCGAGGTCGCGAACGCTTTGCTGGTCTTCGGAATATCGAAAATCCATCATCAACCTCTGCTAACGGGACCGCGGCATCCGCAGACCCGCCATCGCAATAATGTCTCGCTGAACCTCATTGGTTCCGCCACCAAATGTAAGAATGAGCAGCGCCCGATAAAAACGCTCAAGTCTTCCCTCCAGCAGGGCGCCTTCGGACCCTTGCTTTAATGCCCCGGCCTCCCCCAACACTTCCATGAGCATCCGATAGCCCTCGACAAAAAACTCGCTACCATAGACCTTGAGCGCTGACGCATCCGCCGGCGCCAGGTTCCCCTCCTCGATGCGTTGGGCCTGCTGCCAGTGCAGGAGTTTGAGCGCTTCAGTACGACACTCAAGGTAGGCAAGATTGCGCTGCACCCAGGGTTGGTCCATCACACGAGTGCCATCAGCATAGACCGTGTTCAGTGCCCACTGACGAACCTCTTGAATAAAATGCTGCAAGGGCCCAACAGCCACCAGCGCCACCCGTTCGTGATTCAATTGGGTGGTGATCAATTTCCACCCCTTGTTCTCTTCCCCAACAAGGTTGCCCACCGGCACCCGAACATTGTCGTAATAAACCGCGGCAGTCTGGTTCTCGCCCATGGTATGAATGGGCGTCTGCGAGACCCCCGGGGTGTTCGTGGGAACAATAATGATCGAGATCCCCTTGTGCTTTGGGGAATCCGGACAGGTTCTGCACGCAAGCCAGATATAATCCGCAAAATGCGCCAGGGACGAGAACACCTTCTGTCCGTTGATCACATACTCATCGCCCTCTCGCACCGCCGTGGTGGTCAAAGAGGCCAGATCCGTTCCTGCGGAGGGCTCCGTGTAGCCAATCGTAAAATGACACTGTCCCTTCAGGATCCTCGGCAGGTAAAATTCTTTCTGTTCGTCCGTCCCAAAACGCTCCAAGGCCGGCCCAACAGTATTGAGGGTAAGGAAGGGAATCGGAAATCCCGCACGCTGCACCTCATCAAAAAAGATAAACTGGTCAATCACGGGGCGCTCCTGCCCCCCGTAAGCCTTCGACCAGCCGATCCCCAACCAGCCATCCCTGCCCATCTGCTCGAGCGCACGAGTGTATTCGGGGGTACCCCCTTCACTCTCTTTGAGTTCCTCTCGCAAGGCCGGGGTAAAGAGTCGGTCAAAGTAGGCGCGCAGCTCATCTCTCAGCGCCTTCTGCTCATCGGTATAATCAATCAACATGGTTTAACGTTCCATGGTTTTCTATATGATACCCTCTCGGGGGCAAAAGTGAAACATGTTTCACTTCGGCAAAATTAACACTCCCCCCTTGCGCTGTCTAGACAAAACTCCGCAAACCTCAAGCAATTGCGAGGACATAGAACAAAAATCGAGTCGCTTTAGATCCCCGTCACGCCCGAGAGGTTCAGGCGCCGCTCTTTTCATGCGCCCCAGCAAAGAGCGCTCTGATTTGGTCGTTCTCAACCGCCACCATCATCACATCCGATTCTGCGACAATCTCGTCCTCGCAGCGCAAGGTCGCCTCGCAGAGGTAGCGCCGCCCCAACACCTTTTTGACCCCACCCTCCATAACCAGCGGCGCCTCAAGGGGCGTGGGCCTGCGGTAACGCACGTTCAGCTTCCCCGTGAGCGCCGGAACCCCCAAGCGAACCAGCAACGAGCCAAAAAGTTGGTCGAACATCGAAGCGATAATGCCCCCATGCGCGAGCCCTGGAGCCCCTTCAAAACGACGTCCCAGGGAGACCTCCGCCACAACCCTCTCCCCCTCGGAGCGGACTCGCATGGGAGGAGCAATGGGGTTTCCGCGCCCAATGACCATATTGCGATCAGCGTAAACGGCGCGGTTTTCCTGGTAGTGACCATTTTGCACCGCCTCAAAAAAGGGATAGCCCCGTTTTGCCCGCAAGCGCTCCACCGCCCCGCCAATTAGCGTGCTCACTTCCTGAAGTTCTTCAGCGGAGACCTCCGTCAAAACACAGGCATCAATGAGAGACCGCACCATCTCCGCAAGATCTCGCCGCGCACTTTGATGCGGACCAGGGTCCTCCACCAGGTGCCAACGCTCGTCATCAGGTTCCACCCTACACCTCTCTCGCTCTAAAAGATTGTCCAGCCACCGTCCACCGTCAAAACCGATCCGTTCAGGTAGGTCGCCTCGTCCGACACCAGAAAGAGCGCCGCCGAAGCAACCTCCTCCGGGTCCCCATAACGCTGGATAATGGGGATATGGGGCGCCATCTTCTCCATACCCCCTGCATGGGGCTGCTGCTGCATCGCCATGGGGGTCATGATGGCCCCCGGCGAAATCGCGTTGCAGCGAATACCCTTGTCGCCGTAGTACCAGGCGATCGATCGGGTGAGCCCCACCACACCGTGTTTGGATGCCGTATAGGCCGCCCCACCCCGCCCGCCACCGGAGCCTGCGACGCTGGTGGTATTCAACACCACGCCCCCGCCTTGCTCCACCATCTTTGGTAGAGCTCGCCGACAGGTCATCATGGGACCGGTGAGGTTGACGCTCATCACCTTCTCCCACAACTCATCGCTGCAACCGGTCACGGGCGTCAGCGCGTCAAGAATCCCTGCGTTGTTGCACAGAATATCCAGGCGGCCCCACTCAGAGGAGGGTCGGTCCACCAGCTCGTTGACCAGCGCCGGATCTCCCAGATCACCCACCACCGTCACAGCACTTCCGCCATCCCGCTCAATCTCCGCGGCAGTCCCAAGCAGCGCGTCTTCGTTGATATCACCCAGCACCATGCGCGCACCCTCACGGGCAAAGCGCAACGCCATGGCTTTTCCTATTCCGGACGCGGCGCCAGTAACCACCACCACCTTTTCCTGCAATCTCATGCGAAACCCCTAAGCCTGAACTTCGCCACTAACGACGGTTTTTGCCCATTTATAATCCGGTTTGCCACTGGGCTGGCGAACGATCGCGCTCACCGAGTGGTACTCCCGAGGCACCTTGTACCCCGCCACTTTGGAGCGGCAATGTTCGATCAACTCTTCATCACTCAACGTTATCCCCTCCCGAGGCTGGATCACCGCAGCAACCCGCTGCCCCCATTTGTCATCGGGAACTCCAACCACGAGGCAGTCCATCACCCCCGGGTGAGCCTTCAAACCTTCCTCCACCTCCTCCGGGAAAACCTTCTCGCCTCCGGTGTTAATGCACACCGCGCCGCGCCCCATGACCGTGATCTGACCATCCTCTTCAAGGGTAGCCATGTCCCCGGTAATGACCCATCGCTCACCATCAATATCCACAACGCTACGAGCGGTCTTCTCAGGGTCATTATAATATCCAACAGGGAGGCGGCCCCGCCGCGCGAGCAACCCCACCGCTCCGGTCCCGGGCGCCATGGGTTTGCGCTGCTCGTCCAGCACCTTATTGCTCTCGTCCATCACAAACGTAGGACGCCCCGTCGCCGAGTCCTCAAAGGAGGTTCCCTGATGCCCCGTCTCCGTCGCACCAAAGTTGTTCAAAATCATCGCGTCCGGAAGAATCTCCTGCAGTTCCTCCTTAACCGCGTCCGAAAGAATAGCACCCGCGGAGGCGATCACCATCATACTGGAGGTGTCGTAGCTCCCCCTCTTTAATTCATCTGCCAGGGGTCGAGCCATCGCATCGCCCACCAGGGTGATGGTGTTAATCTCCTCTTTCACCACGGCCTGACAAACCTTCACCGCGTCAAAGGCTGGCCCGGGGATCACCACCACTTTTCCCGCACCAAACCATCCAATAAGCGCGCTCCATTGGGCGTTGCCATGGATAAAGGGTGCGGTCGGCAAAAAGGTGATGCCCATGGTCATCCCATTGGCCACGTTCTCACCCAGCTCTTCGGCCCTCTCAATGGGATCACCACCGGGGTTGCCCCCCTGCAGCCCTGCAAAGAAGAGATCTTCATGTTCCCACATGACCCCCTTCGGCATCCCCGTGGTGCCACCGGTGTAAACGATAAAGATGTCCTTCCCGGAGCGCTCTTCAAAGTCCCGCACGGGCAAAAAAGACGCAAGCGTCGCCTCATACTCCACGCCAGGCACGCCATTAAAGGAGTTAACCGGTGCGTCGCTGGTGTCGCTGACATAGACATAATGCCTCAGGGTGGGAACCTGTGCGCAGATCGCCGCAACCCGGGGAGCATACTCCTGGTTAAAGACCACCACCCGCAGGTCGGCGTCATTAAAGAGGTAAACAAGTTCGTCTTCGACGTAGCGGTAGTTGATATTGATCGGCACCGCTCGAACCTTAAGGGTACCATACATAGCCTCAAGGAATTCGGGCCCGTTGTAGAGGTAGAGTCCCACATGGTCTCCGGGCCCAACCCCCTGCTCACGCAGCATATGCGCGAATCGATTCGCCCGCTCTTCGAGTTCTTGATAGGTCAGGCGCGTGTCCCCACACACCACAGCCTCCCGCTCCGGAGCGCCATCGACCACCGACTCAAGTAATGTCGCCAGATTAAATTCCATCACACCGTCCTCTTACTTCAACGATTAAGGTTTCTCCGAACCAACAATCCACATTGCAAAATATTGAGAGCCACCACCATAGGCGTGCCCCATGGCCCTGCGGGCACCGTCAACCTGATGTTCACCGGCCCGACCGCGCACCTGCAACGCCGCCTCCGCGAAGCGCAGGAGCCCTGATGCACCGATGGGGTTGGTCGCGAGCACGCCCCCGGAGCAGTTAATTGGGATATCCCCCTCCATGGCGGTCGCGCCTTCTGCGGTCAACTCCCAGCCCTTGTTGCGTTCTGCGAAGTGCAGATTCTCAAGCCACATGGGTTCAAACCAGCTGAAGGGGACATAGAGTTCCGCCATGTCCAGCTCCTTGCGGGGGTTGGTGATACCCGCCTGGGCATAGAGTGCCCGGGCGCAATCAGCTCCCGCCTTGGGCAGGACCTCATCACGACCGGCAAAGAGCGTGGGCTCGCTGCGCATCTGCCCCGCCTGAACCCAAGCCACATCCCGCCCCACCTTGTCACTCACCGACTCGCTGGCGAGCACCATCGCCACGGCGCCGTCCGAAGAGGGGCAGGTCTCGAGATACCGAACCGGATCCCAAAGCATCGGAGACCCCCGGACTTCATCGTGGGTCAGGGGAGTCCGAAGATGGGCATAGGGGTTCCTCCCGGCGTTCTCCCGGTCCTTCACCGCCACCTGAACCCCCACCTCGTCGGGCGCACCACTGCGCTCGATATAGGAACGAATCAAGGGCCCAAAATAGCCGCCCGCGCCCGCTAGCAGCGGTGGTTGAAAGGGGATTTTGGGAGAGAGAGCCCACATAGCCTCGCTCTCACTCTGTTTCTCAAACGCGACGGTCAAGACCTTTTGATGAACCCCCGACTGAATCAAGCTGGCAGCAACCAAGCCAGTGGATCCGCCCACGCTGCCTGCGGTGTGCACCCGCAGGGCGGGCTTCCCCACGGCTCCTAGCGCCTCGGCCAGATAAAGCTCGGGCATCATCACCCCTTCAAAGGTGTCCGGAGCCTTTCCCAAAACCACCGCGTCGATGTCCGCAAAGGTCATCCCCGCGTCTTCGAGCGCTCGCAACGCCGCCTCTCGCACCAGGCCAGGAATTGAAACATCCTTTCGCGCGGTGTCGTGTTTGGTCTGTCCGATTCCGATAATTCCACACAACTCTGCCATTAGCTTCCCTCCAACACGGTCACGAGGTTCTGTTGCAGGCACGATCCCGAGGTGGCGTGAGCCACTCCACGGTCACCCTCGCCTTGCCAAATCCGTTGAGCCACTTCCCCCACCCGGATCAAGCCTGCGCTCATAATGGGATTGGACGCCATCGCGCCACCCGAGGGGTTCACATTCGCAGAGTCCTGCAGGCCCATGGCTTCCCGAAGAATCAACTCCTGATGCGCAAAGGGCGCATAGAGTTCCACCACATCAAGTTTATCCCGATGCACACCCGCCATCTCGGTGGCCAGCGTGGTGGAGGGAGACACCGTCAAATCCCGCAGGCCTGGCTGGTGGGCATCGATGCGATGGTCAATACCCCGAATCCACGCGGGCCTCTCACAGTAGTTCCCCGCCACCTCCGCCGAAGCGATGATCATGGCGCAGGCACCGTCGGTGATGGGCGGGCACGCATGTCGGCGCAGAGGAGAGGCGATGTAGGGTTCTCTCAAAAGAGTCTCCACATCAAACTCGCCCTGGAGCTGCGCAAAGGGATTGTCCATCCCGCTGCGGCGATTTCTAATCGCGATCTCGGCAAAATCCCGCTCGGTGCAACGCCCCTTGTCCAGCAGAGCCTGGGCCTGCAACGCTGCGAGGCCAATGGTGTCCGCCCCTAAGGGCACAATGCTATAGGGGTCCATCTGCATGGCCATAACATCCACGAGGTCATCCGGGGTGGAGGATTTCCCAAAGCTGTAGATCAGCGCCGTGTCCACCTCTCCCATCTGCAACTTCACCCACGCCTCATAAAGCGCCCAGGCTCCGTCCATCTCAACATGAGACTCAGGAATCGGTGGCCATGGAGCCGCCGCATCAAGGGCATGGGCAAAGGAGAAAGGCAGGCCCGAGAGAAAGTCGGTGCTACCAGAAACCGTGAACCCAATCTCCTTACGGTCCATCCCACATTGTTGAAAGGCCTCCAGAATCACCGGCGCCACCATCTCAACGTCAACCCGCGAGGGTTCACAGCGCACCCCCGGGGTCTGCGCAAAGGCAATCACTGCAACATCCCGCATCACACGTACTCCTCGAACTCAGCAGCGGGGACGTCAGGCTCCCCGGTAGGCTTAAAATAGTAAATATTCTCCGTGGTGTATCCCCACTCTTCCTTCGGCTTCCACACCGCCTTTACCCGCATTCCCCGGGTAACCGCGGCGGTGTCACACCCCCCCACCAAGTGAAAGAGCGGGATATCCGCGCCATCAAGAAGAATAGCCGCTCCCACATAAGGCAACTCAAGGGACTGCCCCTCAAAGGGTACATTGACGATACAAAAAGTCGTCACCGTCCCGACATCCGGCAGCTCCACCTCCTCAACCATGCGCTTCCCCGTCACTGGGCTTGGGCCCCGGGGCGGGACATAAACACGACCGGTGTCCGCGCAGCGTCGTCCCACAATGCGACCTTCTTTAATCTGCCGCAGGAATCGGCCCGCAGCTTCGCCGCTGCGGATGGTGTAGTTCAATCTCACCGGCACCTTAAAACCACTCACTGGCTCACTCATAGGACCCCTCCTCCGGGTGAAACGACACGATGTCAGTCATATAGCCCACTCGCTCCGGCGCCCACGTCGCTTTCACCCGCATCCCGGTGTGCATAGCGTCCATGGACGCCGCTTCCACCACATGCAGCAGCGCGGTGTCCGCACCGTCGAGTTGAATCAGAGCCCACGCGAAGGGACGATCAAGGGGGTGCTTTTCCCGAGGCTGCGCCACCCACGACCAGGTCTTGACCACTCCGCTGTCGCGCACCTCCACCATCTCCGAGAGGCTCGCTCCGGTTACAGGATCGTACTCCTGCGGTGGGACCACCACACGCCCATCAGCGGCTCGAATGCCCAGCAGCCTGCCATCCCGCAGGCCCGTAAAAAATTGCGTTAAGATCGGCCCAAGGGTTCGCTTGTAGTCGTACTTCAATAGATACGCTGCGGAGAGGCCAACCTCTTCATCACCCTGCTGCATTATATCATCCTCCTAGTTCCCATCCTGAGAATCCGTGATTGCTGACAAAAGCGGGGGGCTCTCCAGCGCCAAACGCTCCTCGCGCCCCGCCTTAAACCAGGCGACAGTCTCCTTGAGGGCCACCTCGCTGGGGGTCACGTGGTACCCCAACTCCGTGACCGCCTTATTCACATCAAAATAGAGAAATTTATTTCCCGTGTACTGAATGGCTTTGTTCACAATCAGGGGCTCACGCTTGCTCACATGATCTGCAAACCACTCGTTCATTCGGCCCACAAAGCTCACCACCCTGGGGTTTAATTCATATTTCGGTTCAGCGACCCCGGCCAATCGGCAGATCTCCCGCCCAAAGGCTTCATAGGTCATATTGTGTCCCCCAAGGATGTAGCGTTCTCCGGCGCGGCCCTTTTGCGCCGCCAGCACATGGCCCCTGGCGATGTCACGCACGTAGGCGACGTTCAAGCCCCCCGGCAACCACACCGGGTTCTTCCCCGAGACGTAGCGCTGCACCAACACCCCGGTGGGCGTGGGCGCGATGTCGTTGGTCCCAAAGGGAAAGGTTGGGTTGACCACGCAGAGGTTCAATCCCCGATGCACAAAGCGCTGCACCTCCAAATCGGCCATGTATTTGCTGAGGACATAATGGTCAGCGGTGAGCCAGTCGTTAAAGAGGGTAGACTCATCAGCGGAGGACTCCCCCTCCTTCGCGCCGAGGGCTGCAATTGAGCTGGTGTGGACCACCTTTTCGACCCCCAACTCAAGGGCCATCTCCATGAGTTGACAGCTGCCGTGAATGTTTACCCGGTACATCACCGCAGGGTCCGGCAACCAATAGGCGTAGATAGCCGCGAGGTGAAAGAGCGTGTCACAGCCCTGCATGCAAGAGCGCAGGCTCTCCGCATCCAACAGGTCCCCTTCAAAGACCTCGATGTCCAGCCCATAGAGGTTGTTCATCGGATCACCCCGTCGCAGAAGCGCCCGCACCTCCACCCCCTGCTCAAGCAGGCACTGCACCACATGGGATCCAATAAACCCACTGGCCCCGGTCACCATGGCGACCCGGGGCTGATGCCCTTCAAAGCTTTCACCTGCCACGCTGCATCCTCTCACTCGCGAAAAGGGACCGCAGTGAAACACGTTTCACTTCTTGTGTCCAGCCCGACTGCAACACGTTTCAGTTTCTCCCTGGAGCCGCAGCGGAACAAGGCTTAGTGCGTTCAGGAAAGAAAACGCCCCACCCGGCTTCCCCACAAAAAGCGCATGAACTTTTTCATCCCCTCGTCTTTTTCGAGAGAATAGGGATAATGCGTGGAGGTGATCTTCCCACCGAGACGATCGGTGACGATGCTTTGGGCAAAGCAATAACTCCGCAGGCCCTCGTCGCCGTTCACCTGCCCGAGACCGCTATTCTTTCGCCCGCCAAAGGGCGCCTCAAGCACCCCGTAGGCCATGGCCATATCATTGACACAAACGCTGCCGGAGTTAACCCTGGCCGCGAGGGTCTCAGCCCGGGACACATCCCGACTCCACACGTTGGCGCTTAATCCAAAGTCGGTGTCGTTGGCCATTCGCAACGCTTCGGCTTCGTCCTTCACCCGCATGATCGGCAGCACCGGGCCGAAAGTCTCGTCAGTCATAATCAGCATGTCGTGGGTCACATCCACCAAAACGGTGGGTTCGTAATAGAGCCCTTTCAGGTCGGGGTTGCGTCGCCCCCCCACCAGGGCCCGAGCCCCTTTAGCCACAGCGTCCTGAACGTGCGCCTCCACAAGCTCAAGCTGCCGTGGCCAGAACATCGCGCCCACATCAAACTCTCCCTCACACCCCTGTCGCAGGGCACCAACACGCTCCACCACCTTCTCGATAAAGATGTCGGCCACCGCATCCACCACATAGATACGCTCGGTCCCACAACAATACTGCCCGGTGTTAAAGACGGCCCCCGCCACTGCACCGGCGGCGGCCTTGTCCATGTCCGCATCCCCGCAGACGATCATGGGATCTTTCCCCCCAAGCTCCAGAGTGCAGGGCACCAGGCGCTCCGCACAGGCCACTGCGACCTTCCGGCCGGTTCCGACGCTGCCCGTGAAGGTGATCTTGTCCACCCCCGACTCCACCAGCGCCGCGCCGGTCTCCCCGTCCCCCTGCAGCACCGTAAGCACGCCTTCCGGCAAGCCCGCCTCCTCAAAGAGCTTCCCCACCAGAGCACCAGAGCCGGGAGTTACCTCCGAGGGTTTCAGCAACACCGCGTTGCCCGCGATCAGTGCCTGAACCGTGGGGTTAAGAGATAGGATGAAGGGTCCGTTCCAGGGACTGATCACCCCCACCACTCCCAGAGGTCGATACACCACCCTCAAACGCTTGGTCCACGAGAGCACTCCATGCATGGACCGCTTCTCGGGCGTGAGCACCTCCAACGCCCGCCGTGAAAAATAGCGGAGGGCATCACAGGCCGCGAAGATCTCAATCATCAGCGCCTCGGTCTGCGCCTTGCCAGATTCGGCTATGATGGTCTGCACAAACTCATCCTGCCGCGCCAAAAGGATCTCCAGCGCCCGCTCCATGTAGCGCACGCGCTCGGTCAAAGGCAGCTCGCCCCAGCCCACCTGTGCTCGACGGGCCCGCTCCAGGGCTTCCCGCACATCGCTCGCCGTGCTGACCTCAATCTCCCCAAGGGGACTCAAGTCTGCCGGTCCCTGCAATTTGAGACGGCGACGTCCCTCCCCGCTTTCCACTGCGGTCACAATTGCCATTGAAATCGCTCCTTTCTCCTCGCCGCGTAAGACGACATCAGCTCCCCTCCCCAAAAAGTGAAACATGTTCTAATTGGTCGCTAAATTCGCCTACTCGCCCCTGCGAAGTCAATAGCGGGAGAAGAGATTTATCGGCTCCGGATGAATCAAAAGCCCTGTCCAACTCCATGAAATCACGGCTAAACCCAAGATATTGCCAAAAACCCGCCCCTGCGTATTCTCAAAGCATCCTCAATATGCAAGAGAGCCGCCCTGACGGCCCCATCCGTCAAAATACAATAAACTACCCTCCAGCGGCGTTGGATGCGACACTATCTATAAAGTCGCTATTCACCCCTGTGGGCATGAAACCGGTGAACATGTTTCAAAAACTAATAAAAGTAGCCTCCCCAGATCAGGTAACCTGCATCAGCCCCGACGAAGAAGACCCGCTCTCGGTCGGCGTGGCCCCCGAAAGCATCGACGCCATCTGGAACGCCGTCGTCTCTCTCTACAAAACAGGCCTCCACCCCGCCATCGCCCTCTGTGTCCGCCGTAACGGCAAAATCATCATCGACCGCACCCTTGGTCACGCTCAGGGCAACGGTCCCCACCAAAAGAAGCTGCGAGAAAAGCAGCCCGCCACCCTCGACACCTACTTCAACCTCTTCTCCGCCTCCAAATCCGTCACCGCCATGCTGATTCATCTCCTCGATGAGCGGAGAATGCTCCACCTCGACGACCCGGTGGTTCGTTATATTCCGGAGTTTGGACAACACAACAAGCAACACATCACCATTCGCCACCTCCTCACGCACCGGGCGGGGATCCCCAACATCAAAGCCAATGGCAAAATGCTCGAAATCCTGACCGATCGGGAAGAGGTCATCAAGCAGCTCTGTGATTCCAAAGTCAGCTCGCGCCCCGGTCGCAACCTCGCCTACCACGCCATCACCGGAGGCTTTGCCCTCGGAGAAATCCTGGAGCGCGTCACCGGCCAGACCCCCCGGGAGTTTCTCCAAACCGAGATCTGCGAGCCATTGGGCCTGCGCCAGTTCAACTACGGCGTCCCCCCCGAGCAGACCCCCAACGTCGCCGCCCACGCCTACACCGGCCCCCCCCCCAAGCGCCCCTTCAAATGGTTTTTGGAGCGCTCCCTCGGGCTCGACATTCGATCTGCCGTAGATCTCTCCAACGACTTCCGCTTTCTCACCGAGATCGTCCCTTCGGCCAATATTATCTCCACAGCCCGGGAGACGACCCTCTTCTTCGAGCTCCTCCTGCGCCAGGGCGAGCTCAACGGCGTTCAGATCTTCCAACCTGCCACGGTTCAACGGGCCGTGGCCGAGCAAAGCTACATGGAGCTCGACTCCACCCTCCTGATGCCGGTGCGCTACAGTATGGGCTTTATGCTCGGCGCCAGGTTCGGCAGCTTTTATGGATTGGACACCCGGGAGGCTTTTGGGCACCTCGGTTTTACCAACGTTCTCGCCTACGCAGATCCGGAGCGGGACATCAGCGTAGCCCTCCTCAACACCGGAAAACCCTTTATTACCGCCAAACTTCTCCGTTGGCTCAACATCACTCGAGTGATCGCCCAAAAAATTCCCAAGCAGGTCCCTGCACCTCGCCGTTGACCTGAAAAGCCAGAGGCTCTATGCCCCAACTCCCAGATAGGCGACACTAGGATAATTGATGGAACACACTCCACGAGATCGGTGGTTCAACCACCTTGGGCACATCGCGATCAACCGACCGCGAACGGTACTCGCCGCCACCCTCGTCAGTGTGCTCATCGGCCTCGCCCTGGCCCCGGGGCTCCCCATCAGCACCTCTCGGCAGGGCCTGGTGGAGCGCGAAAACCCCCACCAAAAGCGCATGCTCGATTTTCTCGAGCGCTTCGGCGACCCCACCTCCCCGGTGTTCTTCGTCGTCAGCGGGGGCGTCACCGCTACCCGGCGGGACGCCGTGGACCAGTTGGTAGACGCGCTCTCCACCGAGCCGCAGTTTCAAGAGAAAATCGTCGCCCGCATGGGGCCCCAGCAAATCGCCGAAGCGCTCCTGCTGCAATCGCCCCAGGCCCCCAGGGAGCTTCAATCCCTCGCCCCCAGTGACGTCGATCTCACCACATTCGTCGAGGGGGGCCTGCCCGCCTACATCGGCGCGCTTAAAGAGCGACTCGCCAACCTCGCCGCGGGTCTGCAAATGCGCATGCTCATGCCCTTTGGCGCCAACGTCCCCCCAGCCCAGGTGAACGCCATCCTCGGACACGTCAACACCCTGGCCCGCACCACCGACGCCTACCTCGCCGGCGAGAACCCCTGGACCCACTTCAACATGGAAGCCAAAAACTTCACCATGGTGGACTCCGCCGGCTACATCGTCGGCCAGGGCAACGATTACCTTATGGTGAGCCTCTTCCCCGACTTTGAAGGAGACGAAGTCCACCACCAAAAGCCCGTCATCGAGAAAATTCGCAGCATCCGTGACCGGCTCGTCGCCAGCGGCACCCTTGACCCCGCGCTCAGCATTCAGTTGACCGGCCTCCCCACCCTGGCGGTGGACGAGTTGCGAATCATCGAGGAGGGCCTCTTTCAATCGTCCTTCGCCACCGGCATCGGCATCCTGATTCTCTTCCTCATCGCCTTTCGCTCCTTTCGACAGTCCCTCTTCGCCGGGGTCCCCCTGGTCATCGGCATCATCCTCACCCTGGCCTTTGTGCGCCTCACCTACGGGCAGCTCAACCTCATTACCTCGAGCTTCATCTCGGTGCTTTTGGGCCTCGGGATCGACTTTCCGGTGCACCTGCTCTCGCGCTTCAACGAGTTTCGACGGAAAGGATTTCACGTCACCGACTCCATCCTCATGAGCCTCCGAACCACAGGCCCCGGCATCATGACCGGCGCGGTGACCACCATCCTCGCCTTCCTCACCACAACAACAACCGAGTTCACCGCCTTCGCCGAGCTGGGGGTCATCACCTCGGTGGGCCTCCTCCTGATGGTGCTGGCCACCTTCTTTGTTCTGCCCAACCTCATCTATCGGCTGGAGAGCAAACGCGACGTGGTCAAACCAGAGCTGCCAGGCATCAGCCAGGTCACCTCCATCGTCACCAAAGCCCCAGCGCTCCTCCTCATCCTCGGCATCATCGCCGCAGTGGCCGGAGGGATTGGCCTCGATCAAATCCGCTTCAACTACCGCTACTTCGACTTTCTCCCCCAGGAGACCGAGAGCGCCCAGGCACTGCGCATGCTCGAAGAAGACCTCGCCATGGGGCCCACCTTCGCCAATGTTACCGCCGAGAGCGTCGAAGAAGCCCGCGAGCTCACCGAGAAGCTGCGGAAGCTCCCCTCGGTGGCCTCTGTCCAGACCGCCACCGACATCCTGCCTCCCCTCGAAGAGGGCCTGCTCGCCTCCCTGCAGCAGTTTATCGGCGCCTTCCCTCGACAACCAGACTTCACTCGAATCGCCACCGCCTCCATCCCTCCCGCGCAGCTCGCCGAGCTCATCGGGCACATCGGCGCGGAGGTCGAAAAAATCCAAACGCTCTTCCAGCTCACCGGCCAGTCGCAGGAGTCCTCTCAGCAAGCCCTCGACGGGCTTCAGGCCCTGCGCAAGCGACTCCTCTCCATGGGCCCCCAGGCCGAGCCCCTCCTCACCACCGCCCGCCAGTCCATCAGCGGCATCATTGAGCGCGCCTGGACCACCGCCCGAGACATCTCCGGCCGCGGTCAGTATGTCCCCTCCGATATCCCCCCCATTCTTCAGCAGCGCTTCGTGTCCCGCAGTCAGGACGCCCTGGCCCTCTATGTTTATCCCCGAGGCAACATCTGGAACCGCCAGTTCGCCACGCAATTCTCCAAAGACCTCAGCCGCTTCGATCCCGACGTCTCGGGCTTCGCCATCACCCTGCATGCCCACAGCTCCATGATCCTCGCCGGCTTCAAGCGCGCGGCCATGCTGGCGGTGGTGTTTATCCTACTCCTGCTCCTCTACGATTTTCGCAAACCCTCCCTGGCCCTGCTGGCCCTGACCCCCACCACCGTCGGCTGGCTGTGGATGCTGGGCATCATGGCCTCCTGGAACATCCCCTTTAACGTCGCCAACATCGTGGTGCTGCCCCTGGTGCTTGGCATCGGCATCGACGCCGGCGTGCACATGGTCCACCGCTACGAAGAGAGCCGCCGCCTGAACGAGGGAGTCGCGCGCCTCTCAGATCTCCTCTCGGGCACCGGCTCCGCAGTGGTCCTCGCCTCGGTCACCACCATTGTCGGCTTCGCCGGGCTGATGATCGCCGACTACGGTGGCATGAAGAGCCTGGGCCTGGTCATGGTCCTTGGGATCTCCTGCTGTCTGGGTGCCTGCCTCTTGATCCTCCCTGCGATCCTGATTCTGCTCCGGCGAGCACGCTAAGCGTCCTAACCCACTGATTCAATAGACGTTTATTCCCCTTAAAAAACCAGGATTGAATTTTTTCCCCATTTCCCCTAGCTAGTAGCCTCCACCCCACCCGCAACTCGGGGAGATTGCACCGTGACCCAGCACCATCCGCGTTCACCTCTTATCACCCGGCTCCTGCTCTGCGCCTTAATGGGGCTCCTCTTGAGTATGCTGGCCTGCAAAACTCCCCCGGCTGAAGAGCGGGGCAAGAAGGTCCTGCACATGGCCCTGCGCTCCAAGGTGGGCGATATGGATCCCATCTCCGGTGGCCACGCCTACGCCAGCCTCGCCATGGCCCCGGTTTTTGAGACCCTCTTTGACTACCAATACCTCAAACGCCCCCTTGAGCTCGAACCCCTCCTGCTTGAGTCCATGCCGGAGGTCAGCCCCGACGGAAGAGTCTACACCTTCACCCTGCGCAAAGGAGTCTTCTTCCACGACGACCCCTGCTTCCCC
>JAZAIZ010000055.1:0-1316 GCA_036230545.1 Myxococcota bacterium
GGAGGCCAAGGCAGGGTTTGCGCCGCTCTTTGGAACCTGCTTGCCCTTCCAAGGCCCTTTTCAGGGGGGCAGAACAACCTGTGAAGCCGCACCCGGCTGCGCAACTGCGGACGGCGCTGCTGCTGCCGAAGGTGAGGCGGGAGCAGAAGGAGGAGCAGAAGGGGGAGCAGACGCAGGAGCAGACGCAGGGGCCGGTGGCTGAGTCCCGTCCAGCTCAATGGGCTTGACTCTCTCAACGTCTCGCCATACGGAGAAAATGTGTCAAACGTCAATGAAATATCCTGGGATACCGCTACCATGGCCGAGCTCTACCTCAGCCAGAATGAGCTGGAGAAGGCGGTGTCCATTTACCGCAAGCTCGCCCGCGCTACCCCCGCAGATCAAAACACCCGGCAGCGGCTCAACGAGCTTGAGGAATGGCTTGAAGAAGAAAACGGAGGCCCCATCGGGCTCCGGAAATACACCAAAGAGTTGGTGCAATCCATCCCCGGAGCTGTCTCCTCCATGGTCATGGGCTTTGACGGCCTGGCGCTCGACAGCTACCACATGGGCGGCAGCGTCCTGGACATCAACGCTCTGCTGACCGAATACTCCAGCGTCGCGCTTCAGCTTCGTCGTCAGGGACAAGCCCTGCCTGAGGTTGGCGCCCTCACTCAGCTGACGGTCTCCACCGATAAATTAACGGCGCTGCTACACCCTCTTAACGAGAGTTATTTTCTAGCGGTTGTGCTGACCCCCAAGGGGTTCAGGGGCAAGGCCCAATACATGCTTCGCGTTCTCACCCCCGGGATCCTGCAGGAGCTTGAGTAAACGCCATGGCCTCCCCCACCACAATCGCCATCATTCACGGCCCCAACCTCAACCTCCTCGGCACTCGCGAACCCGACGTCTACGGGCACACCACCCTGGAGCAAATCAACGAGGGCCTGCGCTCCCACGAAGAGTCCCTTGGGGTGACCCTTAGCTTCTTTCAGAGCAACCACGAGGGTGAGCTCGTGGAGCATATCCAAAACCTCTCCCCCTGTGATGGAATCGTCATTAACGCGGCCGCCTACACCCACACCTCCGTCGCCCTCCGGGACGCCCTGGCGGCGTCACCCATCCCCTTTGTGGAGGTTCACCTCTCCAACGTCTACAGCCGAGAAGCCTTTAGACATGAGTCACTCCTCGCTCCCAAGGCTGTGGGAGTCATCTGTGGATTTGGCCCGGATTCCTACCTGCTTGGCCTGCGGGCGCTTCTAAACTCCTGATCCCTGGCGCGCACCTCCCTCACATTATTAGCCCATTGTGGGCCCCGAACCCCTATGGTAAGAGCC
>JAZAIZ010000056.1:0-13568 GCA_036230545.1 Myxococcota bacterium
CCCTTCAATCTTCGGGCCCACTCCATCCTCGCCGCCAATTCGCTGGCCCCGCTGCTGGAGCACATCCGTGCTGCCCGGTACCCAGCTCCCCGACGTCGCGAAGAGATAATCGAGGGTCCTGGTCCAAGAGCCAGCCTCCCCTGCTTCGTTGGCCTGGTTACTCCCAAGCATGGTGTGGGTGAAATAGCGGCTCTGGGACTCCTGAGTGTCGCCCATCTGCTCAAGGGTCACCGCAGGAACCATCCCCTCGAAAAAGGGGTTCATCAGCCCCGGAGAATAAGGCGGGGTCTCAAAATCATCCCCACAAACCGCGGTGGTGCGCTCATCGGCAAAGCCATGCAGGGTCACCGCGTTGGGCGGGATTTCATTAAAGTCCCCCCCAACCACCGCCGGAAGTGCCTCGGCCTGCACCACCTCTTCAATCTGCTTCAATTGTTTTTGTTTGGTGCCGTCTTTATCAAAGGCCGCGGTGTGAACCGCGAAGGCCGCCACGCTCCGAGTCTCGTCCAGCGCAATCTCCGCCCGGCCAATAACCCGCTTAATATAAAAAGGAGACTCGTGGGCCGCGAGATCTGTCCGCTCATCCTGCTTGATACTCTCGGCCTTTTTGATGGGGTACTTCGAAAAGATGGCAACTCCCAGGTTGATACGGCCGAGCCCCTCGGAGGGGATATAGCGGCTGTCCCAGCTCTCGTAAAACCCGGCATAGTTCAAATCGGTGTTGTCGAGAATTTCCTGTACCATATTCACATAGGCCGAGCGGCGGGAGTTAAACTCAATCTCCTCGGTCATCAGAATGTCCGGGTCGACCTCCTTGATGAGTCCGTAGAGCCCCTCCATGTTGGCCTCCACCTCCTTGAGGCTCATTTGAATTCGGTCTCCCCAACAATCAAACCAGAAGGGGATCCGACCCGCCCCATATTTGATGTTCCACGCCATCACCTGCAAACGAGCCGGTGTCGCGGCTGCAGGGGGTTCAACAAGCTTCTCAGCGCGAAACACCTCGACCTCTTTTCGGTCGAAGGACTGTGGGTCAAAGAACGCCTCACAGCCCATCAGGGCCGCCAGCCCCAACAAGAGTACCTTTTTCATCAACAACTCCTTAAATGAAGCGCCGCACACGCGACTCTCCCTCACATAACACCACGTCCTCAGGCAGATCTTTTACGCCAGACAACCAGGAACCCAATAATAACGGTCAAAGCCACCAACGACGCCAGTTGCGGATGAATCTGCGCCACCTTCTCCGGTGACTGGCTCTGCCCGAGCAGTTCTTGTCCACGACCGATGGCGAGGCTTATTCGCCCCATCACCGTAAAACCAAAGGAGGCACCGAAGCTCACCATCAGCACCATCACCCCAAAGCGGGTCAGCAGATGCTTGTGCGGACTGAGGGTAAGAAAAGGCGCCGCAGCGCAGAGACCAAGCCCCACGCCCACCACCATTTTCCCAATACCTCCCGTCAGGGGCGACATCGCGAAACTGCAAGCGAGCACCAGCACAAAAGCGCCAGCCGCCAGGGGGACCCCGACCCGCTGAACACGAGCGTCGATCTCGCTGAAATAGAAATGAATCAAACAGGCCGAGAGCCCCACCACCAAAAACACGTCGCTGAACACCCCCGCACCGTCCGCCTGCCAATCCCAAAGGCCGTGCTGCGTCCACGTCTCGCTCATATTGGGGAAGCTTGCGCCGATCTGGCCAATCAGTTTCCCGCTGGTTTCCCCGGTAATCTTCACCGCAGCGTAAGCCGCCACCAGGATAGCGATGGGCACCCGGGCAACCCAGGCATATTTGGGACTAATCTTGAAGAGAAGCATGATCGAGAGCCCCAAGGGCACCAGATAAATCAACTGCCCTGTATCCCCCGAAAAGCCCTCTCCGATTTTATCAAAGAGGTTGGGCTTGAGCAGGTTAAAATAAGCCTCGACAATGCCGTAGCCAATGGCCACCCCCATAAAGAGGTGCTCGGCCATTTTGTAGATGGGGTTGTCGTCAAAAAGAAACGACAGGACCGCCAGGGTAAGAAAGATGCTGACCCAGGCGCCGACTATCTGAGCAAAAGCCATCTCTTCCATCTCAGGCCTCCTCAATGCGACGGGTAATAAAATAAGCGATATTCCCCATGATGATGAGGATGATAATAAACACGTGTCCCAGATTGAGAACATCCATGGCCGCCGTGGCCAGGAGCTTCACCCCCGGAGCGGGCTTTTTGTCCCACACCAACTGCTCGTATTGCGCCGAGCCCGGCATCCCCATGCTGAGCCCCTTGAGCTGTCCCGATTTATAAAAGGGGATATAATCCGGCCCACCCACCGCCGTGCACACCCCAATCATGTTGAGGTTGTACTGCCCCTGAATTTGCAGGACATACTCGTTGAGCCCCGGAAACCCGGCCGAGATGCTCACCACCAGGCCAAAGTCCTTCGCCTGACGACGGCCCTCCATGATGGGGATGTCCGCCAGAGGGATCCCGGTGTAATCGGTGGGAAACTGTTGAAAGATGTTCTGGCCGATGTTTTTGATCACCAGCTCTTTGCCTTCCTTGTAGCCAAGAAAAACATAATCTTCGCCGTAGGTCTTACCGTAGGTTTTGGCAATAGCCTGCAGCTCTGGATACACCAGCGGAATCGCCGTGGGCCAGAGCGTCACCAACACCGGCTTGAGGTCGCGACGAAAGAGGTGGTGCAGGTGGGTGGTGAAAAAGGGCCCAATCTCGGGGACCGATGCAGGATCGAAATCTGCAGAGATCAACACCGCGCTCCCCTCCGGGAGCTTCTCCACCTCCTGGTAGATATCCCGAACTTCTTTGTCCACCCGAAAGGGCAGCTGCAGCGGCCACAGCAGTGGAATCAAAATCGCCACCGCCATGCCAAGAAACACCCAACGACGGTCCATGCGTTGGAATTTAATGAGCCAGTCCAGCATCAATCACTCCCGAGGTGGCTGCGTTCGATCCCGAGGATAATCCGAACGCCGGTGGCGATGGCGCCAAGCGCCGCTCCCACAAAGATGGCCCGCCGGGCCGCCACGTTGGGAACATCCATCAACCAGTTTTGAAATATGGATAAGTACTCGCCGATAAACGGTATCTGCTCGCCGATGGGCACCCTTGCCAGCATCACGATGCAGGCAGCGATTAACAACACCGTCGCCTCAGCGTTGCGAGCGCGAAAGGCCCGAAACGCCGCCGACGCAATATAAAAGGCAAGCAGCGAGAACATGGTGGCGTTGAGCGGCACGAGGGTAAAATCAAAGAGCCACTTGTAAACCATGCTCTGGTCCATACGCGGGGCCCCCTCCCAGAGCCCAACCACCGTCGTCACCACCATCGACACCAGCATAATGGCCTTGTAGCCCCAGTCGGGCTGTCGCTCGAGCACTCGGGGGAGATTCACCTGGGTGAGGTTGATCACCCCCAGCAAAAACGCCACCCCGGCGATGATGGTACCAAACTCAAGCACGAGGGTCTTGATGTGCTGATAATACCAGTGCGGGATGAAGAACTCTCCCAACATGAACACGCCCACCACAAAGGTGATGATAAGAGGAATCGTCGTACGCATGGATCAGCCTCCCGAGAGCGAGAAAAGAGGTGGAATAAAGTTGTAACCCAGACTCACCGTGACCGTTCCGATCACCAAAAGGCCCACCGTCGCGATCTTGACCCAATCGGAGGCCTTCAGGGACGACACCAGGCGCGCGTCCTTGCTCAGGTAGGCAGACACCGCGAAGAGCTCTTCGCCAATCAAGGTGTAATCACACGCCGCGATAAAGAAAGGCAGCTGGGTGGCCTCAGCCGTGCCCGCGATCTGAATGGATTGGTTCACAAAGCCCGTCTCCGCCAAAATTAATGACTCCGCGAAGAAGCGCCCCAGGTAGATGTTGGTGGCCGGCTTTTGGCGATGCATGATCCCGTTGGTGCCGGCGCAAAAGGCGAATTGGTCGGAGGCGATGAAGCGAACGCTGGTGGGGTCGTAGGCGTCCGGGTGCCCGGCACGATAATACCCCGACTTCACCACCTCATCGGCCACCTCCCGCACGATGGGCACGCAACAGGAGACAATGACGTCGGTCTGGTATTCAGCGATGGTCTTGGCGACCTCCCCAAGGATCAACATCGACGCGATGGTCTGAATATCCTCCAGAGAGTCGATTCCCGGCACATACAACACCGGCCGCCCCATCTCCGTTGCCCGACCGATGCCCTCCTCGATGGCGTCGATGCCAGGAATGCGGCGGATCTTGATCTCTTTTCCCTGGCGAACCTGCCGGGTGAAACCGAAAATCATCGCTGTGACCGCGAGAATAAGCCCCAGCAGCAACCAGATCCCCGGGATGTTCTTGAACCAGTAGGCGACCGGGACGCCCTCCCCTGCCACGCTCCCCACTCCCGCCGCCAGCACCGCCTCCACGGGGGTGTCCCGGCTCACCTTAAATTCGGTAGGCAGCGCGACCACCTGATACCAATAGCGCTCCGCGGGGGGGGATTTCGAGGGGTCGTCGGTGACCTTGTCGGTGTAGCGCCGCTTGTCCGCCCCAAGGCCATGCTTGGCCAACACCCAGGGTCCCTCCGCGCCCTGATCCGAGCGCAGCACCGCGAAGGTTCCCGCCCCACCCCCGGCCAGGGTCCACTCCAGGTCCAGCTTCAGGCCGCTCCCGTTTTCGGGAGCGCTCACCCGCAAGCCGGCCGCATCCTGTGCCAACGCACTTCCCCCGACCAGCATGGCCCCCATCACCCCCCAAACTACAATCGCGTGTTTCATCGTTGGATTCTCTCCACGTTGGCGCGCGGCAGCATCGCGCTTTCGCCGTCTTCGAACTCCACTTCCATAATTCGGACCCGGGTCTCGGACTCCATGGTGAGCAGGTCCACCGGCAGGCTCTTGACCCGCCCGATTCGCCCAAAATAGGGGGCCCGAATTCCCCGCACCTGATCTCCCAATTCGATCCCCGTGGGGTCTGGCGGCGTCCATCGCTCCGTCAAAGCCTCGGCCGAGTCGTCGGTTACCACCACCTCCGGTCGAATCACCCCCGCGCGGATCTGCGTGGCCCCATTGATAGACGCCCGACGTCCCACGTGACTCTTCAGGAGGTCGAAGGTGCCCGGCGCCATCTGGATATGGCCGAAGCCTTCGGTCACCACCAGGGTCAAGCCGAGGTCCTCGTTGCCCGTGATAGCCACTCCCACCTCATAGCCCAGCAACTCCTTGATATCGTCGTAGTCGAATCCCCCGGTCACCAGCCCGGCCACCTGAACTTCGGCCGCGCGCTTAAGCGCGTCGAGGGTGCAATAGGCTCCGCCCACCACCACACAACCGGCCATCTCCTCGGTGATATGAGACGCCTCCAGCACATCGGTGGGCCCCTCCACCGCCAGAATCAAGTCGCCCTTGGTCTCCCCCCCCAGCCCAAAGATCCCCTGCACAAGGGTCGCGGTGGCCTGCACCACACACCCCTCGTTTTGGTGCACCTCCACAAGGTGACCGTTGATGTAGGCATCCACCTCCACCGGCACCGGGTTGGCCTGATAAATAACCTCCCCCGATACCGTCGAGATGCTCTCGATGGTGCCCGAGACAATGGCTGAGGACTCCGATTTGAAGAGCCCGAGCAGGCCGGGCGTGCGCGCCACCACCTCCCCTTCGCTGACGCTCTCCCCCACGGATTTGTCCATGTATTGCTTCAAACGCCCCGCCGACACCCCCAACTGGTTTGCCACGTTCACAGGGTAGATTTTGCCCGGAAGCGCCGTGCGCGCCACCACGTCATCGGCGCCAACCCGCTCCCCCACCGAAACCAGCACCTCTCCCTCGAGGGGCAAGCGCCGGTCTTTAATCACCACGGTCTCTGCGGCCACCTTCAAACCGGGGGTAAAAATAGCTGCCATGGTTATGCTCCCTCCGCGATGGGATATTCGCCCACGCTCTGCACCCACTCCTGAATCAGCGGGGTGCGCTCCTCCTGGCTCAGGGGCAGGCGAATAGGCCGGCCCCGCGTATCAAAGATGAGCCCCACCACCCCACCACGCAAGTTGCCGCTCCATGCTTTGCCCGGGCCCCGACCAAGATCGAGGTCTGGCTGCAGGGGCGTGATGGTCGCGCGGGCTTCAGTGTCGGATTCAAGCTGAATGTGCTCAAGACGGTCTGCGGCCACCGTCTTCTCGAGGGACTCGCCATCGGGCATCCGCAACTGAATCCGCAGCACGGGTTTGCTGGTTTGCATATCACCCACCGGCGCGATGCAGGTGCCGAGGTAAACGATGCAGTCTTTCTCAAACACCTCCGTGGCGGCCTCTTCGTTGACCGTGGACAGCACCCCGAGGTGGGGCATCATAAAGATGGAGTCCACGGCCATCTCGGTGACCCCCTCCGGAGCGTAGGCGTCGATCATCATGCGCATGGACTGCAGACGCCGAGGCGCGTGGGAGAGCACCCCGCCGGAGCCGACGATGAGGTTCAACTTCATCATCTTCACCAGGGAGTTGTCTTCACTCTGACGGAAGGCGTCGGCGATGGTGCGTTGCTTTTGCACCCCCTTGAGCCCCACCGCGAACTCCTTGTGCTGCAAAAACGCCAGCCGAAGGGCCTCCCGCGCGATAGCCTGCTCAATCTGCAGCTCCTCGAGGGTTTGCGGGATCGTGGTGGGCCGAATCATCTTGTTGCCAATGCGATTGCGCAGCTGCTTCTCGTCGATATCAAAGGGAACCCAACGCAGCACATTGGGCAGGCTCGCCTCTGCCAGCACGTTACTCACCGAATAGCTCATGCCGAGGTTTGCCGAAACGGTTCGATTAAAGATGCCATCAAAGACACTGAACACGTCGGTGGTGGCGCCACCGATGTCCACCCCGAGAATGTTAATGCCTTTCCTGCGCGCGATGGTTTGCATAATCAAGCCCACCGCACCGGGGGTTGGCATAATCGGCGCGTCTGCCCAACCCATGAGCTTGTCATAGCCGGGAGCCTGAGCCATGACGTGCTCCATAAAGAGGTCGTGAATTTTGTCCCGGGCAGGCCCCAGGTTTTCGCGCTCCATCTCCGGTCGCACGTTGTCGATGATGTCGAGGGCCGACACATCCTTAAGCAACCCTTCGACGTCATCGGCCACGTCGGCGTTGCCCGCAAAGATAATCGGCAAATTAAAGCCACCCCCAAGCCGTGTGCGAGGGCGCGCGGCCCGGATGCGCTCCGCCAGGGTCAGCACGTGCTTGCGGGTCCCCCCGTCCACCCCACCGCTGAGCAGAATCATGTCGGGGCGCAGCTGTCGAATGCGCTCAATCTGCTCGTGGGCCGGTCGATTGTCGTTGGAGGCGAAGGTGTCCATCACGATGGCCCCGGCCCCAAGCGCAGCCCGGGCCGCCGACTCGGCGGTCATCGACTTGACCACCCCGCCAACCACCAGCTGCAAACCCCCTCCTGCGGACGAGGTGGAAATATAAAGGTCCACCCCCTGCCCATCGACGTCCGGGGTGATGATTCGGCCGTCTTTCACCAGCGCGCGGCCGGAGAGTTCCTGAATCTCCACCGCCGCGTTCAGAACCCCACGAGTCACGTCCTCAAAGGGCGCCTCCACCGTGGTGGGCGCCTCGCCCCGATAGGTCTGGCGCCAGGTGTCCCCGACCTTTTCAATCAGGATCGCTTTGGTGGTCGTGCTGCCGCAATCGGTAGCCAGAACACTCCGAATCTCACGGGCGGCGTCGGTCATGGGGTCACCTCCGATGGAGCGGGCCCGCCGGAACGAGTTCGGCCCGCGCTGTGTTGTTCGATGGTTGTGATGACGTACTCTACGCCCCGCCGATCTTCGAGGAGTCGGGCAATCTCGTCCCACTGCGCAAAGGGGACAAGCCCGGTGGCAACCGGGGAGAGGACATGCATGAACTGGCTGCCCACAAAGGAGAGGGGCTGCATGGACTCAAGGGTCAGAATGGCTGGAACGGTCAGGCGCCAGCGCACAATGAGCCGCGCGAGGGTTTCCACCGCGGCTCGCTGAGAGTCCGTAATTTGTAGGGGGCCGCGCTTCATGGCGCCTCCCGCAGATGGTTCTCTAAAAAGCCCCCCACGGGTTCGTAGAGTTCGGGACAAGGCAGCCAGAGACTTCGTCGTCGGGCGATGAGTGAGAGGGGCCCCTGCCCGCGCAGGAAATAGCCCTGGTCGCCGCGCTGCCAACTCTCGAAGCGACTCCAGGGACGACGGACGCGCCGAAAAAGGTTGAAGGCCTCAACGCCTTCGTCACTCACGCGGAAACGAGTGGGCAACAAGCTCTCGGAGGTGGCAGTGAGAAGCACGAAGGCCGCCACAACCCCATACACCCACTCCACAGAGCTGAACCCCGCGATCGACACCAACACCACCAGCACCGCAAAAAACGCGCGCAGGGGACTGCGTTGTGCCGGCCAATGAGTCCAATCGATCACGTCACCTCTCCCGGTTGTTGAGGGGAGCAAGTAACTGTAAACGGACGGTAAAATCAACCGAAAGCGCTAACGGACCTCGGAATAGTTGGCGAGAATATACGCCACACAAGCAGTGACCTTACGCGCGCAGTCCAAATGCAGAAACTCATTGGGGCCATGTGCGTTCGAGTGCGGTCCCAAAACCCCCGTAATCAAAAATTGCGCCTCGGGAAATTTTTCACCGAGCATCCCCATGAACGGAATCGAGCCCCCCTCTCCCATGGAGCAAGGCGCGTTGCCAAAGTAAAGCTTCGATGCCTCGTCGGTCAGCTGCTCGAGCCAGGGTGCGATTGCCGGGGCGTTCCAGCCATCCCCGGGATGCTCCGGGGTAAACTCAACGCTCGCTCCATAGGGTGGTTCGGCTTCGAGCAGTTCTTTAAGCACCGACGCCGCAAACTCGGAGTTCAGGGTGGGCGGGATCCGCAGAGAGAGCTTCAAGGATGTGGACGGACGCAGCACATTGCCCGCATTCTCCAGGGGCGCCATACCCTCCTGACCGGTCACCGAGAGCGCTCCACGCCATGTTCGATTCAAAATCAACTCCCGGAGGTCTTCGGCCATGGGCTTCATCCCCTCCACAAAGGGAAACTTCGCGTGCACCGCATCCCCGAGCACCTCCGCGGCGATCCCCGCCTGCTCGACCCGCGCCGAAGGAATTTCCTGCTGCAGCGCGGCCGGCAGAATTGCGCCGGTGTCGATGTCCTCGAGCCGGTTGAGCACCTGACGCGCCACGCGAAAGCTTGAGCACACCACCCCGCTTGCGTCACCAGAGTGCACCCCCTCGGAGAGCACATCCACCCGCAGCGTCCCCACGACCACGCCTCGCAGGGAAGTGGTATTCCACAATCGCTCCCAATCACCACAGCCACTGTCGAGACACACCACCAAATCCGGTGTCCCAATCTGTGCTGCGTGCGCGTCGATATAAAACGGCAGGTCCGGCGAACCGCTCTCTTCACTGCACTCAATCAACACCACCAGGCGCGGATGCTCGATGTTCTGCTCGTGCATGGCCTGAATGGCCGCCACGCTGGCGAACACCGCGTAGCCATCGTCGGCCCCGCCACGGCCATAGAGTTTGCCGTCCTTAATCACCGGCGTCCACGGCCCGAGGCCTTCTTCGGTGCGCCAGCCCTCAAAGGGCGGCTGCTTGTCGAGGTGCCCATACAAAAGCACGGTGCCGGGTTGGGTGCCCTCAACCTCCACCATCAACGTAGGGGTGCGGCCCTCCAGCTGCAACACCTGCACGTTGGCGCCCTTGATGTTGCGGGCGACGACCCACTCATAGGCCAGCGTCATCGCCTTATCCATGTGGCCGTGTTCTTTCCACTCGGGGTCAAAGAGCGGGCTCTGGTTCGGGATGGTGATGTACTCCTCCAAGCGGGAGATAATCTCCTCGTCCCAGAGCCGGTCGGTAAATTCGCGCAATTGTGTGGTGTTCATGGGGACGCTTTTAGCACCTCGTCCCCGGGGGTCAAGTGCGCCTTCAGCCCTGGGAGGATTTGCGGGTGGTCAGGTGCTTTTGCACAAACTGCGGGCAAATTCGCTTCAACCACCACGCCACCGTGCCCTCCCGCATGGGGGAGCAGTAGAGGTTCCCCTTCAGCACGGTGTCCAGTGCCATGCGCGCGATCTCCGGTGCCTGCACCTGCGCCTTCTCCATGCGCCGACCGATACGCTGGTCAACCTCTGCGGGAAACTCCCCCCTGGCAGCGGCCATAATGCCAGTCTGGAAAATCGTGGGGCACACCACCGCCACCTTCACATCCGTGGTGATAAGATCGCTGTAGATCGTCTCGCTCAAGGACACCACCGCCGCCTTCGTAGCGTTGTAGGCCCCCATACGCGGAAACGCCACCAGACCCGCAAACGAGGCGACGTTGATAATATAACCGGTCCCCCGAGCTCGTATGGCCGGCAAAAACGCGCGCAGGCCGTGAATCACCCCCCACACGTTCACGCCCATCACCCACTCCCAATCCTCAAGGGAAGTCTCCTCCACCGCGCCCCGCACCACCACACCAGCGTTGTTGATGAGCATATCCACCTCACCGAGCCACTCCACCGAAGCGGCCTCAAGAGCGCGCATCGAGTCCCACTCTGCGACATCCGCCAAAACGACCCGTGCCTCCCCACCCAACTCACGCACCATCGCGGCGGTCTCTTCGGCGGCCTCGGCCGCGACATCGCTCACCACCACCCGCGCCCCTGCCTGAGCGAGTTCAACACAAAAAGCACGGCCCAGCCCGCCGCCGGCTCCGGTCACCACGGCCCCCAGGCCCTTGGGTAATGTACGTTTCATCTCTCCACTCTATCCAAAAGAGTTCAGCGCCGCCAGCGCTGCCTAGCGACGCAGCAGCCGGGCATGCTCGGACACCGCCGCCTCTTCCTCCAGAATCTTCAACACCTCGACGTCCTTGTCCCTAAGAACCTGCCGCCGCCCAAAAGCCAGCGCGTAGGTGGTCACGATTGGGAATTTGTCGCGGTCTTCCCGGAAGCCGCACCCCAGATTAAAGAGTTCGTGACAGCCCCCCTTAATCTCCACCCACGTGAAGTCCTCGATATTCAGGGTTTCAAAGAGCCTCCCCGCGCCCACATCATCGGCCTCAGCGCTCATCATCAACACCGGCACCCCCAAATGGTCGCGACCTCCCACCCCATCAAAAAACTCCGAATGCCCGCTTCCGGCGGTGGGCATAATGGCCACCACCCGCGAGTCCCCAAGGCCCTGCCCCATACGCGTCAGGGTCTCCTGCGAGCAGCCACCCGCGTACACGCCCTGGTCACAGCGCGCTTCTGTCGCTTCCCGGTCAAAGCTCGCCCCCGCGAGTGCCCAGGAGGTGTAGGCCCCCCGGCTGTGACCGGTTACGAGCACCCTCTCCACGTTGGCGAGCGCCGCCAGGGGGTGCTGCGGCGGCAGGTCCCCAAGGGCATCCAGCGCGGCACTGACATCAAGCGCTCGTTCAAGCCAATGATTAAACGAGGACACCTCCGCCGCGGCACCATCCTCCAGCCGGTTCCCCACATGGCCCGGCGCAACAGAGAGCCACCCGTGACTGGCAAGGTAGCGAGCCAGGCGCGCGCTTCCCCCCGCAACTCCCCGGTGACCGTGGCTGTAAACCAGAACGGGATACCCCGCAGGATAGACCGGCGCAGCGGGGCGAGCGTCCATCAGGCTGTCCGAATCAAAAAAAAGGCCAGAATAGGTCGGGTACCCCGTCGAGCTATCTTCGTCCCTGGTCGGGTACCAGACGTGCAGCGGGATCGTCCGCGAAGCGCCACCTTCGAGCGGGGAATAAGTGATGTCCCACTCCAGATACCCCGTGTTAAAAGGGCCTTCCCTATGCAGGTCGTACTCCAACCCTTCAGAAACTGATGAGTCAGCGCCCCCACCACAACCCGCGGCAACCAGCACCAAACAGACAAAGGCAACAAAGGTGCTTCTCATCACACCGCCTCCCTTCATGCTTTTGAGACCGCGCAAACAAACGCCGGCGAGGCCTCCTGCAGAGGGGCCTTTTCCCAGTCCGCAAAGACGGTGTGCAGCTGCAGACCGGCCTCTTCAGTGAGTCCCCGCAGCTCGGCAAGGTCCGTGAAGCGAACCCTTAAAGAAGTCGCTCTTGACTCACCCTGCGTTGGCTCCCGTTTCAGGTTGAAGGTCACCACCTTCTCTTCCGGACTATAGTCCTGGCGTCCCAGCACCCGGGTGTCCCGCCCCTGCGGGTCGACATAATGGTCCCACTGCTCAAAGTCTCGGCGCTCTGCAAAGTCATAGATCGCGGGATTTCGAGTATCGAAGACAAAGCACCCACCGGGGGTCAGGTGGGCCTCCACCCGTTGAAAGAGTCGCAGGATGGACGCCGGGGTCAAGAACTCCTGAAAGGCATAGCCGGTCATGGTGACCAGCTCGAAGGTTCGGCCCAGACTCATCTCGAGCACATCCCCCTGCAGCCACGTCGGATTGCTCCCCGCCAGAGTCTTGCGTCGAGCCTGCTGAAGCATGGCCTCCGACAAGTCAATTCCCACGACCTCCACGCCGGTCTCTGCCAAGGGAAGGCTTACGATGCCCGTCCCGCAGCAGACATCCAGCACCGGGCCACCCCGCTCGTGGACCCAATCCTTAAAGAACGCGATCTCCGGCTCGTAGAGCGCCCCATATTGCGCGTCGTAGTCGGCGCCATCCTGAAACTCTGCGTAATTATCCATAACCCCTCCCTCATGCGTTAATCGGGCTCCCGCCCCTGTGGTTTCGTTCTCGCCCCTTAAAAAACCGCCACCCGTGGGCCGGTGGACACATAATACCAACCCCTGCCGTCAAACCCGCCCCCGGCTTCGGTGTACCAGCTCAAATGCCGGGATAAACCAAAGCGAATTCCTCCGGAGAAGACCAGGTTGACGTGCCGCTGCACCACCACCTCCAGCCCTCCATACACCCGTCGATTCTTCGCCACGAGAAAATCCAGCAGCATCGCCACCGACGCAAAGGGGCTCTCGCCAAACCCGCCTCCCACCCAAACCGCGACCCCGGGGGTGCTGCGGCTGAGGGAGGGCTCGGCCAAGGTGTATTTGAGAGCGCCGTCAAAGCGCGGAGAGACGCCGCTCCAATCGAGGGCCTGCCGAAAGACCAGGTCGTAGCCGGCGGCCAACCCAAAGCCCTGATGCAGGCGCAGAGCACCGCTGTGGCCTCCGGGGCTGGCAGCCTGGCCCTCCACCGCAAGGCTGAGCTGCCCCGAATCCAGGCTGGAGGAGGTATCCAGTCGCTCGGCGTGGGCTGATGAAGCTGCCAGCGCCACCATCCCGATTATCAAGGCCCGTGAATTCATCCTGCGCTCCTTCCTTAACCCCGTCTACCGTCTAACTAATCCGGTCCCAAGGCGGGCACAATACCCTCCTTGCCCGACAAACCCGACAAATCGATCCCAATAGACGCAACCACGGAGGTTCCGCGACCGATAATCATGCGGGTTCCCTAAATTCGCTGCCCGCTTTGGGAACTCCATAACACCAGCAAGCGACCCCGCATCGCAAAGGAATATTTAAATGAAAATCAACGCCTCCTCCCCCCGGAGCCGCCCCCCCCCCCCCCGCCCCCGCAACCCGCGCCCCCCCC
>JAZAIZ010000057.1:0-24932 GCA_036230545.1 Myxococcota bacterium
GAGGTCTGCCACGGCCACCTTCACTTTGTTGTGACTCGATGCTCTTACCTGCTCGATGATCTCCGCCGGGGTCTGGGGTGTCCCACTCATGCCTGCCCTCTCAATGTTTCTCTCATGATTGAATCAACTGAATCGTTGCGCTCCAGCGCGACAGTCTCCCGACCAGAGTTGTCAGGGGACACTACGGGATGCAATACCACGGCCTGCCCGCCGTAGGCAACTCCCAACGCCCCTTGATCCCCCCACCCAAAAGCGCGCGTACCGCTCAATATTCATCTTTAACTTCAGACAATTAGAACGCAGCCCCCGAACACATCGGAGGCTGCGGGATTTGCTACTGAAGGGCCGAGTCAGCGCTGGCTTCTGCCCCCGCCCCATAGGCCGCGAGCTTCTCCACCACCTCCTTATGCCCCACGAGTTCCGCGAGATCCCCGGCGGTTAATTGCGAGGTGAGCGTTTTGGCGTGAACATCGGCGCCCCCCTCAAGGAGACGCTCCACCACGGCAACATGACCAAACTCAGCAGCCCAGTGGAGGGCACTTTTGTCCACCTCCATGTGATTAACGTCAACCCCAGCTGTCAGCAATCGCTCAACGACCTCAAGATGACCATACTCGCTCGCCCAACTCAGAGCGGCGGGTTGACCTCTCTCGGCGTTAGCCTTGGCACCGTGTGCCAATAAGGAGCTAACGATGGGGGTGTGGCCGTACTCGGCCGCAAGAATCAAGGGAGTGCGGCCATCCACCTGAGGCCCGTTAACCTCAACGCCGCTCTCCAGCAGTAACTCCAATTCCATCAGATGCCCTTTGGAGCACGCCCAGTGAATACATCCGGCTCCGCCGTGGTCCACGGAGTTAACATCAGCCCCCAGGCTAATGAGCAGCCGGGCGACCTCCGTGAACCCGCCAAAAACCGCCCAATCCAGAGGCGTCTGTCCCCCCCCATCCCGGGCATTAACATCCCCTCCCTCATTAACGAAGGTGGTGATGGCTTCAAGATCCTGTGCTTCGACCAATTGATGAAGAGACATCGTCATTTCCCCTATTTGAATACACTATCCATCCCTGCCCGAAGAGGTGCTCCCGCCCCCTCCCCAACCAGCGCTTCCAAGACTCGAAACTAATGCGATGATGCCTTTCAGGCAAGACTTTTCCCGTCCCCCAACGCCCCGCTCAGGAGATCATACTTAACTTGAGGGTGTTGGTCATGGCGCGCTCTTTGATAGGCATGCTCGCAATGTTCACCACCAGATCTCCCTCCGAGATCAAAGCCTCCTCCCGCAACATACGGTGAATGTCCTGAATGCTCTCGTCAGTGCTCACAAAGCCATCATAATAAAAGCTCCGTATCCCCCAAACCAGGCTGAGGGTGTTGAGAATGGCGCGGTTGTTGGTAAACACAAAGATATTGGTGTCCGGTCGGTTACTCGAAATCTTGCAGGCCGCGTACCCAGAACGCGTCATGGTAATTACTGCGGACGCCTCCATCTGGTTCGCGAGGGCGCAGGCCTGAAAACAGATCGCGTCCGTGATCACCCGGGAGTCCGCCCCCACCGTTGGGAGTTGACGTACCTTGTAGGCGTTGCCCGTCTCCACTCGCGCAACAATGGAACGCATCACCTCCACCACGCGCACCGGATGCATCCCCACGGAGGTCTCACCGCTGAGCATCAACGCGTCGGCGCCATCCAGCACGGAGTTGGCCACATCGCTCACCTCCGCGCGGGTGGGGCGGATGTTGCTGATCATACTCTCCATCATCTGCGTGGCGATAATGATGGGCTTCGCAGCAGCTCGACACTTGTCCACCATCATCTTCTGCAGCTCCGGCACCTCCTCCATGGGCATCTCGACCCCCAAATCTCCCCGGGCGACCATCAGACCATCGGAACGCTCGATGATCCCATCAATGTCCTCAATAGCCTCGGGCTTTTCTATCTTGGAGATAAGGAGAGACTTCGCCCCCGCCGCTGTAATCACCTCTCGCAGGCTCTCAATATCCTGACCACGCCGCACAAAGGACAGCGCGATCCACTCCACCTCTTCTTCAATGGCCACCCGAACATCCTCGTGATCCTTAGGCGTCATCGAGGGCAGGGATAAACGGGTGTCGGGAAGGTTGACCCCTTTACGCGAGGTGAGCTTTCCCCCAAAGCGTACCTGGGTGATGACCTCGTCGTCCCCGTTGGTGCTCAACACCTCGAGCGCCAGGTTACCGTCATCCAAAAGAATCGTCTCTCCCGCGCGAACGTCCCTGGCCAGCTCATCGTAATTCACATAAGCGCTTTGATGGTCCCCCACTCCGGGCCGTGTGGTCAACACGAACTCGTTCCCTCCCTCCAGGAGGGTATCAGGTGCCATCTCTCCAACCCTGAGCTTGGGTCCCTGTAAATCCGCCAGAATAGCGACGTTGGTGTTCAACTCGGCGTTAATCTTTCGAACCCTTTGAATGATTTGCCGGGCCTTCTCTCCGGGGGAGTGGGAGAAGTTCACGCGGCAGACGTTCATTCCGGCCTGAATTAAGCCTTTAAGGCTCTCATAATCATCGCAGGCGGGTCCCACGGTCGCTACAATCTTGGCTCTGTTCACTCGCATACTACATCCTCAGACAGTGGTTTCAGAACACCTACGCCGACCGACCGACGAGGTCAAACCCCTATTTTAAAGGCCCCACTTTTACGATGCATCGAAGTTTCAACCACATAGGACCAGCCTCTCCCACTTTGGTTTTCCCATGAACCATTGGTATACTCAGGGGTAGAGGGGGAGGCCTTCCAACAACGCTGCGAACCGCAGAGTGCTCAGCAGAGCCGACCTGAGAGATCTTCGATTATCCCACCGAAGCCCTCTCTCGGCAAAGATAAGGCTGTCTCATGTACGATGTGTTGATAAAAAACGGACGGGTTTTTGACGGGCTTGGTGCCCCCTCGCAAACCTGCGACGTCGCCATCAAAGACGGCATCATCATGCAGATAGCGCCTGCCATCGACGACGACGCCACGGAGGTCATCGACGCCTCGCGGCTCTGGGTCACCCCGGGCTTTATCGACATCCACACCCATTATGACCTCGAGCTTGAGATCGCGCCAGAGTTAAGCGAGTCAGTGCGACACGGCGTGACCACGGTGGTGATGGGCAACTGCAGCCTGTCCATCGCCATGGGCAAACCCCAGGACCTCGCCGACATCTTCCTCCGGGTCGAGGCCCTTCCCAAGCAGCTCATCGACCGCTGGCTCGGAACAAGCGTCCAATGGGAGACCACCAGCGACTACCTCAACCATCTACGCCACGACCTCCGCCCCGGGCCCAACGTCACCGCGCTCCTTGGGCACAGCGCCCTGCGCTGCAAGGTTATGGGCTTTGAGCGCAGCCTCAGCGAGAAGGCCACCAAAACCGAGATTGCCACCATGCGGGAGCTGGCCCGACAGGCCATGCTGGACGGTTTCATCGGCATCTCCATCGACATGATCCCCTGGCATATGGTCGGGGGAGAGTTTCGGGGACGCACCCTCCCCTCTCAACACGCAAACTACGCCGAATACAAGGCCCTCGCGGAGGTCTGCCTTGAGGTTGACGGCGTCTTTCAATTAACTCCCAACGTACAAAAGCCCCTGGTCTTTCTTAATCTGCTGCGGCTCTGCCTGATTCGGCGCCGCGGCAAACCCCTCCGCGTAACCCTCCTGACCGCTCTCGACTCGGTGATCCACCGCTCACTCTGGCGGCTCTTTCCCCTCTTTGGCTGGGGCATGAACAAGATCCTGGGCTGCAATACCCGCTTCCAAACCATCACCGAGCCCTTCACCATTTATTCAGACGGCCCCATCACCACACTCTTTGAGGAGTTTGAATCCGGGGTCCAGCTCAACAACTGCGACACCCGTGAAGAGCGCCTGGCCCTCTGGGCAAAGCCCGGGTTTCGCGAATGGTTTGTCGCTGAATGGAGGGGCGCAAGATTCGCCACCTCTCCCCGTGACCTCTCCCTCCTCCAGATCATCGGCTGCCCCCACCGGCAATGGGAGGGCAAGAGCGTCCACGACGTCGCCTCCCTCAGCTCCAAAGATCCGGTGGAGTGCTTTGTCGATCTCCTCATCGAGTTTGATGACGACCTCCGCTGGTACACCACCGGCGCTAACGACCGACACGTCCAGCGGCTCACCCTCATGGGCGACGAGGACATCCTGCCAGGCTTCACCGATGCCGGCGCACACAACCGCAACCTCGCCTATTATGACGGCACAGTCAGCTTTTTAAGGCAGGCCATGCAAACCCAGTTCATGTCCATGGAGCGAGCCATATCACGGTGCACCGGGGAGTCCGCCAGCTGGTTTCAGGTGGACACCGGCGTGCTGGAGGAAGGCGCCAAAGCGGATGTGGTCCTGCTGGACCCCGAGCAGCTCAAAAAACCCATCCCCGACGCCGTGCTCATCGACGATCCGCTTCTGGAAAACGCCAGCCGCATGGTTAAGCGAGATCCCGACGGAGTGATCAAAACCGTCTTCATCAATGGCAAGCGCGCCTTTGATCAAGGACAGCAAGTGGAGGAGTTGGGGAGAGAGCCTTTTGGGGAGTACATCAGCCTAAGCGAAAAGGCGAACCAGCGCGAACTCCACCGCAAGTCCCCCCGAAACCGGGTCAGCCCCGTGCGCCTTGACCACCCCTTCGAAAAATACTGGGAGGTCTTCGTCCTCAAACATCAAAACCCTGCGAACGTGTTCTTTCATCTGCTGGGAATGGTCTACGGCTACGCACTCATCGCTGTAGCCATTATGGTGAGCCCCTGGTACCTGCTCCTGATGCCCATCTCCAATTTAATAGGGCTCTATGGACACTGGAGACACGAGCGCAGCTACATCGACCCGAAAGACGCCGCCTTTGACATGCGCGCGGTGCTTTCTTTGAACAAGCTGCTCCTTTACTCCATCACCGGGAAATACAAGGGAGAAGTGAAGCGAGTGCGAGAGGAGCTGGAGCGCTACCTCGCCGAGAACCGTCGGGTGTCCCTCGACGACCCCATCGACGAGTCCTGAGGCCATGCGACGCCTCGACACCCACATCGATATTGAGAGCCCACCCGAGGTCGTCTGGGAGGCCCTGACAACGTTCTCTGCCTATGGAAACTGGAATCCATACCTCAAGGAGGTAGAGGGAGATCTTGTGCAGGGGTATCACCTGATGGTCACGGTACAACCCGCCTCGGGAAAAGCCCGGGTGTTTCAACGACTGGTCACCGCCGTGATCCCGGGAGTGGAGTTCTCCTGGAAAAGCAAGCTCCTCTGGTCGTGGTTATTTCAGGGAAAGCACACGTTCCGTTTAACGGCACTTGGATCTGGTGGGACACGATTTGAGAACATCGAGACCTTCTCGGGGCTTCTGACCCCACTGCTCTGGCCGATGCTCAACACCTCAGTGCGACACCAATTTGAAACGATGAATCACGCCCTGAAGCTCCTGGTCGAGCATTAAGAGACGCTGTTAAGAATCTTCCTGCGGGGGCGCATGCGAAAACGGGGCGTCTGGAAAAGCCACGACACTGCGTTGCTGAGCGCCCCCAGTACCTTGACCCTCCAACTCCGAGCGGCGACCTCTTCTGGGGTCACAACCCTTGCTCGCTCCGGGCTCATGTCCTCAGCGAAAATCTTCCGCTCCACCTCCGCCGCGAAGGCCGGACTGTCCACCAGGGCGCTCGAATCATTCGCCCACTCCCAGGACTGCCACTCGGCGTTGCCACTGCTGGTAAACACCAGGCGCTTGTCGGCGACCATAAACTTGCAGTGGCTGTAGGCATCGTGCTCATGAATTTCAACGTCCCCGGCCGCAAAGAGCTCCGGGTACCAGGTTCTGGTAATGCGCCAGCAGATCTTCAAGTCTGTGCCCTCTTCGCTCAAGGTGAGCAGTCTGATCTTAACCCCCCGAGCCGCCGCCGCCTTCAGGTGCTCCAGAAACTCAGGGATCAAAATGTAGGGAAAGTTCACGTCCAGAGTTTTTGTGGCGCCGTCCACCACCGCCAGTGCGCTCTGGCGAAACTGGCTGTCCCCCCCAGGGACGCTGTGAACCATCTTCACCTTCGTGCCCTTGTCTTTCCCATCGCTGGTGCCAGCGCGAAAATATCGTTTAGCGAAGTCCGCGTCACTCATCTCGGGGTTAAGACGGCGGTCGTGCTGAAGCCAGCTCTGCATAAATGCCGCCTGCAGGCCGTCCACCGAACTACCGGAGACCTTCATACCAAAGTCGTGAAACTCCGGACGCTTCAGTTCGGGAGTAATCTCAAAAGGAGACGATTCACCAGGGCTGAAGATCTCCGACCTCGCGGCTGGTCGCTCGTCCAGGGGGATAGACTTAAAAGCCTTCCAATAGTCCTCATTGCCAAAATAACGGTCAGCGAGACAAGCAGCGCCCCAACAGGCCTCTTTACCATCCACCAACAAAAGCTTACGGTGCTCAAGCCCATCCCGCATCACGTTGTTAATCACCACCTCCACGCCAGCCTGTCGTAAACGACGGATGTTGCGCATGGGGCGACTCCAGGGAAAGAAGTTGTAGGAACCCAAACCATCGGTAAGGATGCGAATCTCCATGTCCGGGTTCTCTGCCTTTTTGGCGATGAGGCTGTCGGTGATATGTTGGGCCAGCTCGCCACCATCAATATCGAGAAAGGCCATGTGAATGGAGTCCTGCGCCCCTTCAATCATGGGCAGCAATGCATCGGTAAAATATTCACGGTCTGTATAAAGCTTCAGGCTGTTGTCATCGGAGACCTTGTTGTAATGAAAAAAATCACTCCGCTTGACGCGCTTGCCTGCGTGAGCATGATGGCGCAGAGCGTTCACATGCTCGACAGCCTCAGGGGTGTTTAGATCTCCTGGCAAATCCCGCAACACGGGGGCACGCCCCGCAAGACTCCCAGCCGCGGCAGCCGCCACGGTGGGGACGGAGCGGGTATCAAAACGATCTGGCCTATCCACTGGCAATGTAGTGGGGGACCACAACGTTCCCCATCGATTAACTCGGGGGGCACGCCTGGCAAGAGACGCTGAAATAGAATGAATGGGGGACATGGCGGATCCTCGATTTAAGTGGCTGATAAACTCCCTAAGGTTATCGATTCACCGAGCGTTTTGTTGCCTAAGTATAGGTATAGTCACGTATTTTAGCTATATTAGGGAGTATTTTTGATGTCAGGTAGACCCCGTCCACCATAATTGGTCTCACCAACCCGAGAAATCCCTTAAACTTGCCACCGGGAGGACAATTGGATTACTCCCCGGACACTTCATTTTTCAAACCCCCCAGGAGATTTTCCATGGCAAAGGGCCTCGCAAAACATCAAGAATACCTCGACGCGCTCAATCTGCTTGGCAAAGATCTGGCGCGACGCGCCCGAAGCAAATGCGAATTATC
Organism: Myxococcota bacterium; assembly: GCA_036230545.1. Lineage (GTDB taxonomy): Bacteria > Myxococcota > XYA12-FULL-58-9 > XYA12-FULL-58-9 > JABJBS01 > CAXGXL01. Next base: position 7,398 of record JAZAIZ010000057.1, read on the forward strand.
CGAGCAGCCCGGCTCCCTTGAGATCTACGACCTCGAAGGCCCCCCCGTCACCCCCGAACTCTCCCATGTCCTGATGGTGTGCCCTGAGGTCGTTGCGCACCTTGAAGCCACGAAGCTCGCCGAAGACAACTTTCATTATCTGGAGACCGCGGTGTGGAGCACCGAGCCCGCTGTTCGCCGCGCCGCTGTGAAAATTCTCGAAAAAATCAACGAGAGCTGGGCTCACCAAGCCATCGAGAACGCCAGCACCATGGACTAGGTTTACCTGCCGCAATTCTTTGCGGCGAAGAGCCCCTCAAGGCACACAAACACACCCCAACTCGCGCCGTACGCGACGGCCCCCAAAAAGGGAAACCAATGGCTCTATCCATCCGGTCTTTTGTAGAACGAGAGAACAAAGGGTTGAAGGCGAATTGGTACCGAGCGAAGACATCCTTTGCCGGTATCAAGCGACTGGCCACCCTCCCTAAAGAAGACAAAGAGGCCTGCATCGCAGCCTATCAATTCTTTCAGAAGATGCAGGCCGGTGAAAAAACCAAAACCGAAGATGAAACCAGAGCAGTCGCCGCCTATTACAAGGTGTTAAACAACCTTCTCTCGGTTTTCGACCTCGAAAAACTCTACATCCCCCCCCAACTAGACGAAGCTCAGGGACTCTATGGCAACCAATTGCTCTGTGAAGAGGAACTCCTGAAAGAGCTCAACCTGAACCACCCGAGGGATTCCCACCTCCTGGACATGGGGTGCGGAAGAGGCCGGGTTGCCCATTATATGGCGACCCTCACCGGAGGTCAGGTCTCCGGCTACAACATCGACTCGGAGCAACTCGAAAACGCGGTCAGCTGGGCGAGAGAGTGCGGGATGAGCGAGCAGCTTCACTACAAGGTGGGCAATCATCACGATCCCCTTGCTTATGAATCAGAGAGTTTTGATGGTTGCTATTCCATCCAGGCCGTTTGGCCTTTCTTCAAGAAAGAGGAGTTGGACGCTCACGCCCAAGAGATGTACCGGGTGCTAAAGCCAGGAGCCCGCTATGCCTGCTCGGAGTATTTGTTAACCCCCTCTTTTGATTGGGATAACATCGAACATACCACGCTGCACAAATCCTACCTGCCAACCCTGGCTGCGACCCAATCAATGTACCCCGCTGATGTCTGTGAGGCCCTCCAAAGGGCAGGCTTTGAAGTGCTCCTCTCGGCTCCCTCAAAAAAACCCGCGTGGCCCCTCTGTGAGCAAAAACGCGATCTGATTCTTAATGCCAGAAAGGTGATCCGGGCGCTCGAAAAAGTTCGACTGATGCCTTCGTGGGTCGAGGAGTCGCTCCATCTGCTGCAAACCGGAGGAGAAGCCTGGACGACGGCCGAAAAGAGCGGAATCGCTGACTTGAACTGGCGAATCGTGGCCGAAAGACCACCAGCCTCCTCTCAAACCCCCTAGAGAAAATCGCTCAAGAGCGAAACCGTGGCGTTTCGAGTCTCCTCATCAAAGGGAAGCTTCGCGATCTCTTCATAATGCAGTTCAACCGCCACTTCCGGCGCCATGTCTGCAAGAATCATCGCTCGGACCTCGCTGGCAAACCCTTCATCATAAACCACCAGAGTGTTTTCGGAGTTAAGGCTGGCAGAGCGGTTATCCGCGTTCCAAGAACCCACCGTTGAAGTGCTCTTCCCAAACACCGCGGCCTTGGTGTGCATGCAACGGTCCCCGGTGCGCTCGAAGATGCGAACTCCAGCCTGGAGTAATTCCCGATAGGGAAAGATCGCTGCCTGATTAATCTGGGGACCATCGGTGGTGGTAATCCCGTTAGTCACGATACGCACATCCACCCCTCGTTGAGCGGCCTCCATCAAGGCCTTCTTGTATACGGTCAGAGCTCCCGTCGGAAGAAAGTAAGCGTTGTCAACCCAGGCGACCTCCCCAGCCTTTAGAGATTTGAGACTCTCCACCATAAAGTTGGTGATGTTGTGATCTCCATCCAATCGAGGGCGGTGCTGAAGTACTTGAACGGTGGGTCCCCCGCCCTCTTCCGCCGTGAACTTCACAGGAGTCGGAGCCTCGGGGAGGTCTTCATCACGGACGTCTTTCCAATTTCTCGCGAAGAGCTCGTAGGCTTCTTTAGCACCCTCTCCCTCCAAATAAACGTCTGTGTCACGCCATGCAGGCCTCTCAACTCCGAGATTCGACGCCATTCTCCCCGTTCCCCCCAGCATGTACTCGTCAGAGATGTTCATCCCCCCAAGTACGGCCTTCTCTCCATCTACGATGAGGTATTTCTCATGCCAACGATGGTTCATCTCGGCGATAAGCTTGGCAATAAAAAGGGTGTCTTTGCCACGAAGAAGCTCCCCCGTGCTAATCTCCACAGAATCCCCTTCACCAATGGCCACCTTAAGAAATTGCTCAAGGGCCGTGGCAACCTGGTCCCGAACCTCTGATGCAACCTCAGTCTCGCCCCGAGCAACTTGAACGATTTGAGTGAAAATCTCCAGGCAAAGAGCGGGGTTTTGCAGCTCAGCCGGGCTGGTCAATTCCAACAACCCAGGAACGTTACCAATGGCTTCAATCAGGTTGGCCAACCCGGTCTCTTTGGGGTCTTTGTACAAAACAAGCTCAACACCACCCGCCTCAAGAAATTGGTAAATCTCGCGCCCATGCACCAGGTGCTTGAAGTTCTCAACATTGCCGAGGCTGTCAATGATGACTCTCACCTTAACACCGCGCTTAACCGCGTCCACCAGGGCCTGACCGGTCTCTTTACCCGTCTCGTCAAATTTAAAGATGAGGGTCTGAAGGCAGATGGACTCTTTGGCATTTTGAATCAACTCCAGTCGCCTGGGGTAGGATTCAACCCCGTCGATCAAGAGCTCCACCTTGTTGTTTTTTAGAGTTTTGGTGTTGGAAACCGTCTCAATATGGGCCTGAAACTCCGGGTTCCCTACAGCACCCACCCCTTCCCCCGAAGCCGAAACGAGCTTGTCCGGGTTCCCCGAGAGGCTAAGAAAGGGGGCGAAGAAATCTGCCAGACCGCTGGTCCCCGGATCAACCACCAGGTCGCCGTTGGGCTTCAGGTCAAAATCCACATCCCGCCTGAAAATCCCTAAGTCCAGCTCCTCCCGTGTGTCCGTAGCCCGTGGGTCCAGCTCGTATCCAAGGTGACCAACCCCTTCTGCGATCCCCTCTTTCGAGTTCAACCTGGCGTTGCGAATCTCCAGTTGTGTCTTTAAATAGCCGTCAATTTTGAGGCGCAGCCCCTCAAGGGTAACGTACCCATCTTTTCCTCTAATCTCGGCCTCAGCGTTGAGGTTGTTCACCTTGATATTATCTGCTGCGTATTCGAAGTTGCCCGTGGCGTCGACTTTGACGACACCATCATCCAGGCGCATTCTTGCAGACCCAGCGCTCAACCGGTCATCGGACAAGTAGTTGGTGACACTGGTTTTAAAGCGCCCCCCATCAAGGGTAACTTTTCCATCTCGCAGGGAGACCCCGGTCCGTCCTTCAATGGCCACGCTATCGGGAAAAACAAAGTTAATGGGAACCCTGACCCCTGGTTGTGGTTCTACCTTGCCTCTGATGTTGGAGATCGCGGTTCTAAAATCCAAATCAGCATCTGAAAGCACGTTGGCGTCACGATCGATGGCGAGGTCAATGGAGCCGTTAAAGTCCAAATTACCCGCACCGGTCATAATCTCCGCCTCGTTGTTTTTCTCGACATCGATGTGAATGGTTCCATTGCGCCGCACCCGCGCTTTTCCCTGAATAAGGACGTCAATGGGCTCCTCGCCAGATCGAAGTTCTGCAACCTCTCCTTCGAGGCCAAGAGAGAGGGGGCGTGTCCACAAACTCGCTTGATAAGTTCCCTCCGAAGTCATTCCCCCAACAACCCTAAGGAGCGCAGGGATGCTGGCAAATTCGGGGAGTTCCAAAAAGGTTTCATCAACCCGAGGGCTCGTCGTTTTAACGATTCTATCGAGGGGGGTGTCGTCAAGAAACCAAGGCAGATCAATTTCTCCGGTGGCGTGGATTTCCCCGAGTTCATTCATAAACACCCTTCGCAGCAAAGCATCTGCAGCCATGTCACTAAACGAGTCCGAAAGGATGTCCCAATCCAAGAGCCCCGTGTTGGAGGGCTCAAGGGCGGACGCGGGGTTGTGAATTCGAATATCCCGGGAAAAGCGAAGGTCTGCTTTGGTTATCAGTAATACACCATCATGTCGTTGCAACTCGACAGACACGCTGATGCTGGAGCCGGGTTCGATGCTCACCCTGGCGTCTGAATAATTCTCGGTGGGAAGACTGTAATATCCACTCTTGAGGGGGATCCGAAGCTCCAATGAAGCGTTCTCGATATCATCGAGTTCAACACCGGTGAGTTTCAATCCCGCTGCCTCAAGGGTGGGTAAAGCGGAAAGGGCATTAACGAGAGAAGTGCCGGCTAAAGAGGTTAAAGCGGGCCGACGAAGGTGGATAGGAGCCATCTTATTCATATTCCTGAAATGTCCCGGCTGGCTCATCCGGAGGGCACAAATGCTCCTGACAAGGAGAGTATCGGCTCAATTATTGTGCTGTTGCTAATGATTGCAGGAAAAAACCAGGCCGAAGCGAAAGACGATCGAAAATCGCGCCAAGCAAGAATCCCCCCACTCCCCAGAAAGCGGAAAAGGAACCTCGGAAGAATGGGCAAGGGAGCTTAGAGGGAAACGAAGTCCCCGATTCTCCGACGTAAAAACGACCACTGCTCTTCCAAAGCCATCTCCCCATCCACCACAAGGCACCGGCCCTCCACCAACTCAAGCAGGCTCTCCCGCATACGGGACAAAAACTCCAACCCCGACGGCTCCTCGGCACAGGGGGTGAGGCTTCCAATCCCCCAGGGAGTTCGACACGCTTCAATGGGGGTGTCCATCACGATGGTGAGATCGGGCGTTCGAAGCGCAGGCTCTCCACGCTTCGACCACTCCAGCTCAAGTCCGCAAGCCCTAAAATAGGCCCGAGCCGTGTATAGATAATTCTGCACCAGCACGAGTTCCCCTCGGGCGAGGTGCGGCTCCACCACCTGGTCCCCATGGAAGAGGCAGTCTGCCGCACTCTGCAGGGCCAACCCCCAAAGGCTTCGTGTCCCCGACGCAACCCCTGAGAGGTACCTTGTTTGAACGCTCTCTGAAAAATGACCCGTGGGCTGCTTCGTCTCGCAGACTGAATAGCCCATGGACGAAAACCAGCGGGCGTTTAAACGCCCCAGATTCTCAACGCTGCGGGTGTCCACCCCGCAAACGGCGACTAATTGACCACGCACGATATCCCCACACCTCCACGCTCACCCCATTATCGTATGTCCTAAGCAGCCACAGCCTCCGCGCCGAAGGTCGACTCCTCAAAGCGTTCGGCCTCCAGAAGCTTCTTTAACTTACGACGGCCATGAAAGAGACGACTCATCACCGTCCCCTTGTGAATGTTCAGGGTGGCAGCGATCTCATCGTAGCTGTAACCCAGCAGCTCCCGCAGCACGAGCACCTCCCGGTGAATACCCGCGCTCTCCCCGAGCGCCTTGTTTAGCTGCTCCGACAGCGCCTGACGCTCAAGGGCATCGTAGGGGCTCACTTCTTCGTTCGCCACTCCCCAAAACGAGCTGTCCCCGGGCTCTCGGTTTTCGAGCACCTCGCCCGTCTCGGAAACCCGCAGGCGACGCTGTTTGCGAAGAAAATCAATGCTCAGGTTGGTGACGATTCGGTGCAGCCACGTCGTAAAGCGGGCCTCCTGTCGAAACTTTTTCAGGTTCCGGTGCACCCGCACAAAGGCGTCCTGAGCCACATCATTGGCATCACTGGACGACTTCACATAGGGCAAGGCCGTGCGAACAGCGTACCCGTAATAGCGCTGAAATAAGATCTCAAACGCCGCCTCATCACCCTCCACCGCGCGGGCTACCACTTCATTGTCAGAAATTGCCTGGGACATGATCCTCTTCCTTTCGTGCGTCAACCTAGGGTTGAACTGCCTCATGACTCTTTTGCCCGGGTCTGCTTTGAACCCGCTCTCCCCCTTGTGAGAGCAAAGGGTGTGCCAACGTGAGGAGCCCCTGATTGTGTAAGCGGGATCACACAATCGCTCCGAATCGCCATCGAAATCACACTCCGCGAGGGCATTCCCCCTGCCACTTCGTCAATCACTGACGAAAGTGACGAAAAGTGACGTCGCTTCGTCATCCTTTCGGTCAACCCTGGTCCTGCCGGCGCAATTCATCGGGGAGACCGTTGCCAAACACGCAGGTTTTCTCTAAGGGCAGAACGTGGATGATTTATTCAATACTCTGCGAGAGTCCTGCTCATCGGGGATCTGGTCCCGCGCGGTGGAGCTGGTGCGCTCCGACGCCATCGTTCTGGACTCCCGCACCGACGACGAGATCGAGCTGCGCATCAGCCCCCGCGGCAGCGTGGTTAACTTTCAGGTCATCTTATACCCGGGAGACGAAGACTGGAGCTGCGATTGTGGTGGCAAGACAGACCCCTGCGAGCACGTCGCGGCGGCGGCCATCGCCATGCGCCGGGGGGACCAGGGTGACACCCGCCGGGCGCCCACCCAGGAAACCATCGCCAAATTGAGTTATCGCTTCCGCCGCTCCCCGGGAGGCCTGCGCTTTCAACGCTGGCTTGAGGTCCCCGAGGGGGAAGACGTACAGCTTGAGACCACCCTGCACCGCGCCGCGGAGACAAAATCCTCCTATCCCCGCTTCACCACCACCCAACTCGACCTCCGCATCGAGCAGACCCTCGGCCCCTCCAGCGCCGGGGTGCTCCCCCGCCTGGTGGCGCGCAAGCTCTTCCCACTCCTGAAGGAGGCCCCCCTGCTGCAGCTGGACGGCGCCCCCATCACCATTGGGAACACCTCCTGCGGTCTGGTGGGGTGGATTGAAGATCACCCCGAGGGCTTCTGGCTGCAGATCGGACAGGACAAAACCATCGAGGAGACCTTCCCTAACGGTGTGCTACGTCGCAGCGACACCCTCATCGCCCTGCAGGACGTGGGGCTCACCGCCAAAGACCTGCAGCGCTACCGACAGGGCGTGGTCATCCGCCCACGGGAGGTGGCCGAGATCACCAATCACGTGCTTCCCCAGCTTGAAGCCGTCATGCCCGTGCAGCGCCGAACCCACAAACTCCCCGGTCGAAGCCGTGCGCTGCCCCGCCTTGTCATCGCCACCTCCCGAGAGGGAGACGCGCTGGTGCTCCTGCCCACCCTCGTGTACGGCAACCCACCCACCGCGCGGGTGGACGGCGAAAGACTCATCCATCTCCAGGGGGATGTCCCCATTCGCAATAAGCGACAAGAGGACGCCCTGGTTCGCCAACTGCGCGAGACCCTAGGCATGACCCCCGGCACGCGCGCAAGCTTTCCCCGAGCAGAAGGCGTGAAGGCCATGGAACTCATCCAAAGCTGGGACAGCCCGGAAGTCCTCGGGGACGCACACACCGCATTTCGAAAGGCGCCCGCCCTCTCCCCGCGCTTCAACCCCACTTCCCCTCTCTCCCTCGACTTTATCTCCGGGGGGCTTCCCCCCGCCCCGGGTGCCCCCAAGACAAGCTCCGGCGCAAACGCGTCTCCCCGGGCGGTGCTGGAGGCCTGGCAGCAGGGAGAGTCCCTGGTCCCCCTCGACCACGGCGGCTTCGCGCCCCTGCCACGGGACTGGCTCGAGAAAAACGCCGGCCTCCTGGCGGATTTGCTGGCTGCGCACCACGACCGCGCCGAGCTCCCCCGGGCCTCCCTCGCCGATCTCGCGCAGCTCCACGAAGCCCTCGACGAGCCGCCCCCCGCAGACTTCAGTCAACTGCGGGACAAGCTGCGCTCCTTTGACACCCTGCCCAAGGCGCCCCTCCCCCCCGACCTTCAGGACACCCTGCGCGACTATCAGCTGCACGGCGTCAACTGGCTGCATTACCTGCGGGACCTGCAAGTGGGCTCTCTCCTGGCCGATGACATGGGCTTGGGAAAGACCCTCCAGACCCTTTGCAGCCTGCCCAAAAAGAGCCTTGTGGTGTGTCCCACCAGCGTGCTGCCGAATTGGGTCGCCGAGATCAAACGCTTTCGACCCGAGTTGGGAGTGAACATCTTTCATGGTCCGACACGCAAGCTCGACGAGAGCGTCGACATCACCCTCACCACCTACGCCATCCTGCGCAATGAGCAGGAGCGCCTCGGGGCTATCCTCTGGGCAGCGGTGGTGCTCGATGAAGCACAGGCCATTAAAAATCCCGACAGCCAAATCGCCCGCGCGGCCTACACCCTGCGCGCCTCCCATCGCATCGCGCTAACGGGAACTCCCATCGAGAACCGCCTCGAAGAGCTGTGGAGCCAGTTTCATTTTATCAACCCGGGCTACCTCGGAGGACGCGCGGACTTTCAAGAACGCTACGCCCGCCCCATTCGCGAGGGCGATGAGACGATGGCCGCGCACCTGAGAAAGCGCATTCGCCCCTTTATCCTCCGACGCCTCAAGCGCGAGGTCGCTCCCGAGCTCCCCCCGAGAACCGACACTGAGCTCTACTGCGAGCTTAACCCCACGGAGCTTGCAGTCTATGAAGCCCTGCGGGTGGCCACACAAAAGGAGCTGCTTGAAAAGTTGAACGCCGGTGGCAACGTCATGGCGGCCCTGGAGGCCCTCTTGCGCTTGCGGCAGGCGGCCTGTCACTCGGGGCTCATCCCCGGCGCGGTGGCGGAGACCTCCTCCAAAATCGAGCTGCTCTTGCGCACCCTCGAACCCCTGATAGCCGCTGATTCCAAGGCCCTGGTGTTCTCCCAGTGGACCTCCTTCCTCGACCGCATGGAGCCGCATTTACAAGAGTCGGGGATCGACTTCATTCGGCTGGATGGCGCCACCCGAGACCGGGGCGGCGTGGTGGAGCGCTTTCAGGATCCCAAAGGCCCACGGGTCATGCTGGTGTCTCTCAAGGCCGGCGGCACGGGCCTGAACCTCACCGCGGCAGATCACGTCTTCATCATGGACCCCTGGTGGAACCCCGCCGTTGAGCAACAAGCCGCAGACCGCGCCCACCGCATCGGGCAGGAGAAGCCGGTGTTTGTGCATCGCATCATCTCGAAAAACACGGTGGAAGAAAAAATCCTCGCGCTGCAGCAACGCAAACGCGATCTGGCTGACCTCACCCTGAGCGGCGCCGGACAAACCTCCGGCATCACCCGAGACGAGCTGCTTGAGCTGCTTGTTTAACGACCCCGGGGCCTCGGCTCGAGGTTTAAGCTCCCCCTGGCGTCAAGGTCCCACTGATCCGCCGGCACCTTCAGAAGCGTGTCCTCGGCAAAGCCCAGCATCTCGGACACGCTTGAAAATCGCAGGATCTCCCGCACAAAGGGGCGCCCCCCCGACCACGTGCGTCCCACATAACGAACCAGCTCCTTCATGCGCCCCGCTGCCTTGAGGGGGTTGTCGGGAAACATTCGGTCGTATTGCTCTCCAGCGCGCGTCATATACTCAAGAACATCCCGGGCGCCTGGGTTGAAGGGCTCCTCACCCGCTCTCAAAGCTTGAATCTGCTGAAAGATCCAGGGATTGCGCAGAGCGGAGCGCCCCATCATCACCCCATCACACCCGGTCTCCTCCTCAAGCCGCAAGGCATCCACTGCGTACCAGCAGTCGCCGTTGCCCACCACCGGGATCTGCACGGTCTCCTTGAGGGTCTTGACGATGCGCCAATCAGCCACGCCCTTGTACTGGTCCACCCGACGGCGGGGGTGCACCACCAGGTAGTCGGCGCCGGCCGCTTCAATGGCCTGCGCGTTGGCGACCATGGAGTCGGTGTTCTCAACACCCGCTCTCATTTTCGCCGAGAGGTAGCCGGGCACCTCCTTACGCATGCTCGAGAGCACGTCATAGAGCAGCTGCGAATCTCGAAGCATCGCCGCCCCTACGCCTCCCTTCAGGGCGCGTCGGGTAGGGCAGCCCAGGTTGATGTCCACCACATCAGCACCCGCCGCGGCCACGATGCCCGCCGCCTCAGCCATCTTGGTGCGGTCATTGCCCATGACCTGCACACTAAGAGGGACCCCCGGCGTCTTGATCACCTCCCGCTGAATAGCCCGGGGAGAGATAGGACTCCCACCAATGCGCACAAACTCCGTACACACCGCGCCGATGCCCCCGTAGGACGCCAGCAAGGTTCGGATGACGGCGTTGGTCACGCCCTCCATGGGCGCCAGGAGAGTCGGGTGCTCAAAGGGCAGGCCCTGCAGCACAGAGGATGAGGCTTGATTCAACATAACTAACTCTTAACTCCCCTGCTAAACTGCACAAAGTCCTGGGTGTTCGCGGCTGCTTTTTGCACCACCCTGCGAAACTCCCCGTAGTCCTCGGGCTGTACCTCCACGCAACGGCGCTCGTAGGCGGTCTCCATCACCAGCTCACGCCCCCGACGCTTGACCACCCTCTTGATGGAGAAGCACCCATGCTCAAGGGTCATGTTCTGGGGAGAGTCCGTAAAGCCATGCCCCGGGGGGATCTCCACCCGAATCGTGGTGGTGAGGGCGTCGGGCACCCCAAGCAACAAGGGGGTGGTCCGACTGTTGAGAGAGGCCACCGCGTTGAGGGGAAAGGACTGGGGGAGCTTGATCTGGTAGCCCTGACCCTTGGCCTGAATGGAGTTGGAGATGTCGAGGTCCAGCTCCATCTCCAGGGGGTTCCAGATGTCATCGGCGTGCTCCACCCGCGCGTCCGTCACCGAGGCCGCCACAAAGAGCTGCGCCCCGACCCGCTCATAGAATTTTTTGGCCTGCTCCTTATTGCGCAGGATACGCCGCGTCTTCGCCGCCACCGTCCCCCGCCCCTCGTAGCGGATGTGTGCTTTAGCGTCTTTTGCCGAACGCACCTTCACACGCATGGTGTAATCATTGCCCTGATAACGAGGCGACTGGTAGGGGATCTCCCTGAATTGATAGCTGTCGTCTTTGGGGTTAAACACGAGGCTCAACGCCCCCTGATCATCGTAGCGCAGGTTGCCCACCTCAAGGCCATCGGTGGTGGGGTCCAAAAAGAACCCCTCCTCAATCTCCGCCTGCTTGGGGACATAGACGATAGCGTGGTTGAACTGCTGATTCGGGGTCTCGCGGATCACGCGCCCGGCGTTGGTGGTGCGAAGAATCGCAAAATGCAACTCAATGCCCAGCTCCTCGGCCATCTGAATCATCAGAACCGCCTTGTCTTTGCAGTCGCCGTATCCCCGCTCCAGCACCACCGGCGCCGCGTGGGGCTTCACCCCGGCGATGGTGTTCTCATAATCCTGTTGGTAGCGGATTTTTTGGGCGGCGTAGTGAAAGAGACGGTCGATTTTTTCACGGGTCCCCTCCACTCCTTCAGTGAGGGTCACGGCGAGTTCCCTTAAAGTGGAGTCTTCGCGAAAGGCGTCCTTCAGCAACGCCCGCTCCCACTGTACGTATTCGTCCCAATCCTCCACGGTGCTCACCGTGGCCCGTCGCACCAGGTCAATGTAGGGACGCGTGTAGGGCTCGGCGATAAGGGGTGGCACATCCTGCGCGCTGAAGTGATACACCATGTCCTCTCCCTCCGGCGTCCGGGTGAGCTTCACCCCCTCGCTGGAGGCGATGTTCAGGGTACGCTCCCGAGGCACAATCAACACCCACTCTGATTGCTTGCTCTGGTGGTGAATGCCCTGAAAGTTCCAGGCCCCCACATAGTGGTTGGGAAGAAACGCTGCCGCGGAGGCATAGTGAACAAACTGCAAAACCACCGCAGAGCCCACCTCAAGGCTGCGGTATCGAATCACGCCGTTTCGAATGGAGGACGCCTGCTGGCGCTCCCCCGAGGGGGACACCGCATAGGCCTGCAGGAGCTTCACTCGCCCCCGTCGCGGCACCGACGCCACAATGAGCTCATCCTTTCCGCGCTTGGACATGGCCACCGCCACTCGAGTAACGATTCGCTTGGAGCTGCCATCGGCGTTTACCCGCGTCACCTCGTGGTCCAACAAATCGATCACCTGGGCGCCGGGAACGGGGGTGAGCTCCGGGGCAGTACGAACAAGCGTGTGCAGCTCCTCGTCGGTGGGGATAAAGCGCTCTGCGATGTCCACCCCTTTGGGCCCAATAAACTCAAGATGGTCCGCCAGGGAGCTGTGGGTGGGATTGCGCTCAAGGGATCGCTTCCAGGCGGCCTGGGCGTCTTCGCTTCGCTCGTCTTCGTAAGCGAGCAGCCCCAGCCGGTGATAGGGACGTGACCAGTCGGGGTCGAGGGACACCGCGGCCTCGTAGGCGGCCCGGGCCTTGGAGCGCTCACCGGCCTTGCGCAGAATGTCCCCCAGCTCCACCTGCCGAAGAGGGCGCCAGGGCTGCATGGCCACCAGCGCTCGCGCCTCCCTCTCAGCCGCGTCCCAATTCAGCGCCGCCAAATGCCCATAAATCAACTGACGACGCAGGGAGGTCAGGCCCGGAGCGATACGATGAGCCTGCAGGTAAAGCGCCCGCGACTCGGCGTTGTAGCCCCGGGACTTAAGGCACGAGGCCTTGCCCTGAAGAGCCGAACGCATGTCGGGCTCCATCTCGAGAATATCATCCAGCACCCGACACCGGTCGATCTGCCAACCCCGCTTGTCGTAAAGGTCGGCCAGGGAGAACCTCGCGAAGCGGCTTCGGGGAGCAAGCTCAAGGACGCGATTCAGATCCGCCAGAGCCCGATCCCAGAGTGACTTCTGCTTGTAAAAGCGCGCGCGCTTGATCAAAAAGGCTGGAAGCGCGGCCTCCTCATTCTTGAGGCTGGCGTTCAACAAATCGATGGTCTTGCCCTGCTCACCATTGTCCCAATAGGAGAGGATGGTCCAAAAGCGCACCAGGGGATTGCTGTAGGCCGCGTCGGGGAGATTGATAATCTCCTGATGCGCAGCCTTCTCGTATCCGAGCATTCGCAAAATGCGAAAAAGAAGAACCTGACGCCGGACGGGGTCTTGAACAGCCCGTGCCCGGGTGAGCAGCGGATGGTGGTCCACTCCCTCGAGCGCCTTCACCGCACCCTCTGCCTTCACGGTGCTCGGAGACCTCTGCGAGTCAACCAGAAGCCCCTCCACTGGAGCACCCTCCGGGGTGGTGAAGCGCGCCCCCAGCGACCAGCCGGAGTTGTCGTTGGCGGATTTGATGAGGACTTTGTTCCACCCGGCATGAAGCCTCACAGGGATCCGGGCGTTGTCCCATTCTCCACCGTTGACGTTCTCATCGGAGAGGACCAATGCGTCGTTGACCCAGGCCCGCAGGGAGTCGGTAGTGGAGAAGGCCATAACCACCTCGCGCTCACTCTCGGAGTGAACGTAGGTCACAAGGTAGGCGAGGCTCCAGTGACTGGGGCTGAGCATGTCCCCCAGAGGCACCTGCCCGGCGTGATTAATGGAAGCGTCCCGCCAGCCAACCTCCACCAAAGAGCCGGTGTAGCGCCCCGTGAAGTCCACCCCTTGCTCCGGGGGATAGGCAGTTAAAAACCCCTTGCCTTGATCGTTGTCAAAGCTCCCCACCACCTTGAAGTTGGTAATCATCCCCAGACTCTCAATCAGAGCTTTGGCCTCTGCCTCCCGCTCCTGCCGCATGAGCAGAGGATAAGCGGTCTGCGCCGCGAAGGCCTTCACATCCCCCCGGGGGTGGGTCCGATGCAACTCAAGAAGGACGTCGATGGTGGCGTTTAATTTGCTGACGCTCGAATAGCCATGCAGGGCCTCCCACAGGTAGAGCTCCGTAAAGGGGGCGTTCAGATCCGCTGCGGCGGCCAAAAAATGGGCCCAGCGGGTGGTCTCGTCCCCCATGAGCATGGCCCGGTAGCCAGCAATCTCGTGGGCGGTGGCGCTGGTGACACCAGCTTTGGGAGGCGGGGCGCGCAGCTCGGAATTCCCGTAAAAGGCGGCGATAAGCCCGGCGTCCTCATCAGCGCTGGCGTGACCCGCCTGAAGCTGCTGCTTCAGACCCCTGGCGTGCTCCCCATAGACCGAGGAATGGGTGGAGCAGGCCCCCACAAGCACCAACCCTGCCCCCCACAACGCGCGCAAAAAATGTCGACTCATGCTGCTCTTCATCCCTGAAATCCCCTTCCCGTGATTGGTTGCTCCCCCTCGGGCAATGCTCCCCCGGATTCAACCTTCCCGAGGGCCCCCAACGTCCTTCTCAGCCCCTACCCGACCAGTCAAGGCATTTTTCCTGGACCCTTTCTCCACAATGGGGCAATGGAGGGCTCACTACCTCAGGGAGACCCAACATGGACAGCAACGCCCCGGATCGTATCGAAATTCCGCCCCAATCCGCCTCTCACGAGGGCACGGTGATCTGGCTGCATGGCCTTGGCGCAAGTGGAGATGACTTCGTGCCCATCGTCCCCCACCTCAACCTGCCCTCCATTCGCTTCGTCTTTCCCCACGCGCCGGAGCGGCCGGTGACCCTCAATCGCGGGTGGGTCATGCGAGCGTGGTACGATATCCGCACCCTCGACGCCTCCGATGAGCGGGAAGACCCCAACGACATCGCGGCCTCCCACGCCTGGATTACAACCTTGATCGACCAGGAAGTGGAGCGGGGGCTCAGCCCCCACCAAATCGTGCTGGCCGGCTTCAGCCAGGGGGGCGCCATGGCCCTTCACACCGGCCTGCGCTACCCCGCCACCCTCGGGGGGATCATGGGCCTGAGCTGCTATTTGCTGCTGCCGGAGCAGATCCAGGCCGAGGCCCACGCCACCAACCGAGACACGCCCATTCTCCTGTGCCACGGATCTCAGGACAGCGTGGTGCCCCTGAGCAGCGGTGAGCGGGCCCGGGAGCTCCTCACCGAGCAAAACCCCGAGCGAGACCTGCTCTGGAAGGATTTTCCCATGGACCATGAGGTCTGCGGAGAGGAAATTCAACTCATCGCCCAATGGCTTCAGCAGCGTTTTCAACTCCCGGAAACCTCTGAATAGACCTCCCCCGGATGGATCCCTTCCCCGAGGAAGGGTACCCTTGGGCCATGAGCCCTCGCCCCTGGTACCGACGCAATCGCTCTCTCACCCTGGACCGACGCCGTGATGTGCAGGAGCTGCTTGAGCAGCTCCGAGGAGTTCATCCCCCCAGCCCCGATGAAGGAGGGAGGGTGTGGAGATATGCGGTCATCCTGAGCACAGTAGCCGCCCTCTACGTGCCCTTTATCATGACGGACCTCGGCGCGGGGCCGGCCACGCCGGGACAACAGATGGGGCTGCTCTCGCTGGTGGTCGTCGCGGTGGTGAGCCTGAGCTTTTTTATCCTCAGCACCCACACGCACACCTATATCTTTGGGGAAGAAGGCGTGACCTGCCGGGACCGTCACGAGGAAGAGCGCTGGTTTATTGCCTGCCGGGAGATCGAGGCAGTGTCGGTGCTGCGCCTTCAAGGGGGGCGCTTTTATCTCTACCTGATTGAGCGCGAGAGCGGCAGGCAGCTCGCGGTTCACTCTCACGCGAGCATCTCACAGGAAGTGGGAGCCCTGGCGCTTGTTCAATCGGCTTTTGGGGAGCGCTCTGGGGGGCCTCCCCCTGAGTCAGATCAATGAGCTAAATCACTGGGCCAGAGGAAAGTGCTCTTCGATAAGCCCTTCTACGTGGTCGTCTTCCAGAGGTTTGGGAATAAACCCGCTGACGTTGGGCACCTCGGTGGGGACCGTGAGCGGCTCGTCCTCTCCAAGGGCAGGCTCGGTCAGAATCACCACCTTGTAGTTGCTGCGCTGCTCGTCCGGCAGTTGCACAAAGTCATCCAGAAATTGCCAACCGTCCTTAATGGGCATGCCGATGTCCAGCAGCACCAGGGTAGGAGTGCCTCCCCCCTCCTCACACAGGTATTGGTAGGCGGAATCAGCGTCGGTTTTCACCACAACGTCGCGGACCCTGCCGCTACGCTCCAGGATGACCCGGCAAACGTAGTTCTGAGCCTGATTATCATCAATGATCAAGACACGTTCGAGTTGACGCAATGCAGCGCCTTCGGATGATTCCTCACGCAGCAGCAAATCCTGCCCCTGGTCGACGCCATTGTCGCCCAATATCGCTTCGCGAAGCTTTTTTAGTACCATTTCCCCGTATCCTGCAAAATGACCCTCTTTGGCCGGACACATCCCTGACTTAAGATCGTACAATATCTGTCACCGAACCGACCAGCGCTTTCCCCTGCAAAGCTGCTCCCAAGACAAGATCCTGCCAAATCAACCACTTAGCCCCTTTGGGGACGGAGAATTCTCTCCCAAACTCCCCTCTGAGAACCCCAAAGGGTGCCATTTCCCGTCCATGGAGGGCGCCCATTTGACCACACAGGCGCACCTGCATACACTCCTCCCCACCGGGCATCCACGCCCGGGGGACCAACCAACCCGGGAGGGAGCATGCTTTCCTACGCACAAAACGCCGAAGATGTGATTTTGCATCGTGTTTTAACCGAACCCTCGGGGTTTTATCTGGACGTTGGCGCCTGCCATCCGGTCATCGACTCCATCACCTACGCCTTCTATCGGCGGGGGTGGCGAGGGATTAATGTGGAGCCCGACCCCAGTATGCACACCCGCCTTGAGGCGGTGCGCCCCCGGGACATCAACCTGCAAGGGGCTGTGTCCCAGCATTCGGGAGAGGCCACCTTTTACCGCTGCCCCAGGCACCTCCCCCTCTCCACCATGAATCCCAAAGTGGCAAGCGAACTCAAGGAGTCAGGCGTCCCGATTCAGCAGGAGTCCATTGAGGTCACCACCCTCAGCCACATCTTCAGTGAGCACGCGCCAGAGCAGGTTGACTTCCTCAAAGTGGACGTCGAGGGTCACGAACATGAGGTCCTCCTCGGCAATGACTGGGAGCGCTTTCGGCCCATCATCGTGGTGGTGGAGGCCACCCACCCCCGCACCACCGAGCCGGTGCATCAGCGCTGGGAGAGCGTGCTCACCAACTCAGCCTATCACTTCGCCCACTTCGATGGATTAAACCGCTACTACGTCCGGGAAGAAAATACTGAACTGCTTGAGGAGCTGGACCGCCCCCTAAGCGCGTTTGACCCCCACGTGCCCTTCCGCCAATACGCTCAGATTCGCTTCTTTCGGGACGTCATGCAGCGAGTTACCAGTGACGAAGCCGCCCCATTAGCGAACAACTTAAATAAGCTGCTCCATAAGATGGTGGAGGACCCCATGCTCTGCCGGAAATCCCCCGCCTATCTGCGGGAGCTCATGGATGAATTAGCTGAGGAGGGCTCCCCCTGAGCCCTCTTCGCGAGAAACACTCTGGATGTGTCAGTGCAGGCGGCAGGCCGCGGGGAAGCTGGCCGAAAGGCCATCACTGTCGTAGGGACTCTTCTCCCCGGCACGGTGGGCCTTGAAAAACTCCAAAACCGTTCCGGTGTAAACCTGCGGATGAGGCTGATGACCGTTTTGGTGAGGACAGTCGATAACCGTTCGGTTGTTGGACTTCAAAACGTCGAGAGCCTGCAGAGCACTCTGCTCAAAGTCGATAATCTTCCCATCGGGGGGAATGAGCTGCGCATAGCCAGCCGAACCGTACCA
>JAZAIZ010000058.1:0-2076 GCA_036230545.1 Myxococcota bacterium
TTGGGTTTTGACCCAAGCGGAGGGGGCTTCTCCTGGGGGGCCTCCCTGGCCCATCACTTCTGCACACTACCGAGAGGCGGAGGTGCAGTTTGCGGCGATGGAGTCGTTGGGGATTGAGATGGTCTCAGGGGCGCGCTTGGCGCAGGCCTGGGGGCGTGTGAAGGGGGTGCCGGCTTTTCTTTTTGTGCGGGGAAATCGGGAGCTTGTGTTGGAGCGAGGGATTGGTGTGGTGGGGGCCCGGCGTGGGGTGCGCAGTTTGGGGTGGGTCTTTGAACTCGCGGGGCGTTGTGCGCAGGAGCGGGTCCCGGTGGTGTCCGGGGGGGCGTTGGGGGTGGACTCGGCGGCTCATTGGGGGGCGTTGGAGGCAGCGGGGCGGACGGTTGCCTACCTTGGGGTGGCGGCGGACAGGCTTTACCCAAGCCAAAACCGGGCTCTGTTTCGGGCGATCCTTGATGGTGGGGGAACGTTGGCGAGTGAGCATGGCCCCGGGATCGCTACCAGGGCTTATGAGCACGCCCGGCGAAACCGTTTGATCGTGGGGCAGTCCCGGGCGCTGGTGGTGGCGGAAGCCGGAGTAAAATCAGGGACTTTGGGCACAGCGACGTGGGCGGGGCGACTGGGAGTGGAGGTGTGGTTTCCCCCGGAGTGCGTGGGGGGGGAGCGGCGGGGGATCGAGGCGCTGCGGGCTAAGGGCAAGGGGAGGATGCTTGACGATCCGCAAGAGCTTCTCTTCGGTTGATCATTTGGAAAAATAAGATATAGGGTCGCCGCGAACTGAATGAACGCTGCCATTTAGCTTTAAATCGAAGGTAAGACTTCAAGATAAGGATGGTTCTCATGAGCAAGAAATCGGTCCACATTGTAGGTACAGGCACAATCGGCGAGCCCCTGATTGGCTTATTCTCTGCCCATAAGGAAGAGTTTGGCATTGACGAGGTGACGTTTCACAAAAACTCACCCCGTGAGGATGACCGGCCCAAGATCAAGCAGCTGCTGAAGCGGGGCGCCTTATTGGCGGCTGACCCTGGTAAGGCGAAGGCGTTTGAGGCCCAGGGACTTGAGGTGGCGTACACCACCGAAGAGGCCATCAAGCAGGCCAGCGTTGTGATCGACTGCACTCCCAGCGGTGTGGGCAATGAGAACAAGAAGGCCATCTATGAGCGTTATGCTGACCGGGTTCAGGGGTTTATCGCCCAGGGGTCTGAGTTTGGTTTTGGCAAGATGTACGCTCGGGGAATCAACGATTATGTGATTGACCCCAAAAAGGACCAATTTCTTCAGGTGGTCAGTTGCAACACCCACAATATCGCGGTGCTTTTAAAGACCCTTGGTGGTACCGATGCAGGGGGCATGGAAGTTGAAGATGGGCGCTTTACCTGTTTTCGCCGCGCCAACGATATCTCTCAGAATGGCAGCTTTATCCCTGCGCCGCAGGTTGGTGCCCACTCTGATCCGGTCTTTGGCACGCACCACGCTCGCGATGCGCACCATCTCTTCCAGACCGTGAATCAGGAGTTGAATCTCTTCTCCAGCGCGGTGAAGATGAACACCCAGTACATGCACTCCCTGCATTTCTCGATTCGTTTAGGTCGAGACATTAGCCTCGAAGAGGTGGTGGAGCGCTTGAACGCGAATAAGCGCGTGGCGGTTACGGGTAAAACCAGCGCCAACCAGGTGTTCTCCTTTGGACGAGAGCACGGTCATTACGGCCGAATCTTGAGTCAGACAGTTGTCTCGCTTCCAACGCTTGCAATTCGGGGCGGAAATGAGGTAGTTGGATTCTGCTTCACGCCGCAGGACGGTAACTCGCTCCTGTCGACCGTTGCAGCAACGTTAAATTATCTTGACCCAGAGAGCGTTGGCCATCGCATTGATTGTCTCCGCCCTTATCTGTTTCAGGAAATTTAAGCATCTTTTTGGTGGGGCGAATAGCTCAGTGGTAGAGCGCCGGCCTTACAAGCCGGATGTCGGGGGTTCGACACCCTCTTCGCCCACCAAATTCACTTAACTTCTGCGTTTTCAATTTCAGCGATGGTTCTGATGAAGAAAGGTGGTTATCCTTAGGAATCCGTGATT
>JAZAIZ010000059.1:0-5241 GCA_036230545.1 Myxococcota bacterium
GGACGTTCCCCTCCACGCACTCCCCCGCGCCGACCTCGCAATGATTCTCCGTGCAAGCCGCGCCCAGCAGCCCCCCAAAAGCCACAACAATCGCAACACGGTGCCACCAGTTTCCTGCGCTTAACGCTCTCGACGCCCACATTCAATCACCCCCCTTGAGCGCCGCCACGGCGCCACGCAAAATCCTACCCACCCACCAAATCCGAGTCAAACCACCGCCGAAGCTCCCTCGTTTAAAACGGACTCTCCACTCCTGACTCCATCCGACAAAACGCCCCCCTCCCAACAAACCCGCGATGGCCATGCCTCAAGCGCGGCTCCGAAAAAAAAAACGCGCCCACACCAACCTCGCGGTTGACGCCAAAGCACCCGACGCTCCCTGCCTCATTCCAAAACTTAACCAGCAGAATCCAAAGAAAAATTGCGCCATGCACCACAGGAGTTGAACAAAGTCTCGCCGCGCCCCGTCCACAAACCACCTGCGCGGTCCACCGCAAATCCGCGCCAGGCCTGAATTTACCGCTCGGCCTATCGGGAGACTTCGTCTATGACGCGGTTTGCACCTCTTGCAGGTGCGCCGGGCCTTAACTTAAGCACCTGTGCGCTCGTCCTGGAGTTCCCCTTATGAAACTCTCACGCCACCAAGGGACCATCCTCCCCATTCTGTGTCTTTGCCTCGCGCTCAGCGCCTGTGACGACGCCCCGCCAATCCTCGACCAACCCCACTACCCGGTCCCCTCAAGCGCCTCCCTCTCTCTAACCCTCCCCACCTTTTCTGAGAGCCGCTATTGGGACCTTCTCGAACAAGGACCAAAAGCCAATCAGCAACTCGCCACCTTCGAAAGCCAGCTGCGCCGCGGTATCCCCCAATGCCTCACCACTCTCCACGGCCCCTACGCCAGGAGCACCAAACAACGCGCCGCGCGCTACATCATCATGACCGCTATGTTCATGAAGGTCGCCGACAAGGAGGCCGCGAGCGGGAGGCTCCCCCTGCAGGAATACCGCGCCCTCACCGGGCACAGCGCCCTGCCCCACCTCGACGCCATCCTCCTGCGTCGGCGTCAGCAAATCGTCAGCCTGGTCAAGGCCGCCGCCCCCTACTGGGACAACCCCCTCGCCCAAAGCATTGTGGTCGAGTCCAAAGCCGAGCTGGAGTGGAGCCAAAACCACAGCATCCACCCCACCACCTGGAAGCAGATGGAAGCCGGCCTCGAGCACATCCCTTCCCTCGCCAATTACCTGGTGGTGACCGACACCGGGCGCCGCCTCTCTCTCACCCAAAAGCTTCGTTTGCTCCTTAAGCTACGAAGCCGCCTCCTCTCCAACCAGGCTGGACCCTTTCCCCCAAAGGCTCCCCTCAACGCCGACGGATCCGAGGCCCCCTTCACGCCGCTGGTAACCCGAGTCCTGCTCGCCGACACGCTGGTGGAAATCACACGCTCCCTCTTCAACTGGCCCCTGCTCGGCCCCCTCCGAGAAACCCTGCTGCAAAAGAGCGAAGAGATCTACACCAGCACCTACGCCGAGAGCGGCCAACTGCTCGAGCAATGGAACCTGCAAGATCTGCTGGGAGAGAGAAAGCAGCGCATCAGCGAGTTAATCTCCCTCTTACAAAAGGGCGACGTGCCCAAGACAGAACTCCTGCATTCTTATTGGGACACCAACCACGCCCGCTCGGTCTACGGGTGCAATTCCTGCCATCAGCCCGTCCATTCCGCTCGTCGAAAGGTCAGCAAGGTGAGCCCCTAAAGCCCTGTTTTCATTAGGCTCTGCATGGAAAACGATCATCCAGAGGCTTCTTTTTCGCGATGTGATAGAGCGCACAGACCCCCACCCCCAATCCACGTATATTAATAAACATGGGGGCTTCGTCTCCGCACGAAGCTAGTAATTATGACCCAAAAACCTCTCCCGCCCGTGGGTCAGCTGGCGGGAGAGTGTTTTATGGGGCCCCACTCGGGCTCTTCCCCCACCCCACAATCCGCTTCCCCCCAACGTCTTTACAAATCCCCCGCAGCGATGCACAACCACAAACCATGGCCAAAAAACGCAAGAAACTCCCCCTTCAGTCCTCCTCTTCTCTCGGCTCCTCCCTCGGAGACGCCCTCCAGTTAAAGGGGTTTGCTCCCTCCGCCCCGTCCGAACCAGAAACAGCGGCCTCCCTTGAGACGCCTCCAGCTCCCACAAACGAAGCCCTCTCCTCCCTCCCAAAGCTGGTCCTTCGTCGAGAGCGCAAAGGACGCGGCGGCAAAACGGTGACCGTCGTCAGCGGTTTCGGCGACGCGCACACCAACCTCAAGCCCCTCGCTCGTGAGCTCGGCAAAGCTCTAGGGTGTGGCGCCTCCGTGGAGTCGGATACGCTGGTGATTCAAGGAGATCAGGTGGAGCGGGCCGCTGCCTGGTTCACCACCAAAGGCGTCGCGAAGATTGTGCGAGGCTCCTGAGAAAACAGTCGCGGTAGGTCAAAGAGCCCTGAGTTCACGTTGACAGAGCTCCGCGATGGCCTCCATGCCATAAACGCCGACCTCCTGCTCCACCGCTGTGTTGTAATTGCTGGTGCAGTTGATGTCGTAAGTGAAGCGACGCCCTTGGGCATCCTCAACAAACTCGATCCCCGCCACATCAATGGCGTGGTCCTTACAAAAACGGATATAGGCCTGCACGAGGGGGTCCGACTCCCCAATGTCGGTCCGAGCTTGAAACTTCGCGTCGCGAGTCCCTTCAGAACCGGGGGCGGGGCAGAAGCTCTCACCCACGCTGCACGCATCCGAAGGACAGAGTTCAAAGCCATCCTCCGTGGAGGAGCGCAACGCATAGAGAAACTTCCCGTCCACAATCTCAACCCGTGTAATAAAGGGCTCTGCGGGCTCTACATACTGTTGCAGGAGGTTGATGGCGTCCGGTGAGTTCTCAAACGCCCCAGATTCAATGAAATCCTCAAACCCCGTATGGGAACGAAAGAGCTGCACTCCCAGCCCCTTGCCCCCCTGATTGTGCTTGGTGATAAAGGGCGCGGGCATCTTTTTGGACGCCTCCACCAATCCCTCCGTCCCGGTGACGGCGATGGTGTGGGGGACCAGAATCCCCGCAGATTGAAGCGCCGCATACTGCTGAACCTTACTGACCTCCAACCGAAACGACTGACTCCCATTGATGATACGACAGCCACGGGCCTCCAAAAGCCCCAGATACTCCCGCACAAAACAGACCCCCGATTGGTGTCCCCGGGTATGTGAGGAGGGGCTCATTCGATTCACATAAACCCCAGGCTCCAGTGAATCGCTCATGTCCAGCACACCACCATCCATAAATCGGTCAAGACAGGGGAGTTCCTTTGCTGCCAGAGCTGCTCGCAGGGGCGGCATCCACGCTTCATTCTCAAATAGGACGGTTATGGCCATCATGCTTTTCCACGCTTCGACAGGGCCTGCGGTGTATCCGGCAGGAAACCTGAGGAAGTCCTGTTGTTCTTTGCGCTTGGCCCGCTAGCACGAGATTCCTCTGTATTGAAAGAAGTTCTTCAAAAATCAGCGCCTTCCCCTCCCCTTTGGCATGATCTTTCCCCTGCGCTGGGGGAGCACGGAGGTCCCCGGCCCCCAGGAATCCACAGCAGAACACTCAAAACAGCTCCCACGCAAATTCATCTTTTCGCTCTATCTAGCTGGAAAATAAGACGAAACGAACGTTTCAGGGCTGCGATACTATGAAGAGAGGGCCTGCAAAGCCCCCTGAACCGAGACGCCCAAACCCCTGTTTTTATTAAACTTAAGGTGTTTGAGCATCATTAACGCTTTCATTGCGACCTGAGCCATGCTGAAAAACGACCGCCCTGGCGCACCCTGCGCACCCCAAAAGCCCCTCGCCAGTGTCGAAGTGTGTCCGGAGCCCCCGCAAACGGCTCCTTTGCCCCCCCAAAGCGCTCCCCAAGCCGCCCCAAAAAGTGCACTGCCCCCCCTCTCCTGCGACCTCCCCCAGAGCTGCGCGCGCCCTGCACCCAAGCCCCCTGGGCACCTGACCTCCCACCAGGGCACAACGCTCGCACCCAAAAACGAGGTCCTCAACGAAATCAACGCCACCCTTCAGCAGATCCAGGCCGCCCTGCCCTCCCTCAAGAGCGATGAGGCCCGCGCTCCCCTGGTCAAGCGCTACGAACAACTGAAGACCACCCTCCATCAATGGGAATGCTTCACTGGCCGCGGCGGCTGCGCCTGGGACCAGCTCCCGGCGGACTTCGCCCTTCACTCTCCGGCACGAATCGAGGAGCGCCTCCTCCATCAGGCCAAAGCCCTACTCGACGCGTGCAGCAATGGGGCCTCCCCAAAAGACCCCATTGACGGTCTCTTCGACTACGTCGATGCAGAAACGCCCCTCAGCCCCAACGTGGAGCGAAGCTACTGGAAAGGCATCCTTCGGGGGACCAACTTTCAACCTGTGTTCGCAGTAGAAGACGGCCGCCTCTCCCCCAAAATCGCCCATCACGCCAACCGCCTGGTGGAGCTCCTCGCCGAAAAAGGCCGCACCCTGGTGCACACTCACCTCAAGGGCGAGGCCTCTGTCCCCCTCACCGCATCAGACACCACCAACGCAACCCTGGGCTTTGTGGCCGGAGCCAGGAAGATTCGCGAGAAAGACATCCCAAGCACCGATCCCCGGCGACTGGCCATCGAAAAGTATCGCCAGCGATACCCCGGCGGCGTCCCCGTCTGGCTCGAAGGAAGCTTAGGCACCAAACTCGCCCTCGCGACAAACCACTCTCTCCCCCTTGGGGGAGGCGCGATGGCCAACTTCGGCTTTGCCGCCAATGGGAAAACGACGTTCAACTTCCAGCGTCTCGCCTATTTCAGTAACCCCACCCAAAATGGGCTGGCACAATCAAAGACCCAACTCAAACGCCTCTCACTGACCCCCCTTCTGCCCTCCAACTTTAAGCACATGGAGGACGGCGCGAGCTTTAAAATCCGAGGTGAGGCCAACCTTCGCGTTGACGCGGCCCTTGGCCTCGGCGCCACCATCCCGGCTCTCGAAAATATCGCCCCCCTGCGTGAACTCACCCGCGTTGGCGCGGCGGTCGAGGTCGGCACCGTCGTCTCTCTCGCTGGAGCCATGGAAGCAGAGGTCATTCACCAGGGCGCAGGCAAGGTAACCCTTAACCTTGGTAACGACCAGGCCGCCAAAGCGGGACTGCAACTCAAGGCCTTCGCGGGCGTGAACGTTAGTCAGGAGGCGCTGCAGGGGCTC
>JAZAIZ010000060.1:0-2629 GCA_036230545.1 Myxococcota bacterium
ATGAAGATGCGAGGGAATTCACCGCTGGGATGGCTGTAACTCCGTGCGTAGAGTTTCTTTTCTTCGAAATGATATTCACCGGTGAGGGTGTATCCCAACTCCAGAAAGGGCTCGGAGAGGGTAGCTAGCCCGATGGGCTCGAGGTTGAACGTTCTAATGGCGATGTGATCGTTTACCAGGGACGACTCGCCGCGCTCCTGCAGGAGATGACGTATGTCATCGGCCTGGGGCGTCATGGTGGCGTAGTCGTTCCAGAGATGGGAGAGGAGAGCCTTAAGTTCGAGATTTTTTGAAGCACTCATTGATGAAAACCTGCTTATTTTTTCGGGCGGCTAAGACGTCAGTTGAGCATGAACAAAGCAAGTTTCAGGCCATCCTTTAGTGTGTGAAAAAGCAGTTAGTTCAGAGGGTTAAAAGCCTGGGGGGATTCAAAAAATGGCGTATGGCGCGAAATTTTGAGGGATCTTCGGCAGCGGTGGGAGAAATGTTGCGTGGTGAAGAGAGATTAATAAAGGATTCGGCAACGAATGGTTCCTTCAATGGATACCAATTTCTTGTGGAGATCTGGAGAGTACTCTGTGGCGACGTCCGTCACGACGTAGCCGATATCCGAGAGTGTTTGCAGGTGCTGCCCAAGGATATTGACGCTGGACTCCGCGAAGGCCCGGTTAATTTGTCGCAGGACACCAGGCTGGTTGATGTGAACGTGGAGGAGGCGGTGGGCGCCAGCCTGCTGGGTGAGGGAGATGTTGGGAAAGTTCACCGCGCCGATGGTCGAGCCCTGGTCACTGTATTGCACCAGTTTGGAGGCTACCTCTGACCCGATGTTGTTTTGGGCTTCGAGCGTGCTTCCGCCGATGTGCGGTGTGAGGAGGACATTAGGGAGGCCACGCAGGGGGCTTTCGAAGGGTTGGTCGTTGGAGGCTGGCTCAATGGGGAAAACGTCTACGCCGGCGCCAAGGAGGTGCCCGTTTTCAAGTGATTCACGGAGGGCGTTGAGATCTACCACATTACCACGGCTTAGGTTGAGGAGGATGCTGCCCTCCTTCATGGCGCGGATGGCTTTGGCGTTGAGCATGTTGGCGCTTTGAGGCGTTTGGGGGACATGCAGGGAGACGACATCGGATTCCTGCAGGAGTTCATGGAGGCTCTCCACCGAGCGAGCGTTGCCCATAGCCAGTTTGGGAACCACATCGTAGTAGATGACCTGCATGCCAAATGCCTCGGCGAGGATGGAGACCTGCGAGCCGATGTGCCCATAGCCCACGATGCCCATGGTCTTGCCGCGCACCTCGTGGCTTCCGGCGGCGCTCTTTGTCCACTGCCCCTGGTGCATGGCGTGGCTCTTATCGCCGAGGCCTCGAAAGAGAGAGATGGTCTCGGCCATAACCAGCTCGGCGACGCTGCGGGTGTTGGAATGGGGGGCGTTAAACACTGGGATGCCCCGGGAGCGGGTGATGTTCAAATCGACCTGATTGGTGCCAATGCAAAAACAGCCGATGCCCATGAGCTTGTCGGCGGCGTCCAGCACAGGTCCCCGCAGTTGGGTTCGTGAGCGAACCCCCACCATGTGCACCTGCTTGATGGCTTTAATGAGTTGCTCTTCGGGCAGGGCGTTTGGGAGGAGTTCGATGTGGGTGTAGCCAGCCCGTTCAAAGAGGCGCGCCGCGTTTTCATGAATTCCCTCCAGTAGGAGGATTCGAATCTTGTCCCGTGGAAAGGATGTCTTAGAGGCCATGGGGGTGCTCCTGCGAGGGGTCGTCAAGGATTTTGCCGGGGTTCATAAGTCCCTTTGGGTCAAACGCTTGCTTGATGGCTCCCAGCAGCTTCAACTCGGTGGGAGTGCGGCTAAAGGGGAGCGCTTGTTTTTTCAAGAGCCCAATGCCGTGCTCTGCGGAGACACTGCCGCGGTGTCGCTGAATCAACTGAAAGATGCTCGGTTCGGCTTCCCGGCATAGGGAGAGAAACGCTTCACGTTCCATAGCCTCAGGTTTGAGGACGTTGATGTGAAGGTTGCCGTCTCCCACGTGCCCAAAGGTGAACACAGGACAGTCCCGGCAGGCGTCATGTGTCAGCGCTCGAAGCTCTTCTTCAAAGTGGGCCATGCGGGAGACGGGGACCGAGACGTCGTATTTGTAGAGGAAGGCCTCCTTGGTGAGACTTTCGCTGATATTCTCCCGCAGTGCCCAGAGCGCCCCGGCATCTTTGCTGCTCTGGGCGACGACGCCATCCAAGAGAAGTCCCTGTTTCAGGCAGGTCTCAAGCCACTGCCCGAGGTTTTCCTGCGCAGCGTCCTCGGTGGAACCCTCGACCTCTACCAGCACATAGCAGGGAGAGGGAGACTGGAGGGGAGTTGCGCCGCCTCGGTGGTGAAGAACGAGCTTGAGGCAGTCTTCGGTGAAATATTCAAAGGCAGTGATGGTGAGCGCGGCTTGTTGTCGGGCGGCTTCGAAGATCCCGAGGACTCCCTCGAGGCTCTCAGCCCCAAGCAGCGCGACCGCGGTGGCCTGAGGGGTAGGCGTGAGCTTAAGGGTGGCCTCGGTGATGATTCCCAGGGTCCCTTCGCTGCCGATCAAGAGTTGGCGCAAATCGACCCCGGTGTTGTTTTTTTCCAGATCTCCATTCAGTT
>JAZAIZ010000061.1:0-5029 GCA_036230545.1 Myxococcota bacterium
ATGCGCTTGCGGAAGGAGTCGAGGGAGAGGCCACTGTAGGCCCGGGCGAAGCCATAGGTGGGGAGCACGTGGTTGGTGCCGCTGGCGTAATCCCCTACGGCCTCCGGGGACCAGGGGCCGAGAAAAATGGAGCCGGCGTGGAGCACATTCGGGAGCAGGGCCCGGGGCTCGTGGGTCTGAATTATCAGGTGCTCAGGGGCGTATTGGTTGGAGATCGCGAGGGCTTCCTCAAGGGTGGATACATAAATCAGCGTGCTGCGCTGGAGGCTCTGCAGGGCGATGTCCCGGCGTGGCAGCACCTCCAGTTGGTCGTGAACCTCCTGCTGGACCTCTGCCATCAGCGTCTCGGAGGTGGTGAGCAGCAAAACCTGAGAGTCGACGCCGTGCTCAGCCTGCGAGAGCAGATCTGCGGCCACAAAGGCCGGGGAGGCGGTCTCATCGGCGATGACGAGCACCTCAGAGGGGCCTGCGGGCATGTCGCAGGCCGCGCCGTCCGCATCGAGACTCACCTGGAGCTTGGCCTCGGTGACCAAGGGGTTGCCGGGGCCAAACACCTTGTCCACTTTTGGGACGGTGTTGGTTCCAAAGGCCATGGCCGCGATGGCCTGCGCGCCGCCGATTTTGTAGACGTCTTTCACCCCCGCGGTGCGGGCGGCCACCAGGATGGCGGCGGGCACCTGCCCGTTGCGACCCGGCGGGGTGCAGAGCACGACGCTGGGGCATTGAGCCAGGGTCGCGGGGATCGCGAGCATGAGCACCGTGGAGGGCAGGGGAGCGGTCCCTCCGGGGGCATAGAGCCCCACGGCCTGCAGCGGTCGGGTGATTCGGGAGCACCGCACCCCGGGGCTTGTGCTGATGGTGTAATCGTCCACCCCCTGGTGCTGGTGAAAGCGTCTAATTTGCCGGGCGGCGGTCTCGATGGCTTCGATTTGGGGTCGGGTCAACGAGTCGTAGGCTGCCTCGAACTCTGCATCCGCCACCCGGAGCTCCTCAAGGCGCACGTTGTCGATCTCGGAGGTGAGCTCGATGACGCCCGCGTCTCCCTCTGCGCGGACCCGCTCGATGATCCCCGCGACGGTTTCACGCACGTTGGCACTGGTCTGGCTGGTGGGCCGGGTCAGCAGGCGCGCTTGCTCTTGCTCGGAGAGGATTGGCCAGCGAACGCTGGGGATGGTGTTGGTCAGCTTGGTCATGGGGCTCTCTAACTCAGGCGTAAATCTTTTCGATGGGGACCACCAGGATGGATGAGGCGCCAATCTCCTTGAGCTTCTCCATGGTGCCCCAGAAGTCGGGCTCCCTGGCCACGGCGTGGATGGCCACCCGCTCTCCGGAGCTGCCAAGGGGAATAACCGAGGGGTCTTCCATACCGGGGATGAGGGCTTTGATGTCCTCAAGGGCGCTCAAGGGTGCGTTCATCATGATGTATTTGGTCTTCGCTGCTCGCAGGACGCCCTTAAGACGTTGCTCGAGCTTATTGATGACGTCGTTCTTCTCGGCGGAGAAGGTGTGCCCGGTTTGAATTAAAACGCTCTCACTCTTGAGGATGGTTTGAACCTCTTTGAGGCCATTGGAGCGCAGAGTGGAGCCCGTGGAGACCAGGTCGCAGATGGCGTCTGCGATTTGCAGCGCGGGGGCGATCTCAACGGAGCCGCTCAGGTGCAGCACTTCGGCACTTAGGTTGTTCTCGTCGAGAAAAGACTGCAGGGTGGCCGGATAGGAGGTGGCGATTTTGAGCCCATCGAGGGTTTGCGGCGTTTCGTAGGACTGGTTCTCGGGTAGGGCGATGGATAGCCGGCAGCCCCCAAACCCAAGGTGCTCAAGGATGCGGACGCCGCTTTTGTCGCGCTCGCCGCGCTCAAGGAGCGTCTCCTCGAGCATGTTCTGGCCCACGATACCCAGCTCGCAGACCCCGTCGGTGACAAACTCGGCGATGTCGTCGTCGCGCACGAGCATGAGATCCAGAGGGAAGTTGGTGCAGGCGCAGAGCAGCTTGTTTTGACGCCAGTCAAATTCAAGCCCACAGGCCCTCAGGAGCGCGAAGGATTTTTCACTGAGTCGGCCGCTTTTTTGGATGGCGACTCTCAGTCGGGTGGACGGGTTCATTGGGATTTCCTCTGGTTACGGGTTTTTTTCTGCAGACGATTGATGATTTTTAGGTAGCCCCCCGAGCCATGCATCAGAGCACGTGCCACCCGGGTGATGGTGGCTGTGCTGACGGAGGTCTGCTGCTGAATCTCACGGTAGGGGACAGCCTGGTTGACCAGCTGCGCTACCTCCCAACGGTCGGCCAGGGCCTCAAGCTCGGTGGGGGTGCACAAATCAGAGAGGAAGCTTTCGCACTCCGCTGGAGATTTCAGCGAGAGCAGCGCCTTGTACAAAGACAAAGACAACTTCTGTGAATTTCGTTCGCCGCTTTTTCTGCTCATCTCGGGTCACCGGGTTGAATGTTTTAACGTGCTAACGATTTAGCATACTAAAACAATGATACAAGGTATTGTCAACCAAAACTACGGAAAGTTGCTGGTTTTTCGACTTTTTTTTTGCGGCGTGATTGTTGGTTGAACTGTTGGCAGGGGTGGGGTACGAGGCGGGCATGAGACGTGAAGAGAAAGCCCAAAAAATCGCCGGAATCTTGAACGAGCTTTACCCCAGCCCGCCCATTCCGCTTGACCATTCAGACCCCTACACCCTCTTAATTGCAGTGCTTTTATCTGCGCAATGCACGGACGAGCGGGTCAATATGGTGACGCCGGGGCTCTTCGCCCGCGCCGGCAGCCCCGAGGCCATGGCTCGGCTCTCGGTGGAGGAGATTCTCGAGGAGATCAAGTCCTGCGGGTTGGCCCCAACCAAGGCAAAAAACATTCATCGCCTGAGCCAGACCCTGGTGGAGCGTTATGGGGGCGAGGTGCCCGCGGACATGAAGCTGCTTGAGGAGCTGCCGGGGGTGGGGCACAAGACCGCTTCGGTGGTGATGAGTCAGGCCTTTGGGGAGCCGGCGTTTCCGGTGGACACCCACATCTTTCGTAACGCCCGGCGTTGGGGCTTGTCCCGGGGGACGACGGTGGAGCACGTGGAGAAAGACCTCAAGAAGGTGTTCCCCGCCGACATCTGGAACAAAGTGCATCTGCAGATCATCTACTTTGGTAGGGAGTATTGCCCCGCCCGTGGGCATGATGTTGAGCGTTGTCCCATCTGTTCGTGGGGCGCGGTTAAGACGATGCTGGCGTTGGAGGAGAAGTCGCGCTCAAGGAAGCGAAAGGCCGGCTGAGCGCCGCAGGGCGCCCGCCCACTCGGGGAGAGGCGCTTCAAATTGGACCGATTTTGCAGTGGTGGGGTGGGTAAACTCCAGCTTCCAGGCGTGCAGGCGGAGGGTCGCGTCCTCGGAGGTGAACCCGTGTACGAGCTTTTTATCGGAGCCATAGGCCGCATCGCCGACGATGGGGTGTCCCGCGCTCTGCAGGTGGATCCGAATTTGATTGGTGCGGCCGGTGTGGGGACGGGCCTGCACGATGGAGGTGTTGTCTCCGCAATCGGCCAGGACCGAAAAGTCGGTCATGGACGCCTGTCCGTCTTCGGTGACCTTACGACAGCCCTCACGGTCAGCCTTGGCTGAAATGGCGCTGTCCACGGAGAAGTGCCGCTCTTTGGGAAGCCCCTCAACGTGGCTGAGGTAGATTTTGGTGACAGCCTGCCGTTCAAATTGAAATTGCACCACCCCGGCGGCCTTTCGATGCCGGGTAAACACCGCCAGGCCCGTGGTGTTGGCGTCGAGCCGGTGGGCCGGACGCAGGTTGAGGTCGGGCCACGCAACCTTGGCCAGCTCGGTCAGGCTGTTTTTGTTGAAGCGCCCGCAGGGGTGCATGGGCAGGGGAGCGGGCTTGTTGATAACCAGCAGATCTTCATCTTCGTAGAGCACCTCAATGGCGGGATTGATCTCAGGCTCGACGGTGTCGGGTACCAGGCGGATGATGCGGGCGCCGCAGTGGACCCTTTGATTCAGGAGGGCCGGCTGCTCGTCTACCAGGAGCAGGTCTTTGGAGAGGATGTCTTCCCAGTATTGAATGCCCGCGAAGGGATACACCGCCATCAGGAGCTCTTGCAGCGTGGAGCCGTTCAAACGCCCAGGAACTCGCATGGGCCGGCGGTTCACGTAGGGGGTGCTCCCGGGCTGGGTTTGGGCGACCTGCACAATGGCTCGCTCTCGTTGGTGAAGGGGCATGGTGCTCAAGGTTGTTTTGTCTTTGTTTTCAGACGGTTAATCCCAAGGAGGGGCGTTCGCATCTCGGTGGGGTGGCTCTGGGGTGGCGTGGTTGAGGGGACGCTTATCCTGCTGGACCACCTCCCGCAATGGAAGAATGCAGCAGAATGCACGTTCGTCGCTTAACCGGGTGGATATCGCCGCAAAAGCCCCCGGCGGCACTTGCCGTGGATAGGGGGCAATGTTAGTAAAATCTAGGGTTTTAGAGCGTTTGGTCGAGGGTTCAATACCTCGAATCTGGAGCCCGTTTATGGGGAGCGCCTGCCGGCTCTTTGAAGGAGATGTGAATGTTTTTCGGCTTGTTTTCGAGCTTTCTTTCTACCGATCTCGCAATTGATCTCGGGACGTCCAACACCCTCATCTATGTGAAGGGCAGAGGCATCGTGGTTAATGAGCCCTCTGTGGTCACGGTTCAAAATGATGGACGCGGCGGTCGAAAGATTCTCGCGGTGGGAAGTGAAGCCAAAGAGATGCTGGGGCGCACCCCCGGGTCGGTCAGCGCGATTCAGCCGATTCAAGATGGCGTCATTGCAGATTTTGAAGTCACCGAGGCCATGTTGAGTTATTTTATCACGAAGGCTCTCAACCGAAAGACCATGGTGAAGCCCCGAATCGTCATCTGCGTGCCCAATGGGATCACCGAGGTTGAGAAGCGGGCGGTGCGGGAGAGCGCCGAGAGCGCCGGTGCCCGCGAAGTTTATTTGATCGAAGAGCCCATGGCTGCGGCCATTGGCGCAGACCTCCCGGTCGCCGAGGCGGCGGGCAATATGA
>JAZAIZ010000062.1:0-28297 GCA_036230545.1 Myxococcota bacterium
AGTCGTCGCGTGAAACAAGCCCTCGCTGTCTTTGGGAAACGCGTAAAACTGCCGCGCCAGCAACCCCTCCGTGGAGGGAACTGTGAGAGTGCTGCTCAACTCAAACTGCTGACCTGGGTGAAGCTCACGACGGGAACCGTCGCTGGAGCCCGGAATATCAGAGTCAAAAGACACCGTCCCAAGACGGGCCCTCGCCGCAGACTCGGGACGCACCTTCGCCACCAGCACATGACCATCCCCCCGATGGCTGTCCTTGACCTCCACCACCAGCCTGCGAGGACGCTGATGGCCACATCGCCCCGAGACGTACACCCAAAACTCCAGTTCACTCACCCCCTCCCCCGGCGCCATCTCGGACAAGGGGTGCTCCAGCGAAACGTCACTCCACAAACAGGGATCTTTCGAGCGCACCCACGCCGAGCTGCTGAAAAAGGGCAAGGAGGAACTGTTTTTGAGATGCACGCCCAGCTTCACCCACTCCCCCACGTCAACAACGGAGTTCCCGCTGCCTGCCCCCCCCACATCTCTAAGAAGAACAGCTTTCTTCGAGTTGACCCGGAGCGCCCCTTTATTTGTTTTAAAGACAACCTGGCTCCCCAAAGAGCCCGGCTTCTGGGCTCCCCCCTGCCCCGACAGTTCCCCGAGAGAGGGAAACCCGAGCCATCTCGCGATCTGATTCTCGACAAAACGATGGGTGGTCACCTCACGAAGAAGCTGATGGGCTCTGTCCCGGCGTTTGCCCGCATCTGCTTCTTTCAAAACCCCGCCAATGCGCTCGGTGAGTTCCTTCCGGAGTGCGTCCTCCAAAGCCTGCAGCCGGATCCGAGCCCGACCCCAGATCCCCTTATCCCGCAGCATCTCCTTGGCGACGGCCATCACCTCCTGATGCACGACCTCCACCAGGCCAGGCGGGGGCTGCCCTTGTTGTCCCCGCTGCGCAGCGTCCGTTAACCGTTGATGGATCTTCGTAACTAACGCCACATCCGCAGGAGCGGCGGTGGCCATCAGAGGAGACATCACCCACCCACTCACCACAATCATCATCCACACTCTTGTCTGCACCATCACGCCCCCCTAAAGAAAACAGCGCCCCTTGGGCCCTGCATAAAAAGTATAGTGAGACAGGGTAGGCACCACAACACAAGGGGAGCTTAACTCGCGTAGTCGAGGCGATACAGACGAGAGAACCTGCTTAACCTGATGTATTTAATGTGTGTTTTTTTGGGGCGCGTCACCGAGAATATCGGCAGTAGAGAGACGGGGTCACGTTCACCGAACGCGAAATGACCAGGTAAAGACGAACTCTGAGACCACCGTACCGTCAGGCATCGTGCCAACACTCCGAGCCTGAAAGGTGGAAGGTTCGCCGGTGGTGATGGCTCGCTCAATCGCTGCCGCCGCAGCCGCGCCATCGTTGCACGTGAAGGTGGTCGCAGCGACGGATTTCTTCACAAAATCAGCCTGCACATCCACCACCAAAGAGGCCACAGGAGCGGAGGATGCCTTGAGCGCGGGAATGCAGAGGATGGCAGTCGAAACTTCGGCAGCCATGGACTGAACAGCGAAGTACATCGACTCAAAGGGGTTTCGATTGATCCACCGAAAGGGCACAACCGCCTTCGCAGAGTCCTTATCGAGGTGGGTCAATCTTACTCCCGCAAAAAAGAGCATAGGCACCGTGGCCAAAAAAAACGCCTTCTGGGCAATACTGTTTCGCGTCAAGCGTCGATATTTCACCACCTCGGGGCCCTTGCGCCAATCAACTCTCAGTTCCGTGGTTGGCGTGGATGTCATCTCTTTCTCCTCTCAGAGGCCGCGAGGCCCTAATACTTTCTCAAAAACGCAGGTTTGAAGAGCTTTACGAAACGGAGCGCGTTGCCACAAACAAGCTTCCAATCAACTGGCATCAGCATCAGGATCTCGGACCCGACCGGGACATAAGCCTCCCAATCCCGCTGGTCATCCCCCTGCACGCGCGTGTTCTGCGGATGAATACCGGCGTCGGCAGCCCCACCGGAGACGATAGCCGTCTTCGGATCGAAGTTCTCAAGACCCAGCTCGTCCCCAAGCCAGGCATAGAGCGCGGCCCGATTACGCACCTCAATGAGGGGGTCCTCCGCTCCGAGGGCAGGGCTCACGCCCGCGTTTCCCTTGGTCAGGGTGTAAAACGCCTTGGGGTTGCAAACGCGGGTCATGACGTAGAGCTGTCGTGGCCCACCGGGGAGAACTCGCGTAGGCAGGTACCGGTAGTACTTTCGCATGAGAACCATCGCCGTCAGTAGAGTGCTTAGCCCCCGGTTTCGACAGCGGTCGCCGACGGCGATAAAGCGCAGGCCGATCACCTCTTCTCTCTGAAAGGAGTGATACGTCAGGAAGACGAAGCCACCAATACCCTGGGCATCTTCCGCCAGGGCAATCTCAGGGTACTTCTGGTAACGGTCCTCCAGCTCCTGCTCCGGGACGTCGTCAAAGGCCTCCCGCGCGATCTGCAGGATCTCCGCCTTTCGAGAGACAACGTGTGGATCACCACAGTCGTACACCGTCACTTTCATCGAAAACTCCTCAGTTAACCCGACCACACGTCGATTGCTATTTCCTCAGGTTGACCAGGCGCCTCTGCCCGCTATGCAGGTAGACCCCAGGCCTCTTCTCTCTTAGTAACGCGTAGGCAGTCTCTGGGTCCGGTACCACCCCGCGACGCACCAGCACCGCAACCATCAGGGTCGCCGATCGACCGTGACCGTGGGCACAATGAATCAAAACAGGACCGGGGTGTTCGTTCACACTGGCAACAAGCCTCTCAAAGGCCTCTCGCGCCGGCGGGCAACCATCAAGGGTTGGCAGGCAGAGGTAGTCCACCTCCGAGGCCAGGCCCTCCATACGCGGAGACTCTGCGCAAAGGTCAACCACCAACCTGACGCCCGCGGGAAGCTCGCTCGGGCGCAGTCGCCGACTCAACCACAGGCCCGGACTCACCTCAGTGGCCGCTTCTCTGCGACGAAGGCGTTGCAACCCGACCGTGCACATATACAACCAGCGCCATGGGGCGAGAATAAACATCCGCAGGGGAGGAATTTGACCCGTCTCACTTTTATTGAAGATGGCCGGGCCCACTGAGAGAAAGCTAAGCCCACAAAGAAGGCAGGCGAGCACATACCAGCCCAGCAACCAAAGCCACTGAGCGCTCAGCGCCAAAAGAACAGCGACGACCTCCGCCAAATATTTCATAATAACCTCCCCCACACGCTTCACCCTCAAGCGCAGAGACTCTCAACGATAGGCTCAGACTCACTCTTGAGAGGGCTGACCTTACTCTGCACAACCTCAGAGATAATCGCCGTCATCCGCTCGATGTCCTCGGGACCAAGAACGGCGACGCGCACATATCGATCGGACTCGGTTAAGCCCTGATGACCGATGTCCCGACTCAACAGGTTTCGCTTGTAGAGGGCGGTCCAAAAGTCAGCGGCTTTCCAACCAGTGTCCTTCAGGTCTAATAACATACAATTGATGTTCGACGGAATCACCCGAAGTCCCGGGACGTCGCTCAACGCTGCGGCGAAGCGCTCACGAAGACGGTGCGTCTCCTGAACACGCTCAAGGTAATAATCCTCCGCCTCAAAAGCGGCGATGCCAGCCATCTGGGCGAGGGTCGAGACGATATAGGGTGGAGTCTCCATCTGAAAAGCCAGCGCCGTCTCGGCTGCCGTCACCGCATAACCAATACGCATCCCGCTAAGAGCATAGAACTTGGAGACCGACTTAAGAATGAGGAGGTTCGGATACTCCTCCACCAAAGTCTCGATGCTGTTCTCTTTGCCGATGTAGTCGATGTAGGTCTCGTCCACGACGATGGGCGTCCCCGCCACGGCGTCAAGAAGACGAACCATCTCCGCCTTGCGCAAAGCAAAACCAGTGGGGTTGCAGGGGTTCACAAGGCATATTCCCGCCGCGTTCACCGACGTCGCGAAAGCGACAAGCGCGTCCACATCCAGAACAAAATCGGCCTGGTCGGTGTAGAAAGGGAGTACCTCACGACCGTGCAGGTTGGTTAACACATGACGGTATTCAGCGTAGCTCGGCTGGGGAATAACAATGGGGCCAGTGCCCTTCAGAAACTTGGGCACCACTCGAAAGATGAGGTCCGAAGAGCCGCACCCGAGGATGATCTGAGAGGTCTCGATGCCGCGGCTGCTGGCAATGGCCTCCTTGAGGCCGCCGGCGTGCAGGGGGGGAGACGTTCGGGCCGCCCAGGTCAGGTTCTCGCTCACGCGCTCGATCACGCTGGGAGCCGGTGGATACCAAGCATCCAAAACATCGGCCGCGAGCACCTCGGGGCGACGGTCAAGCTGTGAAAAATCCTGGCCAATGGTGTCATAAACACGGCCACCGTGGGGGCAGGTTTTAGGCTCTTCCCGGGTAGAGTCCGAGGAAGGGGGGCTGGTCAAAGGGGTCTTGTTGCTTTTGCTCATGATTCTCTCCTCCATTTCCCTACTTATAAGCAGGGAACGTGCCAACTCGGCACCGAGAAAAGACCAAGAGTATTAGCCACTTAGAAAGCTGTGCCTTTTGATAAACCGGCGCCCCCCCCTCCAATTCAAGGAGATCCCCCAAAAATATGGCGGCCCTCCAACCCCTTGAAAGCGCTTGAAAATACCCCGCGCACTGACCGGGGCAAGGGAGCCACCGGGGGCTATTCGCGCATGTAGCGGAGGGTCTGAAGCGGCGCGATGGACATGGCCGAGACCACTCCCCCCAGCATCGCCCCCATCACCCCCACCGCGGTCACCTCGCTGCCCGCAAAATAGAGGTTTTTGATGGGAGAGCGGGGGCGCAACCACGGGTTCTTAAAACGCTCCGGGGTCGGCTCGATGCCGTAGATCGAGCCGGCCATAGGCCGGCAAAAGTGGTCGGTGGATAGAGGGGTGGAAAGCTCGACATAATCCACCATGTCCCGCAACCCGGGCATGCGCTCCAGGAACTCCTCAAGGATCTTGTCGGAGATGGCCTGCTTAAACTCCTCGTAGTCCTCACCGCGCTTCTTCCACTTCTCGTCTTGCCAAGGCTCAAAGACCTCCCAGGGAACAAACGTGACCACTTCACCAGTGTGCAACTGCTCGGCCCCCGGATCATGCAGAGGATCCTTAAGGGAAGGGAAGCTGCAATAGAGGCAGGGGCTATCTTCAAGAGGCTCGCCAGGATGAACCGCCCAGGCGTCCAGATCGGTGTCCCACGTGTTGTAAAACCATTTGTGAGCAGCGCTCGCCCCCGCCTCGGTGATGTCGCCCTTAAAGCCAATATAAAGGCAGACGTGAGCCGAGGCCGGCTTGAGAGCGCTGAGCTTAGAGACCCAGCGGCTCTTCGCATATTTTGCAGGGAGCATCCGCTTTGCCGTCGCCACCACGCCCGCCGCACTGATAACATCGGCCGCGAAGACCTCTTCCCCCGACTCCAGGCGCACCCCAACGGCTTTGCCCCGTCGTATGATGATCTCCTCCACGCCAGCATTAATTCGAGTCCATCCACCAGCCTCCGCTACGGTGCGCAGCAACTCCACCGCGATGCGCTGAGATCCTCCCACGGGATAATAACCGCCATGAATAAAATGCTTCACCACCAGGGCCTGAATCGCGAAGGAGGCGCGCGTTGGAGCAGAGCCATAATACCCCCATTGAGCGGTGAACACCGACTGCAGCCGTGGGTCATCGGTCAAGCTCTCCACCACGTCGCGAGTCCGCATCTCAAAATAAGGTTGGGCCTTGCGGGCCAGTAAAAAATTACCCAAGGGGGCCAAATATTTCGGAAGCACTCGCGCGAGGTAATACCCCTTCAGCCCCTGGGAGACCTCGTTGACCAATTGCAAGTAGCCGTCGATGGCTTTCTCTGCGTCGGGAAAGGCTGCCAGTAAATTGGCCTTGAACTTTTTGGGGCTGTCGGGAAAGTCGATACGAAACTCATCGGGGTAATAGAATTCGTCGTAGACCTCACCAAGGCTCGCCCACTCCAAGCGATCGTCCGTCAGCCGGGAGAGAAGCCTGCCAATCATCGACTTCTTCGTCACCTCCCCCACCGCGTGAACCCCCACATCCCAACGATAGGACTGGCGCTTGAAAGTGTGCGTGAAACCGCCGGGAATATAATGCTGCTCAAGCACCAACACCCGCTTGCCCATTTTCGCGAGCATCGCCGCAGCGGTCATCCCGCCCATCCCGGAGCCCACCACAATAGCGTCCCACTTTCCCGGGTGGTCCTCGGGTAAATGCTTGCTCCAGTATTTCTCTGATTTCTCCGACTTTGTCATGGTGTATCCTCACGTGGGCAGTTGGTGTGCGGGACTTCGTAATACAACACACACAAAATACAAAGAATGTTTCCAGCCTGAGCCGGTGTGCAGACATTGGCAGCCAATTGATCGAGGCAAGCACCACATAGGTCTACCCAAAGAGGGCGTTTTCGCCTATGGTGCCCCCGAACCGGAGACCTTCAACCGCATAAGGGGAGTCCTGTCATGCTTTCTCACCGGGTTCTTATCACCGCCGGCGCACTGCTTTTAGCCAGCTGCGGCCCCGCACAGGTGGACATCGACTTCGTCGTCGACCAGGACGGCGACGGCTACCTCGACAATCAGGAGACGGCGGCCTTTACCGATCCCCTCGACCCAGCAGACCACCCCTACGACCGGGGATGGCCCATGGACTCCTGTCGCAACACCATCGAGGGAACAGGCAATAACCTCGGCGACGTCGCCATGGACTTTCGACTGCCCAACCGTGATGGCGACACCGTCCGCCTGCACGACTTCTGTGGCAAAGTCATCTTGCTGGTCTCTTCGGCCTTCTGGTGACCCTCCTGCCAATCTGAGGCACCTGAACTGGAAGTTCAGTATCAAAAGTACAAAGACCGTGGCTTTATCGTGATCAACCTCATCGGCGAGACGCACGCACGCGTCACCCCCAAGGCCAGCGACCTCGTAGAGTGGGCCACCAAGCACAACCTGACTCACCCCGTGGTGGCTGACGCGAACTTCTCCGTCACCGGGCGCTTCATCGATCCTCTCCCCGACGGCCGGATGGAGATCGGGCTGCCCTCCATGACGCTTCTCGCCCCGGGAATGGGGGTTGAGATCAGAAACCAGCGGATTCAGGACAGAGATATTGAGGCGCTGCTGCCTCGCTAAGGCCGCCCTCCCCCCCCTCACAGGAAGGATACCCACTCGATGCGTCTACTTTCATCGCAACTTTCATGGTTGATTTTAGCCTTGGCGCTGCCCGCTTCAGCGAGCGCTCAGGTGGACACGGGTGAGGGACCGGAGATGAGCCTCGCCGCCGCCCCCTCGGACGCAGATTTGCCCCCCGCAGCGTTCCGGCTCGACTTTCAC
Source organism: Myxococcota bacterium (assembly GCA_036230545.1). Classification (GTDB taxonomy): domain Bacteria; phylum Myxococcota; class XYA12-FULL-58-9; order XYA12-FULL-58-9; family JABJBS01; genus CAXGXL01. Next base: position 7,379 of record JAZAIZ010000062.1, read on the forward strand.
ATCGGCCCGGTCACCATGGGACACAGCGCCAGTCAGTCCACCCCGCAACCGGTGGATGCCTATCCCGAAGACGCCAGCTTCTCGCAAACTCTCTTCGACGGACCGGTGGGGTTCACCACGGGGATTGTGGGATGGTGGGACATCACCAACGCGACCTCCGCCGGCGCCGCCCTGCGTACCCGGTGGGCGAGCTACTCCTTGCAAATCGGAGACCACACAACCGACGACAGCCTCCTCGACATCATGGCCGGCGCGCTCTACCAATATCGTTTTCAGCCCAGCATGACCCTCGAGGCGGGCCTGTGGTACCACAGCATCGATGGCGGCTTCTTTCAATATACCAACGGGATGGCCGACGCGGTGCTTTTGGACCTCGACATTCACGCCCTTCACACCAGCGTGGCCTTTAGCGGCGAGGCTGGCGATGTTGGCTACCGCATTGAAATGGGGGAGAGCTTTGGCATCGCTCCCACCACCACCACCGTGAACCTCTCCGCGCGCTACAACCTGCCAACGCTTCTCTCCCCAAAATGGCCCTGGTATGCGGGGGTGGAGTATGGATTCGCGTATCGCAACCTCAGCGCAACAACCAGCCAGAGCGAGATCGGCATCACCGGCACAACCCACACCCTTGGGCTCACCCTCGGAGTGAGCTTTGACACCCGCGCCCTCGCCGCCCCCGTGGAGCCGCTCCCCGCCCCAGAAGATGCGCAGCTCCCTGTTGAGGAATTTGACGATGGGGGCCTGGAGCTTTAGTCCTTCGGCCCCGGATACTTGTCGGCCCCACATCCTTTCAGCTTCCCCCTCTTTTGGCGCTTCAACTTGCGAAACTTGGTCCTCTGGGCCGGGGTGAGCAGCGCTCTTATTTGCAGTCTGGTACGCAAGCGGGCCTTCTTGAGCTGCGTTCTTAAGACCCCAACGGTGTCCACCTGCGCCATCACGCTCGACTCGCTGGGCGCGTCTGCATCGAGGAGATCCCTCAAGGCGTTGCGGGCCTGATCGAGCTTGAACTTCATCTCCAGCCGCGCGTCCCGAGAGGCGCGATGGAGTGCCTTAACCTCCTTAATAACCGCATCGCTTACCCCGAGCTCCGAAACAAGCTCTACGGGGTTGGAGTGCCGTCCCTCCTTACCATGGCACCCCTTCCCCGGTGCCTTCGCCAGCGCTGTGCCGCCAACCAGCAACCCTGCCAGGACACAAGAAAGTGCTAACCCTTTGTTATTCGACAACTTCATAGCATCATCTCCTCTTGTTTTTTTTCGGGTGAAAAAGCTCCCGCCCCGCGGAATGGCTTAGCTCGCCCGCCAATCCGGGGGGCTTCTTGAAGATCAATAGCCTCCTTAGAGGGAGAAAAACACTCTTTTGCAGTCAATCCTTCTTGAAATTAAGAACCATTCTCACTATTGGTAAAATATTAACAATGCGAACGATTATCAGTATCCAAAACTGCCGGAAATTGCTAATCAGTCACCACAGCCATGGAGTTAACCACAATGAGTACCCTAGCCTTCTTTCGCACCTCCCTTGCCGGAGCAGCCCTCCTCGCCTGCGCCTGCGGCCCCTTAAGCAGCTCCCACGACGATCACGACCACGACCACGACCACGAAACCCTCCCCACCACCTACAGCTTCGCCAGAGAAGACGGGAGCACCGTGTCCCACTCCGGACAAACCATGCGCCACGTTCTGCTGCTTGGCCTCAAGAAGCATATCGGCGGGTTAACCGCGCGCATCGACAACGACAATTTCGTCCCCACCGCCGGTGACATCGTCTCCGAATTGAACTTCTTTTTTGATTACAGCGAAACAGACGGAGAGGGGATCGCCCACACCGTGCTCGCCGATGACGACGCTGCAACCCCACCGGCGTTGCAGACCTATTATAACGACCTCAACACCAAGAACCTGAAGAGCAAGCTCGCCGGCAACGACGCCAAAGGGCAGCACAAAGACTGGACCAGCGACTTCATCGGCTGGACCGTCGACAACGCCGCCCCCACCCCCGAAGCCCTCGTCCTCCACTGGTTTGATCGTATCGAGACCCTGGCCATTGACCGTGCCAACGGCACCATCGGGCTCGACCCCGCTGGCGCCGCTCTCACCTCAGCCTCCGTCACCCCCGAAGGACTCGACCTGGCACAGCTGACCCAAAAGTTCCTGCTCGCCGCGGTCACGTTCTCTCAGGGAGCCGACGACTACCTTGACGATGACATCGAGGGCCAAGGCCTCAACTCAAGCAACATCCTCACTGAAGGCAAAACCTACACCGCCCTGGAGCATGGCTGGGACGAAGGCTTTGGCTATTTTGGTGCAGCCCACAACTACGGCGACTACACCGACGACGAGATCGCCGGCAAAGGCGGCCGCGATGGCTGGTCCAAAGGCTACCACGATACCAACGGCGACGGAAAAATCGATCTCATCGGCGAGATGAACTACGGACACTCCATCAACGCTGCCAAGCGCGACCGCAAACACTCCACAGATATGACCCAGGACGCCTTTGACGCCTTCGTCAAGGGGCGCTTTATCATCCACAACGCCAAAGGTGAGCTCACCGACGACGAGATGAAACGCCTCAAAGAGCAGCGAGACATCGCCGTCGCTGCGTGGGAGAAAGCAATCGCCGCCACAGCCATTCATTATATCAACGACGTTATGGGCGATATGAATGCTTCCGAAGCCGACTACAATTTTTACAATCACGCCAAGCACTGGTCTGAGCTGAAGGGCTTTGCATTGAGCTTTCAATTCAACCCGCGCTCTCCCCTGGACGCGGCTGCATTTCAGCAGCTCCATGCGAAATTGGGCGAAGCCCCGGTGCTGCCTGGTCAGGCCGGATTTGACACCTATAAAACCACCCTCATCGAAGCCCGTGACATGTTGAAGACCGCCTACGCGTTCTCCGAAGACGACGTCACCAACTGGTAAAAAGACTCCGAAGGCGGCTCCTTCACCAGGGAGCCGCCTTTTTCAGGAACCGCCTATGCGCCTGCCCCTCCCCGCCGCCTCCCTGATTGTCCTGCTATTGCTTTGTGTGGCGTGTGCACCGCCGAGCACCAACGACGATTTCTCGGCACCGCAGCAAGAAGCCATGCTTGAGCATGTCGCCCGAAACATCATCGCCCCCCTTACGCAGCGCTTCGCTGAAAACGCGACCACGCTTCACCAGGCCACCGCTTCCTTCGCCCAATCCCCCACCGACGAGGCTCTGCACCAGAGCGCCCGCCAGGCGTGGCGAGACACCATGAACGTCTGGCAACGTCTTGAGATGCTGCAGGTGGGCCCCGCCGGCTCAAGCGTGTCGGTCACCGAGGGCAAAAACCTCCGGGATGAGGTTTACTCCTGGCCAAGCACCAACCCCTGCCGCGTGGACCAGGAAACCCTGAAGGCCGAACACGCCCAGGACGACTTTTTTACGACCCGCTTGGGGAACGCCTATGGCCTCGACGCCATGGAGTACCTCCTCTTCGCGCCCGACGTCCAAAACCAATGCGCCTCCCTGGCCACGATCAACCAGGGCCCCTGGCAGGCCCTGCCCGCCACAGAGGTCAACGCAGGACGCGCTGCCTATGCTCACGACCTGGCCACCGAGCTGGTAAGACTCAGCCAGGAACTCGCCTCTTCCTGGGCACCCGACACCGGAGCCTTCTTCACAACCTTCGTCAACGCAGGCACCAGCGACTCTTCCTTCGAACGGGTCCATCACGCCACCAACGAGCTCTACCATGCGCTCTTTTATGCGGAATTGAAGGTCAAAGACGCCAAGCTTGGGCTACCCACCGGTCACGGAGATTGCGACGCCTCCGCCTGCTCCGAGCAGCGCGAGTCCCGCTGGGCCAACGCCTCGACCGAGCACATCATCGCCAACCTCGAGACCTTTGAGAAGGTGTTCACCGGGGGCGAGGCCGAGGCACCCGGTTTTGATGATCTCCTCGCCGACCAGGGGGCCGAGGATATCGCCACAGCCATCCAGGAGGGAGTTACCCGCACCCTTGAGGAGCTTCGCTCCCTGGAGGTCCCCCTCCATGAGGCCATCAACTCCAACCTTGAGACACTCGAGAAAGCCTACAGCGCATTGCAGGGCGCCATGTCGCGTTTTAAGACCGACTTCGCGGACGTGCTTCAACTGGAGGTTCCCGAGGAAGGAGCGGGCGACAATGATTAAAGTGGCGCTGCCCTTAAGCCTCCTGCTTCTCCTTGCGCCCTTCCCTGCGGGCGCGGCGTCGGCACCCGATGCCGGGACAGCCGACGAAGAGACCGACGAGATGACCGTCGTGGCCGAGGCGTCCGAGCTTAAACGCATCGCCGGGTCGGCCCACGTGATCGACAACGAGCAAATGGAACTCTTTGAATACGATGACATCCATCGAGTGCTCGCGCAGATTCCGGGTGTGTATGTCCGGGAAGAGGACGGCTTTGGCCTGCGTCCCAACATAGGACTGCGCGGCGCAAGCTCAGACCGCAGCTCTAAGGTTACCCTTATGGAGGACGGGCTCCTGCTTGGACCTGCCCCCTACTCAGCCCCAGCCGCCTATTATTTCCCCCTGATGACCCGGATGACGGGCACCGAGGTGTTTAAAGGTCCGGCCGCAATTCAACACGGCCCCAGCACCATCGGCGGCGCGCTCAACCTTCTTACCGCCCCCATCCCCGAAGGCTCACTCTTAAGCCTCGACCTCGCCGGCGGCCAGTATAACTCCGGCAAAGCCCACACGCGCCTCGGCTACGGCGGGAAAAACTTTGGTTTTCTGCTGGAGGGCGTGCACCTGCGCACCGACGGTTTCAAAGAACTCGACACCGGCGACACCACCGGCTTCGCCAAAAACGAAGGCATGCTGAAGGTGGCCTACCGCTCCTCCCCATCCGCCGCGGTCGCCCACCGGGTGATGCTCAAGCTTGGCGCGGCCACCGAGTTGTCCAACGAGACCTACATGGGCCTCTCCAACGATGACTTTGAGGCGACCCCCTACCGCCGCTACAGCGCCAGCCAGAACGCGCTGATGGACTGGAAGAGAACCCAGGCCACCTTGAGTTGGTTTGTGGGCTTGAGCGAGCGCCTCGACATCAACACCAGCCTCTATCGCAATGACTTTCGCCGAGCCTGGACCAAGATGGCCGGCTTTGACAACAGCACGGGCTCTGACCTGAAAGCGCTGCTGCAGAGCGACCTCACCAGCGGCACCCCGCAGACCCTCTACCGCATCCTCACCGGAGAAGCGGACTCCTCCGCCGCAAGCGGGGGCGGTCTCCTGGTGGGAACCAACGACCGCACCTTTGTGTCTCAGGGGGTTCAATCCACCCTGCACTGGCGACCGCACTGGGATCTTGTGGAGCAGGACATTGAGTTTGGCATTCGTTTTCACAACGACTTCATCGAGCGCAACCCCAGCCAGGCGCTGCACGAGATGCAGGAGGGCACCCTCAGGCGTAGCGATGACGTCCTGCCCCTCCCCGGCAACCGAGGAGAAACCCACGCCCTCGCCCTGCACCTCCGGGATGAGCTGCGCAAGGGAGACCTCGTCTTCTCCCCAGGCCTGCGCTTTGAACACATCGCGACCTCCTACAGCAAAAGCGGCGACACCGCAGAGCACTCCTATTCGGTGCTGGTCCCCGGGGCCGGGCTCTTCTACGAACTCAGCAAAAACGTCGGCCTTCTCGCCGGAGTTTATCGCGGCTTCAGCCCCCTGGCTCCCGGCCCGCAAGCCTCCGACGACACCGAGCCCAAACCCGAAACCAGCGTTAATTACGAAGCCGGCGCGCGTCTGCAGGGTGAGAAAAGCGAGCTCGAACTGGTGGGTTTCTTTAATGATTATGAGAACATCACCGCCACCTGCCGACTCTCCTCCTCCGGCAAGTGCGCGAATCAATACGGTCGGCAGTTCAACGGCGGTCAAGCCTGGGTCTATGGACTGGAGGTCGCCGGAGCACACCAACAGGACCTCCCAGCCCGCCTGCAGCTCGGGCTGCGGCTGGCCTACACCCTCACCCGAACCCAGTTTCGAACCTCCTTTCAATCGGCCTTTGACCAATACGGAGACGTCAGCGCTGGAGACAACCTCCCCTACGTCCCCCGGCACCAGGCAAACCTGGGCCTTGGGCTCAGCGGCCCGGGGGTTGCGACCCATCAATGGAGCCTCGACCTGAGCACCACCTGGGTCAGCCAGATGCGGGACGTAGCCGGCCAAGGCACCCTGACCCCAAACGAGCGCATCCCCGAGCACACCGTCGTTGATCTCGTCACCACCTACGCTTTCTCCCCCGATAGCAACCTCTATCTTAAGGTCGACAACCTGCTCAATCAGGCCTATATGGTCTCGCGCCGCCCCTATGGTCCGAGACCCGGTAAACCGCTTCTGGTGATGCTTGGCTACAAGCATCAGTTTTCAGATCTGTGGTAGGAAACAACACACCATGATGAACACGCTCTTGCCCCTTTCGTTCTGTGCCCTGCTCCTTGGCGCCCCCGGCACTGCCTCGCTCGACGCGGACCTGCAGCGGGTCACCGCCCTGCGCAGCGAGGTGAATCAACTCGCCCGGGACCTCACCGACAGCCGCGCACAGGGCAGAAGTCGACGCCAGTCTCTCGACGCTCAGATAGCGCACCTTGAGTTGCAAGTGCGGCAGGAGAAAATCCGCGAGACCACCCTCCTGCAAAAACGCCGGCAACTCCTCGACCAGCAAGCCAGCCTTGAGGCGCGACGTGACACCCTCCTCAAACCGACCCTCGAAGCCGTTGACGTGCTCCGCGCGCACGTCAACAACTCCCTCCCCTACAAGCAGGCCGAACGCCTTAAAACCCTGTCCCAAATTGAAACATCCCTCACATCCACCGAGCCTGACCCAACCACAGCCCTCTCAAAGCTCTGGCAGTTTATCCAGGACGAGCGCACCCTCACCCGCGAGCTGGGCTTGCAACAGCAGGTGATTACCCTCGGCGGCGCGAGCGTCCTGGTAGACGTCGCCCACCTTGGGATGGCCGGCCTTTACTTTAAAACCACCGACGAGCGTTACGGCTGGGCCACATCAGGGCAGGGAGCGTGGAGCTACCAGTTTTTTGCAGATCCCGCACAGGTCGAGGCCGCCCGGGAACTCTTCAAGGCGCTCGCCGAGAACCGCCGCACTGGCTACTTCAGCCTGCCCCTCAGCCTGCCCGCAGGAGACCCCTCATGAAGCGCCTGACTCCCCTCGCTCTCCTCGCGACAAGCCTCTTCACCACCAGCCTCGCCCTCGCCACCCCACCCCTTGGCAGCGCCGTTCAGCAGGAGCTGAAGCTGCTCGAGCAAGAGGCCCAAAGCCTGCGGGCCGCGCTCACCGCCGCCACCGAGGACCAAAAACGCGACGAAGCAACCCTGGCCCGCCGGCTGGACACGCTCACCGAAGCCCTGATTACCCTGCGACACGACAACGACCAGCTCTCCGAATCCGGCCTTCAACTAAACCGCCTGCAAACCAGCCCCTCCCGAGACGCCCTCCTCACCCGAACGTTCAAGCAGCTCAAGGAGCACCTCCAAAACCTCTCCTCGCCCATGGCGGGGACGGTGGAGACCCACCTTGAGCAACTTCCTGCAGCCATCATGCAGATCACCGAGCACATCGCCAACGAGGGGCGCCTACGGGTCGAAGCAGGAGGTTCCTATTTTGACAGCCAGGGAAACCTGCAACGCTCAGACATCCTCTGGATCTCGCAGGTCGCGGCCATCGCCCTAAACTCCGAAGGCGGCCCCCTGCTACCCACGTCTTCCACCCACCTCAAACTCGACACCCACCTCACCCGGGAGCAACGCCAGGGCACCGTCTCCAGCGCCCACTCCCTCTCTCAGGCGCCCCACCCCACCACCGTGGGCGCGGTGGTCTTTGACCCCGACTTCCCCGCCAACAACCTCTTTCAACGGGACAGAACACTCTGGGAGACCATTCAATCCGGGGGGCTGGTCATGTGGCCTATCCTGCTGCTGGCTCTCTGTGCGATCTTAATCACCCTGGAGCGTCTGTGGAACCTGAACCTGGTTCACACCAACGCCGAGAACCTCATGATCGAAGTGGACGAGCTGATTCAACAGGGAGATTGGGAGCAGGCCGATGAGCGCTGTGAGAAAAATCCGGGGGTCGTCGCACGGGTAATGGAGGTTATCCTCCAGCACAAAGATCTCACCCGCGAGCAGATGGAAGACCGGGCCAACGAGGTGATCCTCTCGTGCCGCCCTTCCCTCGAGCGCTTCCTCTCCGGGCTGAACATCATCGCCGCGGTGTCCCCCCTGCTGGGGCTGCTCGGGACAGTCACCGGTATGATCGCGACCTTTCTCGTTATCACGCAGCACGGCACCGGAGATCCCAAACTCATGGCGGGGGGCATCTCCGAGGCCCTCCTGACCACGCAGCTTGGCCTTATGGTGGCAATCCCCGCGCTCATGGCCGGTGCCCTCCTCAACCGCTGGGTGGAACACATCCTCGGAGATATTGAGACCAACAGCCTCAAGCTCTTAAACTCCATCGAGCAGCTCCCCCTTAAAAATAAGAAGCGCAACCAGGTCGACAACATCCTGCCCATCGGCACCTGGTCCCAGGGGACACTCGATGCCTGAGCACGTGGCACATTTTATCGCCACCGGTGGGTGGGTCATGACGCCCCTCTGCGTCATGGGATTGCTGCTGTGGTTTCTCCTTGGCCTGCGGCTGCAGCTGCTGCGCCGTGGGTTTAAGGCGCCCGTGGAGAGCAGGTGGAATCACTGGATGAGCGCCCCCTCCCAGGACGCCCTGCCACGGGGCATCGTGGACTACGTTCTCTGCTTTGGCGGCAGACTCTCCAACGACTTTGTTCGAGATACCGCACGCAGTGAGACCCCCCTCTCGTACTTTGAAGGCTCCTTTCTTGTGATCCTCAAACAGGCCGAGCGGAGCCTGCGACATTATCGAGGCGGCATCCGATTGCTCTGCCAAATGGCCCCCCTGCTGGGGCTTCTTGGAACGGTGTCGGGAATGATTGAGACCTTCTCCTCCCTGACTGGCCTGCAGGCCTACAGCGGCGACGCCACCATGGCCGGCGGGATCTCCAAGGCCCTCATCAGCACCCAGATGGGACTTTTGGTAGCCATCCCCGGAGTGGTAGCAGGACGAATCCTCGACCGCAGAGAAGACGTCCTTCGAGACGAGCTGCTCCAAACCAGCGAGATGATTGAGCGCACCAATCAGGCGCGCCTGGAGACCCTCCGATGAAAAAAACCGAGAGCCTCCTGCAGCGCCGAAAAGAGGCGCAAGAGATCAACATCGCCCCGTTGATCGACATCGTCTTTATCCTCCTGGTGTTTTTCATGGTGACCACCACCTTCAACCGCGACAACAACCTCGACCTTGAGCGACCCGACTCCAGCACCGGCCAGCTCAGCGAGCAGCAGGCCCTCCGAGTCGCCGTGGACCGCCGAGGGCAGGTCACCGTGGACGGGCGGCCCATCAATAGCTGGATGGTGCAAAGCCGCGTGCGCGAGGCCCTCGCCCTGCGCACCTCCAAAACCGTGCTGCTGGTGTCCGACAAGCACGTGGAGACCGGAAGCCTGGTGCACCTGATGGATCAATGCACCCTCGCGGGCGCCTCGAACGTCGGCGTCGCGGTGGAGCAGGCTCTGTGAAACATCCCCTCCACCACTACCTGGTCGCGCTCCTCCTGACGGTTCTAGCTAACTACGGCCTCTTGAATCTCGTTATCTGGGTGAACACCCTCACACAGCCCCAGACCCATGAGGGCTCCACCACCCTCACTCCGCTGAAGTTGCAGCGCCCGGAGCCTGCGCCCACTCAGCCACTCGCCCCTGCCTCGCCCCTGCAACAAGCAACCCTCTCCGGGCTGGCCCTCCCCTCCCTCTCGTTGCCCTCGGCGATCTCCCTCAAACGGGACCTCCTCGACACCCTGGAGCTGGACACCTCTCTAGAGCCCCTCAACGAAGACACGCAAGACGGAGCCCTCATCTTTCGGGAAGATGCGGTGGACAAAGCCTCCCGTGCGATCTCCCGAGTCCCTCCCCACTACCCCCGCTTCGCCCGCACCCAAAAGATTGAGGGTCACGTGGTCTTCCGCATTATCATCAGCCCCCAGGGGTTGGTAGAAAGCACCGAGGTGCTTGAATCCCACCCTAAGGGGATCTTCGATGCCAGCGCCGAGAGGGCCATTGCGCAGTTTCGCTACACCCCGGCCCGTGTAGACGGGCAGCCGGTTCGCTCCTTCAAACGTCAAAAAATAACCTTCGCCCTCAGGAAATAACCGTGCCCGCTCTCTCACTCCCCTCTCGCCTCCCTGCGGCCCTGACCACGATGCTTCTGGTCTCGTGGTGCGCCCTGCAGAGCGCGAGCGCGAGCAACACACCGGGCGAGCAGCTGCAGCGCCTCCTGCAAGCCGGGCAAGTGGACAAAGCCGAGCACCTGCTCGCCGGACTGGAGGGACCCCGCCACCAACTCACCCGCTTCCAAGGCCTGGTGGCCCTGCAAAAGGGCGAGTTTGCCCAGGCAGAGGCCGCCTTTAAGGCCGTGCTCAAAGAGAAGCCGGAGTGGAAATCCACCTGGCTCTACCTCGCCCAGGCCCAACTGCGCCTGTCGCACTATGAGAACGCCCTCACCTCGCTGGAGCAATGCGCCGACCTCGGAGAGCGCCGCCCCGGGTATTATCGTTTAAAGGCCCGTGCACACCAGGGGGCCCATCAACCCGCCGAAGCCTACGCCACCTTGCAAGAGGCGAGACAGCGCTTTCCCGATGCCCAGGAGCTGGCCCTGGACACACTCCTGGTTCTGGTAAGAGCGGGACTGCACCACGCGGCCATCGGCGAATTGCGGGCGTTGCTCGACCGAACTCCCCTCTCCCCTGAGCAGCTCACCCTCGCTGCCAGAATCGCCCGGGAGACCCTCAACACCCCTGGGGGGCTCACGACGCTGGAGCGGCTCGTCCATCAAGCGCCCGACAACCCCGGCGTCCTGGCCGAGGCCGGCTACGCATGGGCCGCGCTGCAGGCACCCCGAGCGGCAGCGGACTTCTTTGGCCGCGCCCACCGCCAGGGCGGCACCACCGCCTTTGAAGCCGCTGACCAATGGCGCCTCGCTGGAGACACCCGACAAGCTCTGCGCTGGAACGCGGCGGTGAGCCCCGGCCCGCGCCAGCTCACCCAGCGCCTGGCCATTTACCTCTCCGCTGAAGACTACGACCGGGCCACCGCCCTTGAGCCCCTGCTCGCGGACGCCAGTGCCCTCAACGACACCACCCTCTACCACCTCGCCTATGCCTTCCTGCAGGTGGGAGAGCTAAAGCACGCCGCCCACCTCGCCAACCAAATCAACCACCAAGCCCAACAGACAACCCTTCAGGAGTGGATTGCCCAAAGCCGCAAAAGTCGGCTGCAGGGCTGACACCATGAGACATTTCGGTTAATGGAAAGCCCGCAGGACTCATCGCCCCGACAAGAGGAGAAGCCCATGAATACTCATTTTTATACACCGCTCGCGCGCATCATCACGATTGTCGCTATGCTCTCAGCGTGCACCGATACCCACCCGGAGACCTCCACCCGCAAGGACGCCATCAGCCCCGTGGAGGCGCCCCGACCGGAGTCCATCGTCTTCGCATTTCAAAAACAGAAAGACCCCAAAAAAATCGCCCAAACCGCTGCGCGAGTATCGGAGATTCTCTCCAAGGAAATCGGCGTCAAGGTGGAGGTGATGGTGCCAGCCAGCTACGGCGCGAGCGTCCAGGCCCTGGTCAGCAACAAAGCACAGGTGGCTTATCTGAGTTCGATCCCCTTCATCCTCGCCAAAAAAGAGGCCCCCGTTCAACCTCTCCTCGTAGAGGAGCGCGCCGACAAGACCTTCTACAACTCCATCTTTGTGGTGGCAAAAGACTCCCCCTACACCACCCTCAACGAGTTGAAGGGCAAGCGCATGATGTTCACCTCCCCCACCAGCACCTCCGGGTACGTCATGGCCTACTCCCGACTGGTGGAGGATGGTCTGCTGACTCCTCGGCAAAACCCCGCTGAATTTTTTGGGTCCGTAAACTTCGCCGGCGGATACGACCGAGCGCTGCTGAGCGTGCTCAATGGCCAGGCAGACGCCTGCGCGGTCAGCGACTACACCATGGAGGGCGCCAAAGCGGATATTTACCTCACCCCTGAGCAGCGCTCCAAGCTGCGTATTCTGACCCGCACCCCCGGCGTCCCCACCCACCTGATCGCCATCCGCAGTGACCTTCCCGTGGATATTCAACTAAAGATGAAGAAGGCCCTTCTCAAAATCAGTCGTGACCAGCCCCTACTCCTCGCGGATGTTTATGGAGCAGCCACCTTTGTTGAGGTGGACGAAAAAATCCACATCGCCACCGCAATGAAAGCCCTCACCAACACCGGGTTGCAGGAAAAGAAGCTGGTTAAATGAGTTCTGCCCTTCCCACACGCTCCGCGAATACCTCCGGGGTCAGCGAAGCCCATGACATCGCGTCTACGCCCGTGATGAAGGCTCAAAATCTGAGCCTGTATTACCCTGGGTGCACCGAGCCCGCTGTAAGGAACGTGTCGATGGAGCTGAACGCTGGTGAGCGGGTGGCCCTCATCGGCAGCTCAGGCTCGGGAAAGACCTCCCTGCTGCGAATGCTTGAAGGTTCAGTGCAGCCCACGTCCGGCTCGCTCACGCTTCAAGGCAAACTCGCTCTGGTGTACCAGGACCAGCGGCTCGTGGTGGAGCGAGATGTTCTCACCAATGTATGCTCCGGGGCCATCGGCGAGGTGTCCGCCTTGCAAAGCGCCCTGGGGTTCTCAACCGCAATACGCGAACGAGCCAGCCAAATCCTCACCGACCTCGGTATGGGAGCCCTGGCCCATCAACGGGTGAGCAGCCTCTCTGGTGGGCAACGACAACGGGTGGCCATCGCCCGGGCCCTCTGCGCCCGACCGCAGATTCTCCTCGCGGACGAGCCTCTCTCGGCCCTGGATCCAGAAAACGGTCAGCGCGTTCTGCAGCTGCTGGGCAGCCTGCAGGAGAAATACGGCTTCGCCCTGGTGGTGACCACTCACGATCTGGGCTACTGCAGAGAGTTCTTCCCGCGCTTTCTGCGCATGGAGGGAGGCGCGCTTGAGGACATCGCACCGCCCGACACCCCTGCATCCACGACCCCGCCCACGGTAAACGCGCCCCTCGACAACCCCGCTTCGCCCGCCCAGGACCGAGCCCTCGGAGACCCTGGCACCCTCATGGACAAGCGCCGCTCCTGGCTCCTCGGCGGGCTCCTCATTGCTGCCCTGGGATGGGCCGCCGCCGGGGTGGGACTTTCCCTCGACTCGTTCCAGGGGCTCTTCACGGAGCTGGCAGCCTTCTCCAAAGGCTTTCTTCCCCAAAGCCTCGAAGCTCTCGTTGCCCTGCCGTGGACCACCCTCAGCGTCTCGCTCCTGCAAACCATTCAGATGGCCCTCTGGGGGACCGTCATTGGGGTGGTGCTCTCCTTTCCCCTCGGTGTTCTCGCCGCCCGTGAGCTGGGTCCTCCCCTGCTGCGACCCGCGGTACGCTTTTTGCTGAATGTTGTCCGAACGGTTCCCTCCATTTTCTGGGCACTGGTCTTTGTGGCCATGCTGGGGCTTGGGCCCGTGTCGGGCATTTTCGCCCTTGGCGCCTACTCCACCGGGTACCTCACCAAGTTTTTCTACGAGGGCCTTGAGGATGTCGACGGTCGCGCCGCCGCCGCGCTCAAAGCGCTTGGCGCCTCACGCTTGCAATCCTTCGCCCTGGCTATCTTCCCCGCCGCGCGGCCGGTGCTCACCAGCTCCTGCTTCTTTATGTTTGAATACAATATCCGGGCCGCCAGCATTCTCGGGGTGGTCGGCGCCGGAGGCATCGGCCAGGATCTCATGTATTATATGGAGTGGCGACAGTTCCCCGCCGCTACCGCCGGGCTGACGCTGCTCCTGGTCATCGTGGTCGGGCTTGATACCCTCTCAGAGCGACTGCGTAAGCGACTTGCTCAGCAGCGCGGACGATAGGGACGTTGTCAATCTCGCCACCCTGGTATCAATTCTCATTCTCATTCTCGCAAATCTCCCCCCTGCCCCTACTTGACCTCCCATCTGAGACGTTGTGTTATAATCAATAACCCCCGTCATCGGGTCAGGAGAGACCAATGGATCCCATCGACCAGCAGATTATTGACGCACTCAACGACGTTTTGTGCGCCGAACTTACCGCAATTAATCAGTATTTTCTCCACGCCGAGATGTGCGCCGACTGGGGCTACGAGCGGCTCTACAAAAAGATCCGCAAAGAGTCCATCGACGAGATGAAGCACGCCGAGCAGCTCATCGAGCGCATCCTCTTTCTCAACGGCGTGCCCAATGTGCAGAAGCTTGGCCGGATTCGCATCGGCGAGACCGTCCCCGAGCAACTGAAGGTCGATCTTGCCCTGGAGCTTGAGGCCGTGCCTCGCTTAAACGCCGGGATCAAGCTCTCCGCTGATTTGGGCGACAACGGCACCCGGCACCTCCTCGAGGAGATCCTCGAATCCGAAGAGGAGCACATCGACTGGCTCGAAGCCCAACTGGAGCAAATAGACCAAATCGGCGTGCAAAATTACCTCTCTCAGCAGGTTAAGCACGAGGAGAGCTGAGCCCTTCCCGACCAGCGCTTCCTCTGGACAGCCGCCCACGAACTCGCTAAACAGCCCCTGGCCTCTGGCGCGAGAGTCCCCGCCAGGCCGAGGGCACCACCATGACCAAAGCAGCGTTTGTCACCCTTGGGTGCAAAGTCAATCAATACGAATCCCAGTCCATGCAGTCGACCCTGCGACGCAACGGCTACACCCTGGTGGGTGAAGAGAGCCCCGCGGACGTCTACATTATCAACACCTGCACGGTTACCAATTTCTCCGATCGCAAAGCCCGCCAGTTGGTGCGCAAAACCACCCGAGCCAACCCTGAAGCAAAGGTCATCGTCACCGGCTGCTACGCCGAGAGTGCCAAAGAAGTCATCGAGCAGATCCCCGAGGTCTCCCTGGTGTTTGGCAACAAAGAAAAGAGCGACCTCCTCGACTACCTCGATAACCTCGACCTTCCCGCCCCCGAGCCGGCGAGCGCGCCCCAGAGTTCCTGCGATACCCTTGATAGCGAGCTCCCCTCCCCTCCTCCCCCTGGCCAGCGCACCCGCGCGCTGCTCAAGGTCCAGGATGGCTGCAGCGCCTTCTGCAGCTTCTGCATCATCCCCTACGTGCGGGGCAAGATGACCAGCCGCCCCCTCTTGGAAATCGTGGAAGAGGCCAGGCGCTTCGCCGCCGAGGGCTTTCAGGAGGTGGTGCTAACGGGCATTCACCTCGGCTCCTATGGGCTGGACGTGCGGCGTACGGTGTCCTTGAAGGACATTCTGGAGCAGATAAGCCCCATCGAAGGCATTAAGCGCATCCGCATCGGGTCTCTCGAGCCCATGGACTTCAGCAACGAGATGGTGGACGCCCTCGCGGCCCACCCCAAGCTGATGCCGCATTTTCATCTCCCCCTTCAAGCAGGACACGACCACACCCTGGAGCGCATGCGACGCCGCTACACCACCGCGCAATACGCAGAGCTCGTCGCCCACATTCGCCGATGCTTTCCCAACGCCACGGTCACCAGCGATATCATGGTGGGGTTTCCCGGTGAAACCAACGAGGAGTTTAACCACTCCCTCAAATTCGTGGAACAGATTGGCTTCTCCCAGCTGCACGTCTTTCGCTACTCTCCCCGGGACGGCACCCCCGCAGCGACCTACCCCAACCAGATTCAGGGGGACGTCGCCGCAGCCCGCAGCCGCGCCATGATGAGCGTCGGGCAAAAAACCGGCGCAGCGTTCCGCGAAAACATGCTCGGTCAAACCTGCCACGTCCTGGTCGAGCGCAGCGAGGAGCGCCCCGGCGTCTTCTCCGGCTACACGGAGAATTATCTACGAACGCTCGTTGAGGTGCCGGAGCGCTTTGTTGGACAGATCGTCAAAGTGAAGATCACAGGGATAGACGGTGACTTTATGACCAGCGAGGTCCTTGGCTCAGCCCATCAGGCCGGCGCGCTCAAGCATCTTCGGCTCCTCTCCTAAAGCGCGCTCCTGCCCCCTTACGAGGTTATTTGCAGGTTTTGGTGAACTTGCTTGAGAGAGCGAGTTCTACATCATCCCAGGTTTTGGAGACGCCATCGCTGCCCGTGTGAAGCGACGCACAAGCGTTGTGCAACGACTTGAAGGCCGCCTTCAGCGCGAAAGCGCGCATGCTCATAGTGGCTTTGGCCTGCAGCACGCCCGCCTCAACGGTGTAGGCGAAGGGAAGGGTTTTGGAGACACCGTTGAGGGTCACCGCGATGTTAAGGGTCCCTTTGGTGTCATCCCCTTCGAGGCTCACCACTGACGCCTTGATTGCAGACGTGGGAGCAAATTTCTGAAAAAAGAACTGCGACAGGGTTACGTTGCGTCCGGGGTTGTTCGACTCCACGGAGGCACCGTCGATGGTGATCGACAAGCCCTTCGCGAGTTCCTTCAACGAATGGGCGCTGGTGGGCCCCGCCAGGGTCATCTGATTGAAGGTCCCCTTAACGGGCGCCTTCGCCGTGGTCTTAAAGGCAGTCCACTCCACCCTCACGTCACCGGCAGACACGCCATAGGTGCAGACCTTCGCGTTCGCGTTGGATGCCATTGTCATCAGCGTCGCCGCCACTACGATTATTGTTCCTCGCATCGTCTCACTCCTAAATGGGGGGAGGTTACCTCCCCGGTTGTTCGGATCCGAAGAGCTTATGCCTCTATCACCGCGCTTTGTCATGCCATCGGACCATTTTGTCATGACTTTGTTGCCCCCAAGAGGCATTGAATTTCACTGCGGCGCCGATTACTCTCATGCAAACAACCCAAAGGCTCACCGATGCACACAGCGCCCCCGAAAAAGCAGCTCTCCCTTCACGACCTCATCGTGGAGCGCAGCAAACGAAGACAGTTCCTTGGCGGCCTTGGGGCCACCCTCGCGGCGCTCCCCTTCACCCCCCTCTTTGGGTGCGCGACGCTGCCCCGAAGCGCCCCTCCGCAGCACGCCGCCCCTCCCGACGTGCCAACACCCTTCGCAGAGGTCTCCCAGGGGATCGACGCCCACTTCCACCTCTCGCCTAACCATGCAAGCCAGGTGCTGCTGAGATGGGGAGATCCCATCCTCCCGGGGACTCCCCCCTTCTCACCACGCACTATCAGCCCAGACGATCAGCGGGGGCAATTTGGCACCAACTGCGACTTCATCGCGTTTATGCCCCTGCCCTTTGGCTCCCAAAACAGCGACCACGGGCTGCTCTGCGTCAATCACGAGTACCCCTCCCCCACCATGATGCTCCCCGGCTTCACCCGGCGCAAGGACGCGCGGGACAAATGTACCCAGGAGCAAAGCCAAATGATGATGGCCGCCATGGGCCACTCGGTGGTGGAGGTGAAACGACAAGGAGGCCAATGGAACGTCATTGAGGGGGACTTTAACCGCAGGATCACCTTGCTCGACACTCCCATGGACATCGGAGGGCCCCTGCGCGGCCACCCGCGAATGCGCACAACCCTTGACCCCAAGGGAGAAACCATCATCGGCACCATGGCCAACTGCTCCGGGGGGATCACCCCCTGGGGAACCGTCTTAATCTGCGAAGAGAATATTGAACATTATTTCATCGGCGAGAAAGGCGACTCCCCCGAAGCTGAGCATCATGACCGCTTCGGGCTCTACAGCGAGCCGCGTTTTCCCTTTTATCGATTTGAAGACCGCTTTCACCTTAACCGCGAAGAGAACGAAGCCAACCGCTTTGGCTGGGTGGTGGAGATTGATCCCTATGACCCCACCTCGCGCCCCGTCAAGCGCACCGCCATGGGCCGCATCACCCGGGAATCCGCAACCACAATCCTCAATCACGACGGGCGCGTGGTGGTTTATTCGGGCGACGACCACTACTTTGAATACCTCTACCGCTTTGTTTCCGAGGATCGCTTTGACCCCAACCACCCCGACAAAAACCGATCTCTCCTGGAGAAGGGCACCCTCTCGGTGGCCCAATTTGGGACAGATGGGTCCTTCACGTGGACACCCCTGAAGTTTGGTCAGGGTCCCCTCACCAGGGAAAATGGCTTTAAGGACCAGGCGGATGTGCTTCTCGAGACCCGCCGCGCCGCAGACCTCCTGGGGGCAACCCCCATGGACCGGCCCGAGGACATTGACGTCCATCCCCAAACAGGGCGGGTCTATGTGATGCTCACTAAAAACCACAAACGCAGCGCCGAAAAGGCCAGCGACGCCAACCCCCGAGCCGATAACCACCACGGGCATATCCTGGAATTGAGCCCGCCCGCCCTCGGCAGTGAGGGAGTAGACCACGCCGCCAACGCTGGCCGCTGGGATATACTCCTGCTCGGTGGAGATCACACCAACCCCGATCACCGAGCCCACTACCATCCCGACACCTCCCCCGAGGGCTACCTCGCCAACCCAGACAACAGCACCTTCGATAACCAGGGTCGACTCTGGATCTCCACCGACGGCGCCGAGGGGACCCTCAACACTTGCGACGGGATCTGGGTCTGCGAGACCGAAGGCGACCAGCGCGCCCTCACCCGACGTTTTCTGCGGGTGCCCATTGGCGCGGAGCTCTGCAGCCCCCAGTTTACTCCCGACAACACCACCCTCTTTGTGTCGGTGCAACACCCGGGCTCAAGCAAAGGTTCAACCTTTGATCAGCCCAGCACCCGCTGGCCCGACTTTGATGACTTGCTCCCCCCAAGGGCCTCCGTGGTAGCGATTCGCCACCAGGACGGAGGCGTGGTGGGCAGGGGCTGAGGAGCCTCTCCCTCTCAGGCCGGGTTGTTGCGTTCTGTGACCCACCTGTCCATGCGTTCCCAATGCTCCCAGATCCACTCCATGCGCTCCTGGTCCCCTTGCGGAATCGCCTCAAAGGGAACCCGCCAGCACTCCAGCTCAAGGGTGGCCCCCACCAGGCTCCCGCTCTTGAGTCGCTCAATATTCTGAACCGTCTCCAGCCCTGTATGCGCCAAAAAAACCACGTCCGCGCCGGGGTTGTCCGCCAGCAGCGCCAGCACCCCTGCCCTGCGGGGAGGCAGCACTGAGCGCAAGGACTCAGCCCTTCGCGCAGCCGCCTCGTTGCCCCCTTCCCGAAAGCGCGCGATGATGCGCTCCTGGCGTTGCCGGGTAAAGCGGGTGCCCTCGGGGAAGATCACCACCCCCTCCTGAGGCAGCAGCCCCTCCAGGAGAGAGCGGACCTGGGCGACGGCCTCCTCGCCGGCGCTGCGGTCCACAAAGCAATTGCGCAGCCGCCCGCCCACGATGTCCAGACACGGGTCCCAAAGCAGCTCCTTTTTAATGACGTAGCGTAGATGAATATTGTGCGGCCTCGCGATTAGGACCTGCGGAATGATGGTGTCGGCGCTGCTGACGTGCCGGGAGAAGACAATAACCGGGCTCTTGTGGAGGATTTCGGTCCCCGTGATCTGGACCTTCATCCCAAACACCCGCACCAACCCTTCAAAGAGACAGCCAGCCCACAGCTTCTGAAGCCCAAAATTGAGCCTGAAGGCCAGAGCTTCGAGCCTCCCCCCAAGGGTCACTACCCACACGACCAGCGCCCCTAAAAGGCCACCCAGCTCACAGCTCAGAAAGATGGTCCCAAAGACAAGGAATCGCAGGGTAATCCAGCGCCGATTCGTCGCCACATCCCGCACCGCAGCCAGCGTCGCCAGAAGGGGCCCAAGCAGCAACACCAACGTCCACGCCACGGTCACCGCCGACACCGTGATCGTCCGTCTCAACCAACGAGAGCTTCCTTTATTCACGTCCAGACTCCATTGTGGTTCCTCCCAATGGGGCACAGCGATCTTCCCGCCGAGCCCGAAGCGCCATTTTCTTTTGCCAAAATGAATCAACTCCCAAAGCTGACCGTAGAGTGAATGACCCCCATCTCAAAGGCGGGGAGACCTCTCTCCGCGGCGTTTTTAGCAGGTGCAGGGGGAATTGTCTGCACCCAACCAATTACCCCAGGAGATTGTAAAATCCATGAATATTAGAAGAAGTATGATGAAAACCGCCAGGGGCACCCTGGTGGCCCTCTTTGTCGCCGGCTACGGGCTCTCCCACGCCAACGCGGCAAAAATTGTCTACAGCATGTCCCCGGATCAGGTAACCCAGCTGGTCCATATCGCCGCTGAGCAGTCCAACAGGGACTACGACACCGCGATGCAAGCCCTCAAAGAGAACATGCCCCAAGGCGTTGCCATTCGAAAGATGGTGGTCAGCGCGGACCGTATCCTTGAGAAGCAGCGGGTGCACCTGAGCAATCCGCGACTCTCGGAGTGGGCCTATGAGCTGAGTGACGAGGACTTTCCGGCCCCCGTCACCAACCGAGCGGCGTGGGCAGGAGAACTCAGTGACGAGGACGTCCCCGTGGCGGCGCAGGAGAACTTCGCCCTATGGGCCACAGAGTTGAGCGACGAGGATTTCCCCGTCACCGAACGCTGGGCCGGTGAGCTCAGTGATGAGGACTTCCCCAACGCCTCCGGCACGAGCGATAGCTGGTCTGGAGAGCTCAGTGACGAAGACTTCCCCGTTAAGAAAAATAAAAAGAATAGCAAAAACAAGCGCAAAAAAGGCAAGAAAGGAAAAAAGGGAAAGAAAGACAAGAAAGGAAAGAAGAAGCACTCCCGGGAGCTCGATGACGAGGACTTTCCGGTGACTAATGGGTCACGTACCGTAAGCCCCTGGTCCTACGAACTCAGCGATGAGGACTTCCCCGTAACCGGAGGCAAGGAAGACAACCCACAATCCGCCCCACTGGATGACGAGGACTTCCCCGTAACCGGAGGGGACGATACCCAATCATGGCAGGGAGAACTCAGCGATGTGGACTTCGCGGTCACC
>JAZAIZ010000063.1:0-2397 GCA_036230545.1 Myxococcota bacterium
TGTGTTTATGCCAGGCAGCGGGTTGAGATCTTCAAACCCAGCATCGACGATCGCTACGCGGAGCTCGAGATTGTCAGTCACTCCCAGATGAGGCTCACAGCCAAGCCGGTGGGTACAGCCGCTGAGATCCTCGAGCGTGCCGAGAAGGACAGCGAGGTGGTGGGAATCGACGAGGCGCAGTTTTTCAGTGAAGAGCTGGTGGGCGTGGTTCAGGAGCTGGCTGCGCGGGGCAAGCGGGTGATCATCGCGGGCCTGGATCAGGACTTTCGTGGGGAGCCCTTTGAGCCCATGCCTCAGCTGATGGCCATCGCAGAGTTTGTTAGCAAGCAGCTCGCGATTTGCATGGTTTGCGGAAATCCCGCGGGTCGCTCGCAGCGCTTGGTGGGGGGGACCAGCCAGGTCGTTCTTGGGGCTGCTGAGGCCTATGAAGCCCGGTGTCGACGTTGCCACAGCACTGAAGACCTCCCCATGTCCCAGCAGGTGAGCCTCTTTTAGGCTCGTTGAAAGGGATTAGTTTGAGGCCTCCTGCCGCTGGGAGGGATGCAGCTTGCGCAGGTTTCCCACGCGCATGGTCACTTTTTCGCGGTCAAAGTATTCCAGCAGAGGGATGGCGTATTTGCGTGAGATCCCCCCGGCGATGTCCTTAAAATCTGAGGCGGAGAGCTCGTCGCTTGCGCTTAGGGAGTCGATGAGTTTGAGCCTGAGGTCTTTGAGGCTCTCGGCACTGTAGTGCTGCTCAGTGGAAACCTTGATGAGCTTACCGGAGCGGCGCATAAATCCAAGCAGCTGGCCGAGGCGCCGGGTTTCCAGGCTCAGGGTCTCTTGAAGCTGAGTGGTGGCGGGGGGCGTGAGGGCCGCTGCGTCAAAAATCTCAGCAATTTTAACCATCTCCGCGCTGTCTTCATCGGAAACAGCGGAGCCCCGTCCCGGAATGGCCACCACCGTTTGGGCACGGATGAGCTTCTTTTGTGCCACAGCCCTGTCGGCCACCAGGGGAGCGAGGTGTCGCTCGGGAGGCGCCAGTTGGGTACCAAGCTCCGCTTCAGGCATGCCCTCAGCCATAGGGTGCTCGTCGTGGTAGGCATTAACCCGGGAGACTATTTGATGCACGAGGCTCGCGATGAGATCCCCGTCCACCCAGCGCTCCTCCTGGCCGGGCATTCGAAGCAGGTGCACCTTCTTCTCCAGATATTCGGCGCTGCGGCGGGCCTCCCCGGGGGGGAGTCTTCGAATGATGGCATCTCGGTTAATTCCCGCAGCTCGGGACTCTTTGGCCAGAGCTCGCAGGCGTTCCTTGGCGTTTCCTCGCAGGGCCGCCACCGCGGACGCCGCCAGGGAGACCGAGCCTTTGCCACGAGGCGGCTCAGGATCTAAAATTTCGCCCCCCGCGATGGTGGCCTGGCCGTGGACACCCGGGCGCCGGAGCACCAGGCGCTGGCCCGCGTAGGCCGGGATGGGGCGGCCAAATCGAAGCAGGACGGCCCCCGCCTCGCCTGGCTCAAGCTTTTCGCTGCCCAGGGGGATAAGTCGGGTCTCACGCTCGGTGGTGCCGAGGTGACTGGTGACGGTCTCTTCCTTCAGGGTCGTGGCCTGTGGCAGCACCTCGAGCCACGCGATGACGCTCTCAGTCATGAGGAAGGCGTTCGCCTTGCCCACCGTCATGCCCCGGGTGACCCGTTCGGTGCCTTTGCCGGCGAGGTTGATTGCGCTTCGCATGCCGGCGACCACCGAGTCCTGACTGGAGCCCAGTGCCTGCAGGCCCCGCACCTTGAGCTCTGCGACCGGGAGCGAGCTGTCCCCAAGGACGGTCACCAGGTCTCCGGTGGAGAAGGTACCTCGAAGGGTGGTGCCGGTTCCGATGGTACCGTAGCCCTCTTTGGTGAACACCCGGTCCAGGGGCAAAAAGCCCGGACCCTCGTCGCTGCGGTGGTCCACGTCCTGCCCCATGGTGTGCAGGAGGGCGCGGAGCTCATCGATGCCCGCACCGGTGGTGCTGGACACCGTCAGAATAGGTTGATCGGCGAAGACCGAGCCGGCGATGGTCTCCCGGATGTCCTCGGTGACAAAATCAAGAAGGTCCTGGTCAGCAAGATCGGCTTTGGTGATCACGGTGATCCCGGCGGGGACCCCAAGCAGGCGAAGAATGTCGAGGTGCTCGCGAGTCTGGGGCATGACCCCGTCGTCGGCGGCTACCACCAGGATCCCAATGTCGATGCCCCCGGCCCCAGCGACCATGGTGCGAACCAGGCGCTCGTGCCCCGGCACGTCTACGATACTCGCCCGGAGATCTTCCCCCAGGGCGATGGGCGCGAAGCCAAGCTCAATGGTGATCCCCCGGCGTCGCTCTTCGCTGAGCCGGTCTGTCTGCACTCCGGTCAGGGCTTGAACCAGGGAGGT
>JAZAIZ010000064.1:0-1645 GCA_036230545.1 Myxococcota bacterium
CTGATTCAGCTGCCGGGGGTTAAAGACCCCAAGCGCGCCATCTCGATGATTGGCAAGACGGCGCAGCTTGAGTTTAAGATTGTGCAGGAGGCCCCCACCCAGGCGTTTGATGGTATCGACGCAGGCACGCTCCCTGAAGGGGTTGTGCGGCGTGATGCTTCGTTTGATGGGCCTAAAGGTCCCCTTCGTGAGGTCTATTTTGAAGTCCCTGAGCAACACCGTGAGGCGATGATTGGGATTTTGGAGCCCATGGTCGGTGAGCAAAACGAGTTGGCCTTTGAGGATATTACGCGGGAAGGTGTCTCAGAGACCCTGCTTCGCACCTACGTGCTTAACTCGGTTCCCGGAATCACCGGGGATTATTTGACCAACGCTCAGGTGCAGCAGAACCCCGACATCCCCTCGGACTATTATGTCACCATGACCTTTGACGCGAAGGGCGCGAACATTTTTGCCAAACTCACCGAGGACAACGCCCGTCGTCGTATGGCGATTGTGTTGGATAGTAAGGTGAACAGCGCGCCTCGAATTGAAGGGCGGATTGCTGGTGGTAGCGCGCGGATTACACTTGGCGGGGTTGGCAACGCCCGCGAGATTTACGAGCAGGCCAACGATTTGGCGTTGGTTTTAAAGGCGGGGGCTTTGCCGGCGCCGGTGGAGATTCGCGAGAAGCGTCAGGTTGGAAAGACTCTTGGCAAGCAATCGGTTGAGCGTGGCACCTGGGCTATCCTGGTGGGCACCATTCTGGTTATTTTGTTCATGTTTATGTACTACCGCGGCAGCGGTGTTATCGCCAACGTGGCGTTGACGCTCAACGTGGTGCTGGTGCTTGCGTTGCTGGCGGTGTTTGAGGCGACCCTTACTTTGCCAGGCATGGCGGGAATTGTTTTAACCATCGGTATGGCGGTGGACGCAAACGTCATTATCTTCGAGCGGATTCGGGAGGAGCTGTCGATTGGCAAGACGCCACGGGCTGCGATTGAATCGGGTTATGCGAAGGCGTTCTCGACGATTGTGGATGCGAACGTCACGACCTTTATCGCCGGGGTGGTGTTGATGCAGTATGGGTCGGGGCCGGTTCGCGGGTTCGCGGTGACACTGATCGCGGGTATTTTGTGTTCGATGTTTACGGCGATTTACGTCACCCGACTCATTTACGATTTCTTTAGCTCACGTCGTCGTTTAGAGACGTTGAGCATTTAAGGAGTACGTTCGATGAAGCTATTTAAGAAAGAGCCCACTTTTGACATCCTGGGGCTGGCTCCCCGTCTCAGGGTGTTGTCCATGATCGCGGTAATCACCAGCGTGGTGGCTATTGGGCTGATGGGACTTAATTTTGGTATCGATTTCGCCGGTGGTTATGAGATCCAGGTGAAGTTTTCGAAGGCGGTCTCCGAGAGTGAGATTAAGCAGGCCCTGGAGCCCATGGGCATCGCAGATGCTCGAGTGCAGCGCTTTGGTCAGGTCTCGGCGAACGAATATCTGATTATGATTCGGGAGCAGGGGACGATTCAAAACGCCGTGAAGCAGGCCCTGCGCTCTGATTTTGAGGCCCTGGCTGGTTCGGTGGACAACCTCACTCATTGGGCGCTCGCGGAGAGTGGCGAGAGCCTTAACGTGGCCTTTGGCTCCGCGGTGAGTGAAG